>NZ_JBFAMQ010000014.1:0-149223 GCF_040674615.1 Glycomyces sp. NPDC049804
GCCCGCAGGCGCCGCCGCTTCGCGTTGAAGTCGGGCTTCTTGAACTTCACCAAGGGCAGCAGGTCCTTGGGGCGGGGAAATTGTCGCTGAGTCATGTTCGAGCCCATCGAAGGTAGCGGGTGGACGGTGTTGAGCGGTCGGTCACGGACGGCGCGCCTTCGCGACTCGCTCCAGGGCCTCATGCCATCCGGGCGATGGCCGGGGTTCGTAGCGGACCACCCGCTGCGTCTGGCGCACCAGTGCGCGCAGATGCGCGAGGTCGGCCACCACGCCGTCGGCGCGCGCCTGCACGAGGAGGTTGCCGAGCGCGGTCGCCTCGACCGGGCCGGCCAGCACCGGCAGCCCGGTCGCGTCGGCCGTCCACTGGCACAGCAGCGCGTTCCGCGACCCGCCGCCCACCAGGTGCACCGCCTCGACCTCCCGGCCCGCCAGCGCAGCAGCCTCCGCGACCGCGTTCCGGTGCCCGAGCGCCAGGCTCTCCAGGACGCAGCGGACGATCGCGCCGCGCGAATCGAGGACGCCGTCGGCCTTCGCCGCGATCCGGGCGGGCATGCCGCCGGGCTCGTCGCCCCGCGCCAGCCACGCCGGGTCCTGCGGGTCGATCAGCGCCGCGAACGGCTTCGCCTGCGCCGCTGCCGAAAGCAAGGCCTCGACCGAGTCCTCGCCCCAGAACCGCTGGCACTCCTGGAGCAGCCACAGGCCCATCACGTTGCGCAGGAAGCGGACCGTGCCGTCGACACCGGCCTCGTTGGTGAACCCGGCCAGCCGCGCGCCCTCGCTCAACACCGGCCCGTCCAACTCCAGGCCCGCGAGCGACCATGTGCCGCAAGAGATGTACGCGAACTTCTCGCTCTCGGCGGGCACGGCGGCGATGGCGCTGGCCGTGTCGTGCGAGGCGACCGCGACCAGCGGGACCCCCATGTCCGTCTCCCCGATGAGGTCACCGGGTCGCCGCACGGGAGGCAGGATCGACACGTCGATACCCGCTGCGGCTGCAACAGCCTCCGACCAGCCGCCTTCGACCCGGTAGAGCTGGGTCGTGGAGGCGTTGGTGCGCTCGGCGCCGATCGCGCCGGTGAGCCAGTAGCCCAGCAGGTCCGGGATCATGAGCAGGTGCGCGGCCTCGGCCAGGCGCCACGTGGATTCGGCCCGCAGCTGGTGCAGGGTGTTGAACGGCTGGTGGGCGATGCCGGTGGCCCGCCACAACCCGGCCGGGTCGGGCCAGTCGGGGAGGTCGGCGGTCCGCTCGTCGCGGTAGTGGAACGGCAGGCCGAGCAGCGAGCCGATCTCGTCGACGAGCCCGTAGTCCACGGCCCACGAGTCGATCCCGGCCGAGGCGACCGGCCCGGCGGCAGCGAGGCCCTGCCGGAGGTGCCGGTAGAGCCCGAGCACGTCCCAGTGCAGGCCGTCGGGCAGGCGCACCGGCTCGTTCGGGAACCGATGCACCTGCGCCACTTCGACGCTCGCGTCACCGACGGTGCCGACCAGCACCCGGCCCGACGAGGCCCCGAGATCGACGGCGGCGTAGCGTTTCGCGCTCATCGCAGGAAGCCCGCCGCGACTCCCGCATCGACCGGGATGTGCACGCCAGTGGTCTGCGAGAGGTCGCCTGCGGTGAGCGCGTAGACCGCGTCGGCCACATGCTCGGGCAGCACCTCGCGCTTGAGCAGGGTCCGCTGCGCGTAGAACTCGCCCAACTTCTCCTCTTCGACGCCGTAGACGGCGGCGCGGTTGGCGCCCCAGCCGGAGGCGAAGATGCCGGAGCCGCGGACGACGCCGTCGGGGTTGATGCCGTTGACGCGGATGTGGTGCTCCCCGAGTTCGGCGGCGAGGAGCCGGACCTGGTGCGCTTGGTCCGCTTTGGTCGCGGAGTAGGCGATGTTGTTCGGGCCGGCGAACACCGAGTTCTTCGACGCGATGTAAACGATGTCCCCGCCCATGTCCTGCGCGATCATCAACCGGGCGGCCTCGCGCGAGACGAGGAACGAGCCTTTGGCCATGACGTCGTGCTGCAGGTCCCAGTCCGCCGCGGTGGTCTCCAGCAGCGGCTTCGACAGCGAGAGCCCGGCGTTGTTCACGACCAGGTCGACACCGCCGAACACCAAGGCCGCCTGGGCGATCGACGCGGCGATGGCCGCTTCGTCCGTGACGTCCACCGTGACCGGCACCGCCACATCGCTCGAGCCCAGTTCGGCGGCCACCTTCGCGGCGGCCTCGCCGTCGCGGTCGGCGACGACCACGCAGGCGCCCTCGGCGGCCAGGCGGTGGGCGATGGCCCGCCCGATCCCGGAGCCGCCGCCGGTCACGAACGCGACCCGGGTCGCGAGCGGCTTCGGCTTGGGCATCCGCTGGAGCTTGGCCTCCTCGAGCGCCCAGTACTCGATCCGGAACTTCTCCGACTCCGCGATCGGGGCGTAGGTCGAGATCGACTCCGCCCCGCGCATCACGTTGACCGCGTTGACATAAAACTCGCCCGCCACCCGGGCGGTCTGCTTGTTCGCGCCGAACGAGAACATGCCCACGCCCGGGACGAGCACGATCGCCGGGTCCGCGCCGCGCATCGCCGGGGACTCCGGGGTGGCGTAGCGCTCGTAGTAGGCCCGGTAGTCCTCCCGGTAGCCCGCGTGCAGCGCCTTCAGCCGCTCGACGGTCGCTTCAACGGACGCGGCCGGCGGCAGGTCAAGCACGAGCGGCCGGACCTTGGTGCGCAGAAAATGGTCCGGGCACGAGGTGCCGAGCGTCGCGAGGCGCGGCATCTCACTGCCCTGCAAGAACTCCAGGACCTCCGGGTCGTCGTTGAAGTGCCCGACCTGGCGGGCGTCGGTGGAGGCCAGACCGCGGATCACCGGGGCCAGCGCGGCCGCGCGGGCGCGGCGCTCGGCCTCGGGCAGCGGCGCGTACTCGGTCACTCGGCCACCGAACGGGTTCGCGGCGGCGCGTGCGGCGATGTAGTCCTCGCAGCCGCGGATGATCTCGAGCGAATGGGCTTCGCACGCTTCGGAAGTCTCGCCCCAGGCGGTGATGCCGTGCCCGCCGAGGATGCACCCGACGGCCTGCGGGTTCGCGGCCTTGATCGCCGCGATGTCGAGGCCGAGTTGGAACCCGGGACGGCGCCAGTCGACCCAGAGGACCCGGTCGCCGAAGCACGCCGCGGTCAGGGCCGGGCCGTCGGCGGCGGTCGCGAAGGCGATCCCGGCGTCCGGGTGCAGGTGATCCACATGGACGGCGTCGACCAGGCCGTGCATCGCCGTGTCGATCGAGGGCGCGGCGCCGCCGCGGCCGTGCAGGCAGTAGTCGAACGCGGCGACCATCTCGTCTTCGCGCTCCTCACCCGGGTACGTGGTCGCCAAGGCGCGCATGCGGTCCAGGCGCAGCACGGCGAGCCCGGCCTCGGTCAGGGTGCCGAGGTCGCCGCCGGAGCCCTTGACCCACAGCAGCTCCACCGGCTCCCCGGTGACGGGATCAGTCTCGGTCCCCTTCGCGGAGGTGTTGCCGCCGGCGTAGTTGGTGTTGCGCTTGTTCGCACCGAGCCGGTTCGACCGGCCGATCAGGTCCGCGATCGTCTTGCCGCTCAACTCATGCCCCCCATCCGGCTTGCGCGCCGCCGATGCGTTCGGCAGCGACCTTCTCCAGGTAGCCCGAGGACGCGAACGCGGCCGTCGGGTCGGGATCGAGACCCTGCTCTTCGCGCAGCTCGGCGAGGAGCGGGCGCACATCGGTGTTGAACGCGTCCATCAAGACCGCGTTCGCGCCCAGCACATCCCCTGCAGCCTGCGCCGCACCGAGCGCGTCGGTGTCTACCAGCAGCGCCTTCGCCGTCGCTTCCTGGACGTTCATGACGGACCTGATCTGGCCGGGGATCTTCGGCTCGATGTTGTGGCATTGGTCGAGCATGAAGTTCACGCCCGCATCCAAGCCGCCGCCGCGCGCGACCTCGTGCATGATCCGGAAGAGCTGGAACGGGTCTGCCGCCCCGGCCATCAAGTCGTCGTCGGCGTAGAACCGGGAGTTGAAGTCGAACGCGCCGAGCTTGCCCTCGCGCAGCAGGAACGCGACAATGAACTCGATATTCGTGCCGGGCGCGTGGTGGCCGGTGTCGACCACGACCTTCGCCTTCGCGCCGAGCCTGAGCGTGTGCGCATACGCCGTACCCCAGTCCGGGACATCGGTCGCATAGAACGCGGGCTCGAAGAACTTGTACTCCAGGACCATCCGCTGCTCGTCGCCGAGCCGGGCGTAGACCTCGTCGAGCGCTTCGGCGAGGCGGTCCTGGCGGGCGCGCAGGTCGTCCTGACCGGGATAGTTGAGGCCGTCGGCGAACCAGAGCTTCAGATCCCGGGACCCGGTGGCGTCCATGATGTCGACGCACTCGAGGAGGTGGTCGACCGCCTTGCGCCGCACCGCCTTGTCGGGGTGGCACACGGAGCCGAGCATGTAGTCGTCGTCCTGGAACGTGTTCGAGTTGATGACCCCGATCCGCACGCCCAGCCCTTCGGCGTGAGCAGCGAGGTCGCCGTAGCTCTCGACCTTGTCCCAAGGAATGTGCAGAGAGACGGTGGCGGCGGCGCCGGTGTGGCGGTGGACCTCGGCGGCGTCGGCGATCTTCTCGTATGGGTCGCGCGGCACGCCCTGCTGGGCGAACACTTTGAAGCGGGTGCCCGAGTTCCCGAACGCCCACGAGGGCACCTCGATCTGCAGCTCGCGCAGTATTGCCTTGACTTCTGGGACGTCCATCGACCCACTCCTTTCATTCGGCCCGTCCGGGCCGTGTCACGATCCGGGGTGCGCCGGGCCGGCCGCCCGGCGCTCCCCCTTGACGACGCTCCCGCGTGCGGGAGCCGACCTCAGAAGTCGAAGTCGTCGATGTTGTCCGCGTTGAACCGGAACGGCTCGCCGAGGAGCACGACACCGTCGGCGCCGACGGTGTACTCGCCCAGGCGCTCCGTGGTGAAGGTGTCGCCCTCGTTGCCTTCGATGTCGCCGTTGGCCAGGGCGGCGGCCGCCTGCACGGCGAGGTAGCCCAGGTCGTCCGGGTTCCAGAGCGCGAACTCGGTCACGGTGCCGTCGGCGACGTACTCGCGCATCTGGTTCGGCGTGCCGAGGCCGGTGATCGCGACCTGGCCCTTCGCCTCAGAGGTCGACAGGTACCGGGCCGCGGCCGCGATGCCGACGGTCGTCGGCGAGACGATGCCCTTGAGCTCGGGGTAGGACTGCAGCAGGGCCGCGGTCTGGTCGAAGGACTTCTGGTCGTCGTCGTCGCCGTAGACGGTGTCGACGAGTTCGATGTCGGGGTGGTTGGCCGCGAGCTCGGTCTTCATCAGCTCGATCCACGCGTTCTGGTTCGTCGCGTTGGCCGAGGCGGAGAGGATCGCGATCTGGCCCGAGCCGCCGATCTGCTCGGCGATCATGTCTATCTGCACCTTGGCGATGCCGGCGGCGTCCGCCTGGCTGACGAACAGGTCGCGGCACTCCGGATCGGTGTCGGAGTCGAAGGTGACGATCGCCGTGCCGGCGTCCGAGGCCTCCTGCAGCGCACCGCAGATCGCCGTCGGGTCGTTGGCCGAGATGATGAGCGCGTCCGCTCCCTGCTGCGCCGCGGTGTTGATGAACGGCACCTGCGCTTCGGGGGACGCGGCGTCGGGCCCGACCTGGGTGACCGTCACGCCGAGTTCCTCGGCCGCGGCTTGCGCGCCCATTTCGCTGGTGTCGAAGTACGGGTTGCCGAGGTTCTTCGGCAGCAACGTGTAGCTCCCGCCGCCGTCCTCGCCTCCATCGTCACCGCCGCCGCAGGCGGTCAGCCCGAGGCCGACCACGAGGGTCGCCGCCGCGGCGATGGCTTTCTTGTTGATAAACCTCATTGTTCATTCCTTTCGATGGTTTTGCGGGCAGCCCGCTTGACGGCGAACCGGGACAGGATGGGCGTGGACACGACCGACGCGATCAGCAGGACGCCGATGACGATGTTGATGGCGTTGACGGTCTGCCCCTCCAGCCGCATCGCACTCGACACGGCTCCGATCAGCAAGACCCCGGCGATGGGGCCGTGGAGGGCCCCGCGTCCGCCGAAGATCGACACTCCGCCGAGCAGGACCGCGGCGATGACCTGGAGTTCCAGGCCGTAGGCGTTGTCGCCGCGCGCGCTGCCGTAGCGGAGCGTGAAGTAGACGCCGGCCAGGGCCGAGACGGCGCCGGTCAGCACGAAGAGCAGGAACTTGGTCCGGGCGACGTTGACACCGGTGAAGTGCGCGGCCTCGCGGTTGAGGCCGATGTCGTAGATCCCCCGCCCAAAGGGCGAGAAGTGCAGCATCCACACCGTTCCGGCGGCGAGGACCGCGAAGAGGATGAGGACGACCGGGACACTGCCGCCTTCGACGATGCGCTGCTTGGCCAGGTCGGTCCAGAACTCGGGGAAGTCGGTGACGGCTTCCGTGCCGAGCAGGCCGATGGCGATGCCGCGGTAGAGCGCGAGCGTGCCGATGGTGACCGCCAGGGACGGGAGGCCCACGTAGGCGACGAGGAAGCCGTTGAGCGATCCGCAGACCGCGCCGATGGCGATCGCCGCGAGCGCCGCGGCCCACAGCGGCATGCCCGCGTGTGCGGACAGCACCCCGACCAGGACGCTCGACAGGCCGACGACGCTGGCGACCGACAGGTCGATCTCGCCGGTGACGATCACCATCGTCAGCGGCAGTGCGATGAGCAGCAGCGGGGTGACGTCGAGGAACAGGTAGTAGAGCGTCAGGGGACTGTCGAAGTTGCTCACTTGGAGGTTCGCGTACAGGAGCACGGCGGCGAGGAGGCCGATGACCGCCATCTCGCGGGTGAAGAGCAGGCGCCGCCAGGCCGGCCGCGCGTGCGCTCGGAAGTTCAGGGTGGTCATGCGAGGCTCCTCGTGTCACGTTCGACGCTCAGGCGGCGTTCCCGGCGCAGTGCCAGGACGCGGTCGAGCACGATGGCGGCCAGGATCAGTGCGCCGACGACGGCGCGCTGCCAGAAGTCGGAGATGCCCACGACCGGAAGGGCGCGGTTGATCGTGACGAGCAGCGTCGCCCCGATCGCGGCGCCCCACACGGTGCCGCTGCCGCCGAAGATCGCGACGCCGCCGATGACCGCGGCGCCGACCGCTTCGAGTTCGATGCCGAGTCCCGCGCCGGAGGAGACCGTCCCGTACCGGACGGCGTAGACGACGCCGGCGAGGCCGGCCAGCGCGCCGGAGAGCACGAAGGCGCTGACGACGCGGCGGGTGACGGGGAGGCCGTAGAGGCGTGCGGCGCCGGGGTCGGAGCCGATCGCGTACATTTCGCGGCCGCCTCGCGAGTAGTACATGTAGTAGCCGACCGCGACGAGGACCAGGAGGGCCACGATCGTGAGCAGCGGTATGGACGCGATCTGCTCGTTGCCCAGGGCGAGGAAGTCGTCGGGCAGGTCGGAGGCGTTGATGCGGTCCGAGCCCGCCCAGGTGAGGAACACGCCGCGGTAGATGTAGAGGGTGCCGAGGGTGATCACGAGGGCGGGGACTTTCGCGAAGGCCACGACCACGCCGTTGACGAGTCCGAGGACGGCGCCGAGTCCGATCGCGGCGAGCACGACGAGGGCGATCGGGATGTCGGGGGCTTCGATGAAGATCCGGCCGGTCATGTAGGCGGTGAGTCCGAGAACTGAGCCGACGGACAGGTCGACGTTCCTGGTGATGATGACGGCGGCCTGGCCGACCGCGAGGATCACCAGCATCGCCGGGGTCACCAGCAGGTTGCGCCAGCCGTCGGCGCTGAAGACGAAGCTCTCCGACTTCAGGGCGGTCAGGACGACGGCCGCGACGAGCACGAGGGCGACGGCGAGTTCGCGGGAGCGGAACAGGTTGGCTAGGGCTTGTCTCATGCGCCGGCCTCCGGGTGGTGTGTCTGGGTGGCCGCTCGCATCACGGCTTCGGGGGTGGCCTGCTCGCGGTCGATGTCGGCGGTGATGCGGCCTTCGCAGACCACGAGGACCCGGTCGGCCATGCCGAGGACCTCGGCGAGTTCGGACGAGATCATGACGATCGCGATGCCCTGTCCGGCCAGGTCGGACAGCAGCCGGTGGACTTCGGCCTTGGTGCCGACGTCGATGCCGCGGGTGGGTTCGTCGACGATGAGCAGGCTCGGTCGGGTCGAGAGCCATTTGGCGAGGACGACCTTCTGCTGGTTGCCGCCGCTCATGGTCAGGGCGGGCATGTCCAGGGCGTGGGTCTTCACCTGCAGGCGCGCGGCCCATTCGTCGGCGGCGCGCAGTTCGGAGCGCGCGGTCAGGAAGCCTGCCTTGGTGAGTCGCCTGCGGATGACCGAGGCGATGTTCCGGGCGATCGAGCCGTCGGTGACCAGGCCCTGCAGGCGCCGGTCCTCAGGGACGAAGGCGATGCCGGCCTTGATCGAGGCCTGGGGGTCGCGCATGGGGATCGCCTTGCCGTGCAGGCGGACGGTGCCGGAGTCGTAGCCGTCGACGCCGAAGACCGCGCGGGCGATCTCGCTGCGGCCGGCGCCCACGAGGCCGGCGATGCCGACGATCTCGCCCGCGCGGACCTCGAAGCTCACGTTGTGGAACTCGCCGGTGGAGTGCAGTCCCTCGACGCTGAGGACGGTCTCGCCGATCTCGGCGGGGACCTTCGGGAAGAGGTCGCCGACCTCGCGGCCGACCATTTGGGAGACGATCTCGTCGCGACTGGTCTCGGCGATCGCCTGGGTGGCGACATAGGCGCCGTCGCGCATGACGGTCACCGTGTCGCACAGCGCGAAGATCTCTTCGAAGCGGTGCGAGATGAACACGAGGGCGCGGCCTTCGTCGCGGAGTCCCCTGGCGACGGCGAAGAGGCGGTCGACCTCGACACCGGAGAGGGCGGCGGTCGGCTCGTCCATGATGAGCAGCGCCGCGTCCAGGGAGATCGCCTTGGCGATCTCGATGATCTGCTGGTCGGCGATCGACAGGCCTCGGGCGACGCGCCGCGGGTCCAGGTGGACGCCGAGCCGTTCGAACAGCTCCGCGGCCTGGGCGTGCATCGCGGCCCGGTCGATGCGACGGCCGGACTTGACCGGTTGGCGGCCCATGAAGATGTTCTCCGCGACCGAGAGGTCCGGGAACAGGGTGGGCTCCTGGTAGATCACGGCGATGCCGGCGGCCTTGGCGTCGGCGGTCGAGGAGAAGTCGACGTCCTCGCCTTGGAAGCGGAAGGTCCCGCCGTCGCGCTTGTGGACGCCAGCGACGATCTTGACCAGGGTGGACTTGCCGGCTCCGTTCTCGCCGACGAGGGCATGGATCGACCCGGCCTCGACCGTGATACCGCCTGTGGTCAGGGCCGCCGTGGCGCCGAAGGACTTCCGGACTCCTTCGAGGACGAGCACGGCTTCGCGAACGGGCTCACTCATGCGACGCCTCCGGAGGCGTCGGCCGTGCCGGCGCCTGCGTGCGGCGGGCGCGGTCCGGGTGGCGGATCATCATTGATGCTCTCCTTGTCGCAGAGGGGGTCACGCATTGCCTGCGGTTTCGCCTTCGACCGCTGCGGCGGCGGCCAGTTGGGATTCGAGGTTGAAAACCTCGGTCAGGAGGTGGAGCGCGTCGTCGGCGGCGGCCCCGTCGGTGCCTTCGAAGAACGGCGCCATCTCGGCCTGCCAGCGGGCGTTGACCTCGTGTTCGCGCATCCCGGCTCGGGCGGCATCGAACTCCTCGGTCTCGAGGTAGCCGACGAGCAGGCCGTCTCGGTCGAGGAACAGCGAGTAGTTCCTCCAGCCGGTCTGAGCCAGGGCTCGGAGCATCTCGGGCCACACTGCGGTGTGGCGCGTTCGGTACTCGTCCAGGCGCTCGGGCCTCACCCGGAGCGTGAAGCACACTCGCTGCGACACGACGCTGCCTCCTTGCAGTCACGGTCAGAATAGTTGCCATCAAATTATTGAATCGTTTCATCTGTGGCATAGCCAACATAGAACGCTGTGAACTGCGCCGTCAAGGCTCGATGCCGACCATTTTTGCGAAGAAACGGTAACGGTTTGTGATTTGGCGACCCTTTGATTGAGTCGTTTCAACTATTCCGCGGCGTCCCGCCCATCGAGCCCGCTTCAGGGGATCAGAAAACTGGCTGGCGACCGCCGGATGTATCGGATGCCAAATCGAACGATGCCGTCGACGCCCGGATCCGCCAGTACCCCTCGCCAGCCCGCAAGGCGCGTCCGGGGAGGTCTCAGTGCGCGGTCCCGAGTTCGATGATGAGCACGCCGAGCGCGATCAGCGCGATACCGGCGCCCATGCGCCAGGTGAGCCGGTCCTTGAAGAACCAGCGGGCGCCAATAGCGGTCAGGGCGACACCGCATGCGGCCCAGATGCCGTACGCGATGCCGATCGGCATGCCTTGCGCCAGCGCAAGGGTCAGGAGTCCGAAAGCGCCGGCGTAGCAGACGGCGATCGGGATGATCCACCACTTTCGTTTCAGCCCTTCCGAGGCCCGGAGCGAAAGGGTCGCGGCGACTTCTGCGATGATCGCGCCGGCGAGCATGAGAGCGGTCATCGGGCGACCTCCGCTCGCTCAAGAGATTCTTGTGGGCGCTCGTGATGACTTCCGGTCTCGACCAGGACGACACCCGCGATCACCACGGCGATGCCGATCCCGATCAAGAGCGTGAACGGTTCGTCGAAGAGCACCGTGCCCAGGACGGCCGTCAGGGCCACGCCCGCGGCGGCCCAGATGCCGTATACAACCCCGATAGGCGCTCCGGCGCGAAGCAGCGTTGAGAGCGCGACGAACGCGCCGATGTATCCGGTCACGGTGAGCACCGCCCAACCGGGGTCGTCGATCGCCGCGCGCAACGCCAACGCCGCTGCCACCTCCGCGACGATCGCTGCGCCGAGTATCGCCCACTTCTTCATTTCCGATTCCTCCCAAGGCAACCGGCGACCGCCTCGGGGCCGCTCGGCACGACCATACCCCAACTTGGTCAATTGACCAAGTCATCTGACTCAGTCAATTGGTCAACCCTGCTAGCATGACGCGATGAGCACAGAATCCGGCGCCTCGCGCCGCAGCCTTGCCGAGCGACGCCAGCAGCTGATGGATGCGGCGATCGAGGTCATGAGCGAACGAGGCGTGGTCGCATCCTCCACAAGGGCGATAACCGAGGCCGCGGGAGTGCCGCAAGGGATGTTCCATTACTGCTTCGACTCGAAGAGCGCGCTGCTTCGCGCGCTGCTGGAGCGCGAGAGCGAGCGCACCCTCGCGACGGCGTGGCAACTCAACCCTGACAGCGATTCCTTTGCGACGAGCCTCTCGAAGGTGCTGCACGCCCAGCTCGCCCGAATCAGGTCGAATCCCGCGCAGTACCTGGTGCTCGCCGACCTGACGGTCGCCGCGCGCACCGATCCGGAACTGCTCGAACTCAGCCGCTGGGAGCGCCGGCAATTCACCGAACTCGTAGTGCGCCAGCTGGAACGATGGCGGCCCGATCGCCCGAGCGACGAGCTCCGGACGCTCGCAGCGGTGATCCTCGCCGGAATCGACGGCCTCACCGAGGCTTGGCTCACCATGCGTGACGACGAGGCCAGCATCGCCGCCGCCGAGCTGTTCGCCACCAGCATCAGCAACCTCGTCGCGTCCCAGGATCGGTGACTCGATGCCGTTGCAAACGACATCGCCCGTCCTGGTGCGCCAGACCGAGCGGTGGTTCGTGCGGCAGGGCATGCCGACCATGATCGAGGGATACGCCTTCGTCTCGCACGTGCTGCCCAGGATGCTTCCTTCGCTCGCGATCGTGACGTTCGCGAGTCTGGTCTGGCTGGTGCCGCTCAAGACGCTGGGTTCAGAGCGCTGGGTCTGGCTCGGCGCGGTCCTGGCACTGACGGCGACCGCGTGGCTGGGCGTATCGGTGTTCGTTCGGCGACAACCGCACTTCTCGCGAACCGCGATCGCGGTCATCCTCATCGCCTATGCGGCGATGCCGTTCGCCGTACCCTTGCTGCAACTGGCGGTCGACGATGCGGTGACGCCACCTGGCGATCACGCGGTCGGCCTGCTGGGGTTCGTGATCTTCTTCGGACTCGTGTTCGCGGCCACCGCGCTGGCGACGACGTACGGTCTCGGAACACTGGTGCGCCGCGCGACTCGACACCTCGTGTACGACCTGCGCAACAGTCTGCACCTGCTCGGGCGCGCGCTGCCGGCGATCCTGTTCGTCACGCTCTTCCTCTTCTTCACCGGCGAGATCTGGCAGGCCATGAACCGGCTGCCGTGGTGGCGGGTCGCCCTCGTGGTCGCCCTGTTCGGCGTGATCACAGTGCTGGCAGCGGCCACACGCCTGCGCGATGAGATCGGCCGGGTCGAGCAGGATCTGCGCCCGTCAGTGCTTGCCTCGGCTTGCCGCAAGACTCCCCTGGCCGCTGTTCCGATAGAGGAGCTGACGGACGGCGGACCACTGCCTCCGACCCGATTGAACGGCCGCCAGGTCCGCAACCTCCTGGTCATGCTCGCAAGTCGCCAATTGCTGCAGGCCGCATTCATCGGCCTCGCCCTGTTCGCGTTCTTCGTGCTGCTCGGCATCGCAGTAGTCACCCCCGCGACCGCCGAGCAGTGGATAGGAGCCCCGCCGGTGTACTCCGCGATCTGGAGTGCGGTGCCGGTCGCGCTGCTGAAGAACGCGACGATGTTCGCCGCGTTCGGCAGCATGTACTTCGCAGTCATCTCGATGACCGACGCCGAGCATCGCCGCGAGTTCTTCGCCCCGATCATCGACGAGGTCGAACGCACGCTGGCGGTGCGCGCGGTCTACCTGGCCGTGCGAGTAGCGAGTCGAGCCCGCTAGTCGGGTGGGCAGAGTGCGTTCGCTTGTGGAGTCGCGGGCGGCCGGGTCTCCTGCTCGCCGAACCGTGACTACACCCGAGGGTGCGCGGGGGAGGCTGGGGTGATGGCCTGGGCCGCCAGCCGGCCGGAGACGATCGCGCCTTGCATGCTGGACAAGTAGCGCTGCCGGGTGTGGTCGCCGGCGAGGACCAGTCCAGGGACGAGGCTGGTGACTGCCGGATGGAACTGGGCGCAGCGGGACATGCGGTATCGGATGCCAGGCGTTTCCACAGCTCAACGGGGTCTAACCGCTTATTGTCGAACACACGCACCAAGATTCGAAGACCAGGCAAGCAAATAGCCCCGCCGGTCCTGCGTTTCTGCAGGTCAGCGGGGCTTTGTAGCGGAGGATATGGGATTTGAACCCATGATCGGGTATCACCCGAAACCCGCTTAGCAGGCGGGCGCACTAGGCCACTATGCGAATCCTCCAGGACGCGCCGGAGCGCGTACCAAGCACAGAGCATACCGGGCCGGTGCTCGGCGGCCCAAGCGGGTTCGGGTCGGTCAGAGCCAGCTCACGTGGGGTGCGACCAGGAGGTATCCGACGAAGGCGGCGATGTCGAGGAGGGTGTGGGCGACGATGAGAGGGCCGGTGCGCTTCCAGCGGAGGTAGAAGAGCGCGAAGACGGCGCCCATGACGACGTTGCCGATGAAGCCGCCGAAGCCCTGGTAGAGGTGGTAGGTGCCGCGCAGGAGGGCGTGGGCGGCGATGATCGCGGGCGCGCCCCAGGCGAGCTGGCGCAGGCGGGTGACGAGGTAGCCGAGGCCGACGACCTCTTCGATGACCGCGTTCTTGAGCGCGGCGAGGACGAGGATCGGGACGGCCCACCACACGTCGTTGAGGTTCGCGGCGGCGATCGAGGCGTTGAGGCCGAGCGCGCGGGCGGTGAAGTAGAGGCCGAGCCCGGGGATGCCGATGCACGCGGCGAGGCCGGCGCCGCTGAGCAGGTCGAAGCCGGGGCGGCGGGCGTCGAGGCCGATGGCGCGGAAGGGGTTGCCGCGGTCGAGGCTGAGGAAGTGCAGGGCGAGCGCGACCGGCGCCATCGCGAGGGCGAGGCTGACGAGCTGCTGCGCGAGGTCGTACCAGGGCCGCTCGGCCTCGGCCTTCGCCGAGTTCATCGACTGGACGCTGTCGGCCAGGCCGCCCGGTTCGGTCAGGGTGCCGATGATGTCGACGATCGACCAGATCGCGGACGCGCCCAGCGAGAGCGCGAGGACGATCAGGATCTCGCGCTTGACGACGCGGGGCGCGAGCAGCGGAGGGGCCGTCGCCGGGTCGTCGGCGAGCGCGGTCTCGGGGTTCGGCATGCGTTCCAGCCTGCCAGAACTCAGACGCGGGCGCGACACGCCCGGGGCCGCCGACGGGAATGAGGGCCGTCGCACCGCGTGTGCGACGCGGTCGCGCCCGGCGCGGGGATGATCATCGTGCGAGGCGAGGTGCTGTGAGGCTCATCCCACTCGGCGACGCTCACCGTTCACGGCACCTCGCTTTCCTACACCCTGTCGCGACCCCGTGTCTGTCAGTTTGTTGACACTCGCAGCCACGAATCAGGTAAGGTTAGCCAGTCCTTACCTGAGAGGGGTACGCTATGCGGCTCGCGACTGCGGAGGCTCTGGTTCTGAGCTCCACCGCGCTCGATCGCCGCCCTGCGATGCCCCTCGTCACGAACCCCGTCGACGCGCTCCGCGCCGCCGCCGACCGCGTCGACCGCGAGGTGAGCGTCCATCCGCTCGCGGGGGTGCGCGCCTGGCTCGACGGCGCTCCCGTCCGGGGCGGCGTCGAGTTCTCCGCCGCCGAGCTGGCCGCCGGGAAGCGGATCGACGAGCTCATGGGGACGGCCGCCGCGCTGTGGGGCGGCTCGGCCCACGCCAATGCGGCACTCGCCTGGAAGACCTACTGCTACTGGACGCTCGCGCCGGTCGTGCTCGGCTACGTCGCCGCCCGCCGCGTGCCTGTGCTCGACGCCGCCAACGCGGTCTTCCGCGTCGCCGAGGACGCCCCGATGTTCTCGGTGCGCCAGCGCCACCCGAAGTTCCTGGCGCTGCCGCACGATCCGTGCGCCGCGCATCCGGACGTGGAAGTGGTCGCGAACGAGTCGGTCCTGCTGGACCGCTTGCGCGCCACCGTGTTCGAAGGCCACCTGGTGCCGGTCCTGGACGCGTTCCTCGCGAACGCGCGGGTCGGCCGGCGCACGCTCATGGGATCGGTCGCCTCCGGCATCGCGTACGCGGTCGCTTCGATCGCGCAGGTCGTGCCCGACCCTGACGACGTGGTCGCCAAGACCCTGCTGGAGCTGTTCGACGTCGGCGACCTGGTCGACATCAGCACCGACGAGCGAGGCCGCCTGGTCTACCGGCGGCGCACCTGCTGCCTCGCGCTCACCATCGAGGGCAACCGCACCTGCTCCACCTGCTGCGTCCAGTCAGAGCGGCCCTGACCGCGGTTTGATAGATTGGCGCTTGCCTCACAGGCCCTGGAGGGGTCGCATAGTGGACTAGTGCAGCGGTCTTGAAAACCGCCGTGGGTGTCAAAGCTCACCGTGGGTTCGAATCCCACCCTCTCCGCCATCCGCGCCGCCGATCGCTGCGGCGACATTTCCGGCGAACTGCGCACTCGCGCGAGTATCCGATCGAAACGGCCCCGGCAGCGGTGTGCGCCTGGGGTGTTCACAGGATCAGGGCATGAAAAAGGACTCAGCACCCCGGCACGGTGCTGAGTCCACGATTAGGGTAACCCCATGGCGCAACATGCTTCACTTCCGGGTCGGGATATTCACAGAATCGTTACGATGGCGCACCGCTGCGAGGAGGTCGACGGCATCGCCCCGTTCAACGAGCAGACCACCCTCGCGCTCTCCCGCCACCCTGAGAAGCATCGCAGGCATTTCGTTGTGCCCCTTGGTGAAACGGTGATCGCGTATGCGGGTGCGGAGCTCGTCGAGGACGCCGCCGAGGCCGAGATCGCGGTCGATCCGGCCCACCGCGGCAAGGGGGTAGGGAGCCGACTGCTCGCGAACGTCCTGGATTGGATTGAGGCGGATATCACGAAGTTGCGCGTGTGGGCGCACGGCGATCTGCCCGTTTCGCAGCGGTTCGCGGCAAAGCACGGCTTCACACGCGACCGGGTGCTGTACCAGTTCTCGCGCGACCTGCACGGATTCGCTTGGCCCGCGGCGTGGCCGGAGGGCATCGGACGCAACTGGCCCACCGGCGACGGCCCGGCCGCGGTGCTGCCCGCCGGGGTTCGCTTGCGGCCCTTCAGGGTCGGGCGGGACGAGGCGGAGTGGCTGCGGGTCAACGCGGCGGCGTTCGCCACCCACCCCGAGCAGGGCCGTTGGACCGCAGCTGATCTCGCCGCCCGCCAGGAGGAGGTCTGGTTCGACCCGGACGGCCTGCTGGTCGCCGAGGACGAGGAGGGGCTGCTCGGCTTCCACTGGACCAAAGTGGAAAACGGGGTCGGCGAGGTCTACGTGCTCGGCGTCGACCCGCGCGCCCAGGGCACCGGCCTCGGCCGGACCTTGACGCTCGCCGGGCTCGCCCACCTTGCGGCGCACGGGATCCGGCAGGTCGACCTGTACGCGGACGAGTCGAACGCGAAGGCCGTCAAGCTGTACCGCTCGCAGGGCTTCGAGATCGTCCGCACCGACGTGCAGTGGGCCAAGCGCCTGCCCGCTTAAGCGGCGGCGAGCGCGTCCGTCGGGTAGCCCTCTTCACCGGGGAGCACCAGGCGGGCGTCCTCGCCGTCCACGGCGACGCGCGGCAGGATCGGCGCCATGTCGCGCTGCTCGGCGGCGGCGAAGACCTCGCCCACCGTCGAGTACCGCGCGAGCTCGGCGAGGGTGGTCGCCTCCGGGATCGACATCTGGCCGCCGTACTGGCACACCGCCTGCTCCGGCCCGATCCACGTCGCGTACTCCGGCTCGCGCACCCGGATGCGCGGCTGGAAGCCCTCGGCGAGCGTCGCCACGTAGATCCAGGAGTCGAACCGCACTGGCTCGTACTCGGGCGTCACCCAGCGCGCCCAGGCGCGCTGGAGGGCGACCATCGCGCCGGTCTCCTCCTCGACGGCCCGCAGGCCGGTCATGGCCACGTCGGGGTCGTCGGGCTTGTGCCTCCCGCCAGGGAAGCCGTACTGGGCGCCGCAGCGCGGGCCGTTCATGGCGTGCTCGTAGTGGTCGACGTCGAGGTGCGACCAGCGCTCGCGCACCTGGAGGGTGTCGGCGCGCCCGATCGAGGGGAGCCCGAACGGTTCCTTCGCGGCGTGCCGCAGCAGGAACACCCGCAGCGGGGCCTCCCGGAGGAGGACGACGGCGGCGGCGCGCTCGGGCTCGGCGGGAGCGCCCTGCTTGCGGAGGCGGGCGAGAGCGCGAGCGGCCGACGTGGAGTCGACCGCTCTGAAGTCCCATTTCCCGAAGCGCTGGATGGACATGCCATCACGCTAACTCAGATCGGGCGTTTCCAGTGCGCAACGGCTGAAACGACAGCGGCCCGGCCGAGGCCGGGCCGCGCGCGGAAGCGTCCTAACCCATGAACTGGATCGGCAGGTAGAACAGGGCGCCGACGAGCGCCGCGATCGGGAAGGTGATGATCCAGGCGATCACGATCGAGCGGGCCACGCCCCACCGGACGGCGCGCTTGCCGCCGGTCGAGCCGACGCCCATGATCGCCGAGGTGATGGTGTGGGTGGTCGAGATGGGCGCGCCCAGCAGGTAGGTGTTGGCGTACAGCACCGAGCTGGCCACGGTCTCGGCCGCGAAACCCTGGGGCGGGCCGAGGTCGATGATCTTGCGGCCCATGGTCTTGATGATGCGCCAGCCGCCGGCGTAGGTGCCCGCGGCCATGACGGCGGCGGAGACCCAGTAGACCCACTGCGGGATGTGCGTGGCGTCGTCCTGGATGCCGCCCACGTAGAGGGCGAGGACGATGACGCCGATGATCTTCGCGGCGTCCTGCATGCCGTGGCCGAGGGCCATGGCGGCCGCGGAGGCGGTCTGGGCGTGGCGGAAGCCCCGGTTGAGCTTGTCGGGGCGGCCGCGGCGGAAGAGCCAGTAGACGGCGATCATCACGAGGAAGCCGAGCGCGAAGCCGACGAGCGGGGAGATCACCGTGGGGAGCACGATCTTCTCGACGATGCCGTGCCAGAGCACCCAGACGTTGGCGTTGCCCATGATGAGCCAGCCGCCGGCCATGGTCGCGCCGACGATGCCGCCGAACAGGGAATGCGACGAGGAGGTGGGGAGGCCGAAGTACCAGGTGATGAAGTTCCACGTGATGGCGCCGAGGAGGCCGGACATCACGATGAGGAGCCCGTCGAGGCCGGTGGGGAGGGACACGATGCCCTCGGCGACGGTCTTGGCGACCTTCGCGCCGAGGTGGGCGCCGATGAAGTTGCCGATCGCGGCCATGCCGAGCGCGACGCGGGGCTTGAGGGCGCGGGTCGAGATCGAGGTGGCGATGGCGTTCGCGGAGTCGTGGAACCCGTTGGTGTAGCCGAAGAGGAGCGCCGCGGCGATGCAGCCGAATACGGCGATGAGGACACTGTCCACGTTCAGGATTCCTTGACGTAGACCGACTCGACGACGTTGGAGACCGACTCGAAGGAGTCGCAGGCGGCCTCGAGCTCGTCGGCGACCTCTTTGAGCTTCATGACGGTGAGGGCCGGGTACTCGCCGGAGTACAGGCGCACCAGGAGCATGCGGTAAGCGCGGTCGCCGTCGTTCTCGAGGCGGTTGCACTCGACCCAGAAGTCCTTCATCGAGGCGTTGAGGCCCTTGAGCTTGGGCATGTACTCGGCGAGGAGGTCGGCCTGGGAGACGAGGACGGTGATCTGCTCGATCATCTCGCGGGGCAGGGCGGGCAGCTCGGAGAGGCCGTAGAGGTAGACGAGGTTCGCGGCGGCCTCGATGTGGTCGAGGATGTCGTCGAGCTTGCCGGCCAGGTGGTACATGTCGGTGCGGTCCATCGGCGTGACGAAGGTCGAGTTGACCTTGTTGAAGAGCCGGTGGGTGAGCTGGTCGTTGTCGTGCTCGACGTCGACGAGGCGCTCGGAGATCTTCTGGTAGTCGGCCGACTCGTCGCCCAGTTCGGCCAGGATCGACACGCCCCGGCGGATGTTGTCCGCCGCGTCGTTGAAGAAGGCGTAGAACGCGTCGTCCTGAGGCTTCAGCGAGAACCGCACTGGGCACCCCTGCTTTCGGTCGTTTTGACTGTCCTCACTGTACCGATCGGCTCAGGGGACGGGTGGAAATCGTCACCGCGAAGTTAACATCCAGGTGAACGCGACACAAGCTCGTGAAGTCTCCTGTGTGAGACTCCACGAAACCGCTCCAAGCTGGGGTTATGCAAAGGTTTCACTTGAATTCATCTCTTGTTCACCTTTGGCTTCGGGGGCGCTCGCAACGCACGCCACTGGGCCCTTCTTGCCGTGTCGGCAAGACGGGTTCCCAGAGCGGGCGGCTCTCAATCAGCGTTCGGCATCAGTCATTCGCGGTCTCGGCGAGGCGCCCCAGCGCGCCCACCACCGAATCGGACTTCGTCGTGTACCAGAACGGCGGCAGCGAATCCCGCATGAACTTCCCGTACGAGCGGCTCGTTTCCAGCCGCGAGTCGAGGATCGCGACCACGCCCCGGTCCGTGGTGCGGCGGATGAGCCGCCCCGCGCCCTGCGCGAGCCGGATCGCCGCGGCCGGGACCGAGACCTCGGCGAACCCCGAGCGGCCCGCCGCGTCCGCCGCCTCCGACCGCGCCGCCGTCAACGGCTCGGTCGGGCGCGGGAACGGGATGCGGTCGACGACCACGAGGCGGCAGGTCATGCCCGGCACGTCCACGCCCTGCCAGAGGCTCATCACCCCGAGCAGGCACGTCGACTCCTCCTCCTTGAACCGCTTCACCAGGCTCGCCAGGGTCTCCTCGCCCTGCAGGAGGATGTCGTAGTCGGTCTGCGCGCGCAGCAGCTCGGCCGCCGCCTCGGCGGCCCTCTTCGACGAGAACAGGCCGAGCGCCGCACCGCGGCTCGCCTCGACCAGGCGCACCAGCTCCTTGCCCGACTCATCCGACAGGCCCGACGCGGTCGGGCGCGGCAGCGACGCCGCGACGTAGAGGATGCCCTGCTTGCGGTAGTCGAACGGGGAACCGACGTCGAGCGCGTCCCACCCCGGGCCACCGGGCGTCACCTCGCCCTCCGCAGGGGACACGGCCCGCTTGCGGTCCTCCTCGCCCGTCGGCGCGGGCAGGCCGAGACCCCTGGCGACCATGTCGAACCGGCCGCCCAGCGCGAGCGTCGCCGACGCGGCGATCACGACGCGCTCCTCGTACAGCCGCTCGGTGAGCAGGCCGCCGACCGATAGCGGGGCGGCCACCAGGGTCGGGCCGTTCGGCTCGGACCAGATCACGTCGTCGGGCGACGGCGCGGCGCAGCGCCCCGCGGTCGTCTGCGCCTCCGTGATCCCCGCCTTGACCTGCTGGGTGCTCAGCTGCTTCTTGGTCTCGTCGTCCAAGGTGGCCAGCATCGTCGTCGCCTTGACGCAGGCGCGGTTGATCAGGTTGAGCGCCTCGGTGAGCGGCTCGGGCAGAGCGTCGGGGAAGCGCCGCTCCCCCGCGAAGTTCAAAGCGTTCTCGAGCTCGTCGGCGGCCTCGCGGAGCTCGTCGGCGACCCCGGTGTCGATGAGGCGCCGGCCGCGCTGCGCCAGCCAGCGCAGCCGCGCCGGGCTCAGCTCGGCGCGCGCCGCCGCGGTCACGCGGTCGACCAGTTCGTGCGCCTCGTCGACGATGAGGACGGTGTGCTCGGGCAGGACCGTGCGGCCGTGCATCATGTCGATCGAGAGCAGTGCGTGGTTGGTGACCACGATGTCGGCCTCGCGGGCGCGGGCGCGCGCGAGCTCGGCGAAGCAGTCCGGGCCCTGCTGGCAGTTGTTCGCGCCGACGCATTCGGTCGCCGACGTGGAGGCCTGGCGCCAGGCGCGGTCGGAGACGCCCGGGTCGAGGTCGTCCCGGTCGCCGGTGTCGGTGTCGTTCGCCCAGTCGAAGAGGCGCTGCACCTGCTTGGAGAAGGACGCCTGCTGCCCGGCCCACTTCAGCGTCTCGGTGCCCTCGAGGAAGCCCTCCTCCTCGTCCTCTTCACCGGCGAGCTTGCGTTTGCAGGCGTAGTTGTGGCGGCCTTTGAGGAGCGCGAAGGTCGGTTTGCGGCCCAGCACGGGCTCGACGGCCTCCACGAGGCGCGGCAGGTCGACGGCCACGAGCTGGTGCTGGAGCGCCAGGGTCGCGGTGGAGACGACGACGGTCTCCCCGGCGGCGAGGGCCGCGCAGAGGTAGGCGAGGGACTTGCCCGTGCCGGTGCCCGCCTGGACGAGCAGGTGACGGTTGTTCGCGATCGAGTCGGCGACGGCCGCGCACATCTCGCGCTGGCCTTCGCGGGCCTGGCCGTGCGGCGTGGCGGCGACGGCGGCGTCGAGGATGGCGAGGGCGTCTCGTTCGGCCTTGGTGGCGGTCTTGGTCTTGTTCGCGGTCTTGGTCGCGGTCGCGTTGGCGCTCATGCCTCCTGGGCCGCCTGCTCGCCCGCGTCGGTGCTGCTCTTGCGGCCGGCGCCGCTGTCACGGCCGGGGCCGTCGTCGGGGTCGCCCCCGGAGCTGACTCTGACCGCTTCGGCGGTGGCGTCCTCGCCTTCGAGACCGCGGGCCTGGGCTTCGCGGCGGGCCTCGCGGTAGCGGTTGAGGGCGCGGACCGTGCCGTTGACGATCGCGAGGATCGGGACGGCGACGAGCGCGCCGATGATGCCCCACACGAAGCCGCCCGCGGTGACGGCGAGGACGATCGCGAGCGGGTGGAGTTTGACGGCGCGGCTCATCAGGAAGGGCTGCAGCAGGTTCGACTCGAGCTGCTGCACGGCGAGGACGATGCCGAGCACGATGAGGGCGGTGACGATGCCGTTCGGGGTGCCGACGAGGGCGACGACGACGGCGACGATGCCCGAGACCGTCGCACCGATGATGGGGACGAACGCGCCGAGGAAGATCAGCGTGGTCAGCGGCAGCCACAGCGGCACTTCGAGGAGGTAGAGGCCGAGGCCGATGAAGATCGC
This sequence comes from Glycomyces sp. NPDC049804, assembly GCF_040674615.1. NCBI lineage: Bacteria > Bacillati > Actinomycetota > Actinomycetes > Glycomycetales > Glycomycetaceae > Glycomyces > Glycomyces sp. NPDC049804. The sequence goes on from NZ_JBFAMQ010000014.1 coordinate 21,930, forward strand.
GTCGACGGCGGCGACGACCACGATGGTGCGCATGTACTGCACGAGGGTCGACCAGCCGGCGCCGCCGGCGTAGCGGAGCGGCTCGGAGGCGGTGCGCGGGAGCATCCCGGTGAGGAACGTCCAGATCTTGCGGCCGTCGCGGATGAAGAAGTAAGTGGTGAACAGGACCAGGAACAGGCCGGTGACGAAGTTGCCGAGGCCGGAGGCGGTCGAGCCGGCGACGTCGAGGCCGGTCTGCACGATGGTCTGCTGGTTCTCGTCGTACCAGTCGGTGATGTTGCCCTGGATGTCCTCGAGGAACACGGCGACCTGGGCGCCGTCGAGGCCGTAGGGGCCGGATTCGAGCCAGGCCTGGGCGTCCTTGAGGCCGGTGAGGATCGAATCGTAGAAGTCGGGGATGCCCGCGATGAACTGCTGGACGACGAAGGTGAGGATCGCGCCGACGGCGGCGAGGCCCGCGACGAGCATGAGGATCGAGGCGAGGGACTTGTTCCAGCCGTGGCGGATGAGCCAGGCGGCGGCCGGCTGGAGCATCGCGGCGAGGAGGAACGAGATCGCGACGGGGATGACGACGACGGTGACGTAGCTGAGGAGGTAGAGCGCGACGGCGATCACGACGCCGATGATGAGGAGCCGCCAGGACCAGGCGGCGGCCACGGCGAGCCCGGTGGGGACGAAGCGGCGCTCGGGGTGCTCGCCGTCGCCGGACTGGTCGAGTTCGGGCGGTATGTCGCCCGCGCCGTCGGCGATGACGAGGGGGATCTCGGGTTCGTCGTCGGGCTCGCGCGCGGCGAGCGCGCGTTCGGCGACAGGGTTGAGGCGCATGCCGATCCACAACTGACGTGCCCGGGCGGTGGTGCGGCGGAATCGGCTCAACGGTCTCTCCAAGGACGGTTCCTCCGGAAGGAGGTGGGTGCAACGTCAACACGTACCGTACCGGTTCGGTGCGACTCTTCCGATACAGCAGCCTGTACCGAGTTACGGTGGGCACGCCCGAAACCGGCGCGCGGCAGCCAAGGCGGCGGCCCTGCTCCGCGACCGCCGACGGAAGGGCCGACTGGACTCCGACGAAGCGCTCGGCGCTCGGCACTCGGCACTCGGCACTCGGCGCTCGGCACTCGGCGCTCGGCACTCGGCGCTCGGCGCTCGGCGCTCGGCGCTCGGCGACGAATTGTCGTACCCGCAGGGCACCCTGGTATTCGAGGGCACTCACTTCCCCGCACCCGACCCGTGGGGCGCTGGCACTGATGATCGCCGGATCGCCGTACTCACCAGCCACCCTGGTACACGGGGGCGCTCGATGCCGCCACTCCCGAGCCCGTGGGGCGCTGGCACTCGATGATCGCCGGATTGTCGTACCCACGATGCACCCTGGTACTGGGGGCGCACGCTCCCGCCACACCCGACCCCGTGGGACGGAGTGAGACTCCCCGCTCGCACTGCGCGCCGCACTCCCACTCCCGGTAAGCTGGCGCGCTGTGACCGATACACCGTTGGACTCCACGACCGGCCTGCCGGTCCGGCTCCTCCACGACCGCCTCCTCGTGCGCGAGGACGCGGACTCCGAGCGCCGCTCCGCCGCCGGCATCGTCATCCCCGCCACCGCCGCCATGGGCCGCCGCCTGCACTGGGCCGAAGCCGTCGGCGTCGGCCCCCTCGTGCGCTCGGTCGAAGCCGGCGACCGGGTCCTGTTCGACCCCGAGGACAAGGCCGAGGTCGAGCTGCAGGGCAGCACCTTCCTCCTCCTGCGCGAGCGCGACATCCACGCGGTCGCCGCCAAGCGCGTCGACAACGACGGCACGGGGCTCTACCTCTGATGCGCGTCGCGGTCATCGGGCTCGGCCTCATCGGCGGCTCCGCCGCGCTCGCCCTGGCCGAGGCCGGGCACGACGTGCTCGGCTTCGACCCCGACCCGGCCACCCGCGACGCCGCCGCCGCGCACTTCCCCGTCACCGGCGACCCCGCTGACCTCGCCGGCACCGACCTCGCGGTCGTCGCCGCCCCGTTCCGGCACCTCGCGGGCGTCGCCGCCGAGACCTTGGACGGCTACACCGGCCTGGTCACTGACGTGTCCTCGGTCAAGGCCGAGCCCGCGCGGCTGTTCGCACGCCACCGGTTCGTGGGCGGGCATCCCATGGCGGGCAAGGAGACCGCCGGGTTCGCCGCAGCCGAGCCGGACCTGTTCCGGGGCCGCAAGTGGGTGCTGTGCCTCGAAGCGGACACCGACCTCGGCGACTGGACCGCGCTCGCCTCGCTGTGGACGTCGATCGGCGCGCACGTCGTGCCCGCCACCGCCGCCGCGCACGACCGGGCCGCCGCCCGCATCTCGCACCTGGAGCACCTGGTCGCCGCCGCGCTCGTGCGCGTCGCCGACGAGCCGCTGGCCCGGACCCTCGCGGCGGGCTCGTTCCGCGACGGCACCCGCGTCGCGGCCAGCCCGACCGCCCTGTTCACGGGCATGGTCGAAGGCAATCGCGGTGAGCTCATCGCGGCCGCCGACGACCTCGCCACAGAACTCGAGACGGCGCGGCGCCACCTCGACGCATACACCGATTGGCCAAGTTCAATCAGTGAATGGTTCGACGAAGCCCGCGCCCGCCGCGCGGACTGGCCTCCGGAACCCCTTGCGGCACAACGTATCCCGCTCGCGCGCGAAGCGCTCGCGGAACTCGGCGCGGCCGGCGGATGGCTCGAAGCGGTCGAAAGCGAGGTCGCGCTCGCCCGGCGCCCTCGCGTAAAGTCCACTTCATGAGAAGCATCGATCGCATCGCCGACCAGTACGTAGAGGACGTCATCGCTCTGAGCCCCCTCACGGCCACGAGCATGGGCGTCCCCGGACACGACCACGAGATCGACGACCTCTCGCCCGCCGGGCTCGAGGCCGAAGCCGCACTGACCCGCAAGGCGATCGCCGACCTCGAGGCCGCCGAGCCCGTGGACGAGCGCGAGCGCGTCGCCAAGGAGGCCATCCTCGAGCGGCTGCGCCTGCAGATGGAGCGCCACGAGGCGGGCGACACCTACTTGAGCCTCAACGTCCTCGCCTCCCCCGTGCACAGCGTGCGGCAGATCTTCGACCTCATGCCGAAGGACGGCCAGGAGGCCGCCGAGAACATCGCGGCCCGCCTCGAGGCCGTCCCCACCGCGTTCGAGCAGTACACCGAGACGCTGCGCGCCGAGGCCGCCGAGGGGCGCGTCGCCGCCAAGCGGCAGATCCTCGAAGTCGCGCTGCACTGCGACAACTGGAACGGCGCCAAGGGCATCGAGACCGACTTCTGGGCGAACCTGGTCAACGGCGTCACGGTCGACGGGCAGCCGATCAAGACCGGCGCGCTGCGCATCGCCCTGAGCGACGGCGCGACCCGCGCCCGGTACGCCGCCACCCGCTTCGCGCTGTTCCTGCGCGAAGAGCTGGCCCCGCAGGCGCCCGAGAACGACGCGGTCGGCCGCGACCGGTACTCGCGCGCGTCCCGGTACTTCATCGGCTCCGCGATCGACCTCGAGGAGACGTACGCGTGGGGCTGGCAGGAGCTGGCCCGCATCGAGGCCGACATGCGCGCGACCTGCGAGAAGATCAAGCCCGGCGCGTCCATCGAGGAGGTCGTGGCCTTCCTCGACCAGGACCCCGAGCAGAACATGACCGACAAGGCCGTGTTCCGCGACTGGATGCAGGACCTCGCCGACTCGACGATCGCCGACCTCGCGGACAAGCACTTCGACATCCCCGAGCAGATCCGCACCATCGACTGCAAGATCGCGCCGACCGAGGACGGGGCGATCTACTACACCGGACCGAGCGAGGACTTCTCCCGTCCCGGCGCGATGTGGTGGTCGGTGCCGGAGGGCCAGAAGCTCTTCGGCAAGTGGCGTGAGAAGTCCACTGTGTACCACGAGGGCGTGCCGGGCCACCACCTCCAGGTCGGCCAGACCATGGCGCGCATCGAGCTGCTCAACCGCTTCCAGCGCCAGATGATGTGGTGCTCGGGCCACGGCGAGGGCTGGGCGCTCTACTCCGAGCGGCTCATGGACGAGCTCGGCTACTACGACGAGGACCCGGCCGGGCGCCTCGGCATGCTCGACGCGCAGGCCTTCCGCGCCGCCCGCGTCGTGGTCGACATCGGCCTCCACTGCGAGTTCGCCATCCCCGAGGACAACCCGTTCGGCTGGCGCGCCGGCGAGACCTGGGACGGCGAGAAGATGTTCGAGTTCATGCGGGCCCACACCCGCACGATCGAGGACGACATGCTCCACTTCGAGGTCAACCGCTACCTCGGCTGGGCCGGTCAGGCCCCGTCGTACAAGGTCGGCGAGCGCCTCTGGATGCAGGCCCGCGAGGACTACAAGAACCGCAAGGGCGCGGACTTCAGCCTCAAGCAGTTCCACTCGGACGCCCTCAACCTCGGCTCGATGGGCCTCGCCCCCTTCGCCGAAGCCCTGGGCCGCCTGTAAACGCGAATACACCTCAGGGGCTGGCGATGTCGGCCCCGCGGGGTATAGGTAATTGACGAGGGGGCCTGCATGCGGGGCATTTCCGGAATTCCGGATTTGTCCTTCACGCAGGCCCCCTCGTCAACCAAGCTACGGCACGGCACCGACACGGCACGTAACCGAAGGTTCCTCGCAATGCGGGCCTCGCCTCAGGACTCGTGGTCGAGGACGAGCTCCATCTCCGGCTTTCCGTACCAGGCGCGCAGTCGGTCGGCGCCGCGGCGCAGCGCCGCGATCTCGGCGGCCGTGAAGCCCCGGACCCGCCACGTCTCGATGAGCACGGACTCCTTCTTCGGCGTCGCCTTCCAGCTGCCGATCACCTGCCCGTCGAGCAGGATCACCGCCGAGTACCGCGCCCGGCCCGGGAAGCGCGTGCGCGGCACCGAATGGTGCATCACGAACTCCTTCGAGTCCGTGTAGGCGCACAGCATCTCGTCGAAGCCCTGCACGAAGTCCACCACCGGGCCGCTCTCGCGCGCCGCCGGCGGCTCCTGCGAGTAGTAGAGCACCTGGTCGCCGACCCGCAGCTCCTGCAGGCCGAGACCGTCCAACGCGGCCTTCGCGTCGGCGACCTTCAACGTCGCCCAGCGTGTGAAGTCCTTGAGCGTCGCCGGCCCGCGCGAGGTGAAGAACCGCTCCGCGAGCGCCCGGATCGCCTCGTCCTGCTCGATCGCGCCAGCCGGGACGCGCTCGTCGAAGTTCGCGTACGTCTGCTTGCCGCCCTTGGGAGTGCCCGAGCAGATCGCCGACTTCAGCTCCGCGTGCATGAGCAGGTGGATCAGCCGCGTGCTCGTCGGGTCCGCGACCCCGGCCGCGGCCAGCGCCTCCGCGGCCTCCTCGCGCGTCAGGTGCTGCCCGCCCGCGGTGGCCGCGGCGAGCACCTCGGCGCCGCGGTCGAGGGTCCGGTCGTCGAGCCCCCAGGCGCGGTTGTTCGTGCCCATGAGGTTCACGACGCGCTCGCCGCCGGCGGCGAGCATCATCCGCAGGTCCTCGATCGGGACGGTGTGCCAGGTGGTGCGCAGGACGTGGGTGCGGACGACCGCGCCCTTGTCGATGAGGGCGTCGATCGAGTCGACGGCCGCGAACGGCAGCCCCTCGGCGTCGGGTCGGGTGCGCATCGCGGGGGTGAGCTTCGAGGGCTGGTACTCCTGGGACTGGACTGCTCCCAGGTGCCTGAACGCGTCCATCGGGGTGGCGAAGCGCTCGCCCCAGAGGCGCTGCGAGTGTGCCCGCCAGGCGGCGACCGCGCCAGGCTCGAGATCCGTGCCGTTGCGGCCGGTGGGTGTTGCCATCTGCACATGCTAACCGCCACATGCGACATGAGGTCTCCGCTGATCCCCATGTTTCGGCCGTGGCGGGCGCATGGCCCGAATCACCTCGCCGGCGCGCCGTCCGTCGGGTGGACGCGGTTGCGAACAACGGCCACAATTGCGGCATGTCCCTTCCGCACGCGGTCCTCAGGCTCTCCACCGACGTCCTCGCCGACATCAACGACGACGAGCGCCTGGCGTTCGCCTACGCGCACGGCCCCGCCCTGTCCGGTTTCGGGGAGGAGGCGGAGCTGGTCTGCGTGTGGGAGACCGACGCGGTCCCCGCCGACGCCAGCGCCGAGGCCGTGCACCTCACGGTCGCGCGCTTCCAGGCCCACCTGGAGGCCCTGGACCGCGGTGAGGGCTGGCGCCACCCGGGGGACGAGGCGTTGCACGTCATCTCCCGTTTCGCCGAGGGCACCCTCTTGGCGGACGACTCGGAGCTGGGTTCGAAGGCGCGCGCGGAGGCGACCGAGTTCCCGCAGGCCCTGGCCGACGCTTCCCGCGAGGCGGTCGCGGCCGAGGTCGAGGCGATCGCGAAGCGCCTGGGCGACGCCTCGGACCCGTGGGAGCTCGCCGAGACCCTCACTGAGGGGCTGCACCGCGCCTATGTGGCGTTGTTCGCGGCGGGCGGGTACTTCTTCCCCGGCCACGAGCACCGCGCGGCCTTCGTCGAGCGCTACGTCCTGGGCGACGAGGTCCCGGAGGCCGAGGCGGCCGTCTGGGCGGCCGCGACCGCTCCCCTCCCCGAGCGCGCCGAGGCCCTGCCCGCCGCCTGGCGCGCCCTGGCGAAGACGGTCCTCGACAACTGCTGAGACGTGGTGTGTTAGTTGGACCAAGGCGGCTGTCGGGCGGCGTGTTGGTTGGACCACGACAGGACTAATGGCCCAGGACACAACATCACACCCGGTTGCAGATTCGTTTTCGACCCAGGTAAGGTTATGCCCGGTCCTGATCGAAACGATCAAGCCGACCTGCGCCGCTAGCTCAACGGATAGAGCATCTGACTACGGATCAGAAGGTTGGGGGTTCGAATCCCTCGCGGCGCACCAATGAGAGCCAGGTCTTCGGACCTGGCTTTTTCTGCTGTGTCGGCATAGTCGTCAGAGGCCGAGTCGGGCCCGTTCCGCCACGATGATCCGCTGTTCCAGCGGGATCGAGTCGTCGTCGAGCGGGGCGGGGCGGGCGATGCCGGTGTCGGTGGCCATGCCGTCGGTGGATTTCGCGTCGCTCTGCCGCGCGTAGTGCTCGAACAGGAGCTGCTTCTGCTCCTGGACTTCCCGGATGCGCTCGTCCACGCCGTCTTTGGCGAGCAGGCGATGCACTTGGACGCGTCGGGTCTGGCCCATCCGGTGGGCGCGGGCGATCGCCTGCTGCTCGACGCTCGGCTTCCACTGCGGTTCGGCGATGATTACGACTGACGCGGCCTGGATGTTCAGGCCGACTCCGCCCGCTTCGATCTGTGCCAGGATCACCGCCGGGCCTTCGCGGCGGGTGAAGTCGTCGATCATGTCCTGGCGCTTCCGTGCAGGAACGCTCCCGGTGATCGGGCCGATCGCGAGATTGCCGAGCCTGGACCCGGCGGCGGCGAGGACGTCGAGGAAGTACGAGAATACGATGACCTTCTGGCCTTCAGCACCTGCGTCTTCGACGAGCTCCGCCAGCCGGTCCAGTTTCGCGGTGCCGGGCATAGCCGAGGAGGCTTGTCGCATGCCCATGAGGTTCCGCGCCCGCACCTGGTCGCGGTAGGCGTTCGCGTCGTCCCCGGTGAACTGCACCCACTCCTCGACCTCGATCTTCTCGGGCAGTTCGGTGAGCACGTCTTCCTGGTTGCGCCGCAGGTACACCGGGGCGACCAGGCGGCGGAATGCCCTGGCCCCGACCACGGCGTCACCCGCGTCGACCCGCCTGGCGATGTCGGGCCGGAGATACCCGATGAGCGCCTGGAACTCCTCGACCCGGTTCTCCATCGGAGTGCCGGAGAGGAACAGGGTCCGCTGGGACCGGCCGATGGCGGCCCTGACGGCCTGGGTGCGTTTCGTGCCCGGGTTCTTGATGTAGTGGGCCTCGTCGACTACGAGGAGCGCGGTCTCGGCGTCCGCGTGGCGGCGCAGCGTCTCCAGTCGGTCGATGGTGTTGAACGTGGTGACCGCGATGCCGCCGCGGTGCAGCCATTTGCGGGCCTCGGCTTCACGGCCGGTGCCGTGGAGGCTGAACGACGCCAGGCGGGTGTGTTTGCGGATCTCGTTGAGCCAGTTCGGGACCACGCTGGCAGGGCAAACGACAAGGAAGCGTCGCTGACCTTTCGCGGCGAGGTGCGCGGCGACCGCGAGGGCCTGGATGGTCTTGCCCAGGCCCATCTCGTCGCCGATGATCGCCTGCTCCTGGTGGATCGTGTACTTCGCTCCGAACAGCTGGTAGAAGCGGAGGTCGGTGCGCATGAGGCTGGCGTCGAACGGCAGCGCCTCGATCTTCTGGCGTAGTTCGGGACTGACGAAGTCCTCGGCGCGCGGCGTCCTCGATGTCGGCGCCGGTGATCTTCGCGAGCGACGTGTTGACGTTCGCGGCCTGGAGTTCGAAGTCGCGCCAGAGCTCGTCGGCGGACCAGCGGCCGGGGTCGGCGCGTTCGAGCGCTTCCGCGAGACTGCGGACGAGTGAGCCGGTCTCGAAGTCGGCGATGACCGCTTCGAGCGCGTCGAGGCCGGCGAGCGCTTCGGCTTTGCGCTTGCGGCCGGACCAGAACATCGCGGTCTTGCTGGCGGCGCGGTCGGCGGCGGCGATGTGCGGCGCGGTGCGGGTTTTGAAGCGCTGGACGGCGTCTCGCAGTCCGTCTGCGGCGGCTCCGGCGGCCCGCTCGGCGGCCAGGGTCGCCAGGATTCTGGTGTGGCGGGGGTCCTTGCGGACCGGGTCGAGGCGGGGGCGCGTGTCGGCGGCGGCGCGCTCGGCCAGGAGGTCGGCGGCGGCTTTGACTTCTTCGACGGTCTGCGCCCCGACACCGGGTACCTGCTGGAGCCGGTGGTGGGAGGCGCTGCGGATCAGGGCGACGGTGCTGAATCCGGCCTGCTCCAGCTTCCCCAGGCGCATGCCTTTCGCGACCTTCTTGAGGTCGCCGGTGGGCATCTTCGCGAGGCGCTCGGCGACCTCCTCGCGGGCGAGGACGGCGTACTGGTCGCGGACGGCGGCGCGCAGCTGCGCCGGGGCGGCGGCGAGCCGGTCGTACTGAAGCAGGATGTTGCGGGCGTGGGCTGACTGCGAGCGGGCGTACTCGCCGATCTTCCGCTTGTCGAGGGGTGCGGGTGTCGAGGGCATGGCCTTCCAGGGGTCCGGCGGCACACAGGAGACTCAGTGTAGCCGTTTGGGGCGTAGCGATGTTCTCGCTGAAGGCCCGTGAACGGCCGAACGCTCAGGTGCCACTGGTCGGAGGTAAGGGGTTCGAGCGGAGCAGTAGCGAGCGCTCCTGCACCGTTCTCCCATGAACCGGGTAGATCCGCAGGATCGAACTTCGAATCACCTTGTTCAACCTCGTTGGCCGTCGGCTGGTCGTGGATCGACCGCTGCGGCAACGGCTCTGGCATTCGGCGACCGCTCAACGGCATTCAGGCCGCACGAGTGCGGACAGTAGACTCGGTCCGTTCCATGTTGTGGCCCGCCGGGCTTCCGCTCTGCGCGGACATGCCCCCATGCCACGCGAGCTTCTCGTGTGCCTTGGGGGATTGCCTGTGGCTGTCATGCGCATGTCCGCGCAAAGCCTGGCCCGTGTCGACGCGGTGTTCCCGGATGGTCAGATAAGCGTGTCGCTGTCGGAGCAGTACTTCCGCCATTTCGGTACGCAGCCTTCGAAAAGCGAGCAGCGCTCCTGGGACCGAAGCCTTCCGGTCCTCGCCCAGGACCTCCTCGACGCGGGTCTGGGCAAGGTCGAGGTGCTGATCGAACATCGGCTGCCGCTCACCAGCAGACGGGTGGACGCCATCCTCACGGGCGTCGGGCACGACGGTACCGATCGGTTCGTGGTGGTCGAGCTCAAGCAGTGGAGCGAGGCGGAACTCTTCGAAGAGGATCCCGAACTTGTGCTCGTGCCGGGTCTGGGATCGAAGCCCCGACTGCATCCGATGGTGCAGGCTGCCGGCTACCGCGACTACCTGGTCGACTTCACCATGGGGTTGGACCCCGCCGTCGTGGGCGCCGTCGCGTACCTGCATAACGCCGCCCACGGCGATGTCTTCGACTTGTTCGACCTGCCCGGGGATGCCCGCACCCGGCTGTTCACACGCAGCAGGCGCGCCGAATTCCTCGACTATCTGCGGAGCACCTTTGCGGACGAACCGGGGGCCGAGGCGGCGGACCGCCTGGAGAACGCCCGGATCGGGCCCTCGAAGCAGCTCCTGGCCCATGCGGCAGACGAGTTGCGAAACCGGGACCAGTTCGTGCTGTTGGACGAGCAACGGACCGCGTTCGATCTCGTCTTGCACCTGGTCAAGAAGTCCTGGAACGCCGACTCGAAGGAGGTCGTGGTGGTTTCGGGCGGACCGGGGTCGGGCAAAAGCGTCATCGCGATCGCGCTGCTGGCGAGATTGGCCGAGGAGCAGTTCAGCGTGCTGCACGCGACCGGGTCGAAGTCGTTCACCGAGACGATGCGCAAGCATGTCGCACGCGGCTCGACGCGGCTGAAGAGCATGTTCAAGTACTTCAACAGCTTCATGAAGTCCGACCGCAATGTGCTGGACGTGCTCATCTGCGACGAGGCGCACCGCATTCGAGAGACCTCGGCGAACCGCTTCACCAAGAAGGACGACCGCAACGGACGCCTGCAGATCGACGAGCTCGTGAGCGCTGCCCGGGTTCCCGTGTTCCTGCTCGACGAGCACCAGGTAGTGCGCCCGGGCGAGATCGGGTCGGTCGCCGACATCGAGACGTACGCGAAGCTCAAGGGCTTCAAGGTTCACCACATCGACCTGGTCGACCAGTACCGCTGCGGCGGAAGCCTCCTGTACGAGCGCTGGGTGCTGCGGCTGCTCGGGCTGGAGGGAGACGGCCCGGTCGCTTGGGAAGGCGACGACCGCTTCGAGGTCGCGACCGCCGGTTCACCCTGGGACCTCGAGACACGCCTGGCGGCTCGGCTGGACGAGGGGTACTCGGCACGGATGGCCGCCGGGTACTGCTGGAAGTGGTCGGACCCGAATGAGGACGACACTTTGGTGCCGGACGTCGTCATCGACGACTGGTCGCGTCCGTGGAACGTCAAGAGCGAACGCTCGGTCGGCGACGCCCCGTCGTCGTCACTGTGGGCGACAAGGGAAGGCGGGTTCGGGCAGGTCGGATGCGTGTACACCGCCCAGGGGTTCGAATACGACTACAGCGGCGTCATCATCGGCCCTGACCTTCTGTATCGGGACGGGCGTCTCGTGACCGACCGCAGCGCGAGCAAGGACCCGGCGCTCAAGCGTCAGACCACGGACGAGGAAGCCGACCGGCTGATCCGGAACACCTACAAGGTGCTGCTGACTCGGGGCCTGCGAGGCACGCTGATCTACTCGACCGACCCGGAGACGCAGCGGTTCCTGACCTCGCTTATGCAAGTCCCGATCCTTCCCGATTGAGGGGCGTGCGGAGTGCGTGGATCCATTAGGCTTATCCCCCAGTAAGAGTGGTACGACGGACTTCCCCGGTCTCCGACGCTCGGATATGTCCCCCAATCCACACGAGCAACTCGTGTATCAGGGGACCCCTTCTTGTCCGCATATTTCGAGCGCACCGCCTCTGCGCTCCTGCAGGAATTCGGCAACACCGCCAACGACAAGCGCCTCGGACAGGTGCTGACCACCAAGTTCAAGACACGCGGCGCCAAGAAGCCGCAGCCCGGCGAGATCAACTCCTGGAATCAAAGCCTCCCCGCACTGGCGAATGCACTCGAGGAAGCGGGCCTGGGCAACTTGGCCATGTTCATCGAATTCACGATGCCGCCCTCGAACCGGTGCGCCGATGTCGTCCTCGCCGGCCCGAGCAAGGAATCCGGCAAGCCGGCCTACATGGTGGTGGAACTCAAGCAGTGGACCGATTTTCCGGTTCAACAGGGCGACGGCATGGTCGATATCAGCCACAAGAGCGGAGACCCGAACTGGAAGATGCACCCGTGGAAACAGACGCGGAACTACATGGAGTACCTCGCCGACGCCTACGGCGTACTGGGATCAGGACCCCTCTACGGAGCCGCGTACCTGCATAATGCGACCAGTGCGTTCATCGAACGGCTACGACAGGTTCGAGATGGAGCCGGGTCGTACATGTTCGGCGCCGATGAGCGCGCCGAGTTCACGACCTACCTTCACAGGATCTTCGGCACCGGTAGCAGCGCAGATGCGGCCCGGCTGCTGCGCACCTCTCGCCCTCGTGTCTCCGACGGACTGCTCAGTCGGATCAATGCAGAGTTCCGCGCAGGCGCCAAGGACCGATTCGTACTGCTCGAAGAGCAGAAGTTGGCCTATGAAATGGTGTTCGACGCATTGCACGAGGCCGCACTGACCAGCCAGAAGGCGGCGGTCATCGTCCGGGGAAAACCTGGAACGGGCAAGACCGCTGTCGCCTTGAAGCTCGCAGGCGAGTACTTCCTCAAGCAGCGAGGAGTGTACTACCAGGTCTGGCACACGGCGTTCCGGAACGGCCTCATCGCCCACTCGGGATTGAAGAAGAACGTCGCCGAGCGCATTTTCGTGAGCCCGCGCGGCAAGTACGTGCGGCTACGTCAGGCGCCCGAGAACATCGCCCTCTCCATCTGCGACGAAGCACACCGGCTCGAGGAGTGGACGCGCGAGCGAACCGTTCAGGGGATCGGACCGCAGATCGAGGACATTCTCGCCGTGACGAACCTGCACGTGTTCTTCATCGATGATGACCAACAGGTCAAGATGAAGGAGATCGGGACCGTGGAGCGTCTTCGCAAGGAGCTCGAGGGTCGCAATGTCCTCGTCTCTGAAATCGAACTCACCACGCAGTTCCGCTCCGGCGGCGTCGATGCGTACGTCGACTGGACCCGCAGGCTGGTCGGACTCGAGGACTCGCCGCCTGGACGCTGGGAGCAGCGGGAGGACTTCGAGCTCTGGATCGCCGAACGGCCCGAGGAGGTCGAGCAGATCCTGAAGGAGCGGGCAGGCGACCAGGAGCGGTATCGGATCACGGCAGGATTCTGTTGGAAGTGGTCGGACAAGAAGGACAAGGACGGGATCAAATGGGACTTCCTCAAGATCGGCGACTGGACCAGGAAGTGGAACCTCAAGACCGGGTCCGACGAAGGACCGAAGTCCTCTGAATGGGCGTGGCAGAAGGGCGGCTTCGAGCAAATCGGGTGCATCCACACCTCGCAGGGCCTCGAATGGGAATGGACCGGCGTCATCATCGGAACCGACCTGGTCTGGGACGGTGAAGGCACCGTGCCGGTGCTGGAGAAGAACCTCGACCTTCCGAACTACGCCGACGACCCGGAGAGGCAGAAGGAGGCGATGAAACTGATCCGGAACGCCTACTACGTCCTCATGACTCGAGGACAACGAGGCGCCGTGATCTACGCCGAAGACAGTCGCCTCCGCGCAGCGCTCCGTGCCCTGGTCGATCCGATGCCGGTGCCACTTCCGCTCACAGTCAAGGAGCAGCAGGATCTGCCGGGAGGCGTCGATCGACTCGATCCGGAAATCAAGACGGCCGTGGACGCCTTCCACCGCGCCGGCGGCCCGCTGGCGCGAGCCCAGGTGAAATACGTGCCGACCCACCGAGCGCAGCTCGCCTGGCGCGAGAAGCGAGTGGCGATCCTGTCCGACACGTTGTCCTCTGACGATGCGGACGATGCGAAGCGGGCGTACGCCGATGCAGGCTGGACAGCCCGCCGAGAGTCCGACTGGGATGCCGGCTCCCTGTTGGCGGCGCTGGGGGTCGTCGATGCCTCGGCCGAGGATCACGAACTCTCACAACACAAAGGCTTGCAGGCGTAGTCGACCACTCTCACACAGCTCACCCCCGCAGCAGACCTCGCAGAAATGGAGCAAGCAGACGATGACCGATTCGAACGACCCGGTGAAACTCATCGAGAACGGCTTGGACCATCTGGTTCACCACCCCGAACCGATCACTTACTCCGACTTCAACACCCTCCTGGGCAGCCGCTTCAACCTCTCCAGCGACGAAGGCCGCTACGCCTTCGGTCAAGTCCTCGGGCTGATCACCGACCGCCTCCGGGAAGACAACCCGGACACGCGTCACTTCATGATCTCGGCATTGGTGCACACCAAGGGCGGGGATCCGGGCGCAGGGTTCTACAAGCTCGCGACAGAACTCGACCTTCTCAAGCCCAACGCTTCCGACTTCGACAAAATGGAGTTCTGGGTCAACCAGGTCAAGGCTATCCAGACGTACTACGGCGACTCGTAACCCGCTTTGCTCGCCATATGGGGGAGCAAAGCGGGCAGCAGACGCCGGGCGCACCTGGTTTCACCGATCGCGGCGTACTCGTTGGTCATGTTCGCCGCGATCGGAGGAGCACGGCTGCATGGAGTAGGCGCGCCTCGCGATCCTTGTAACGCAGCCAGTCGAGATGCCCGGGTTGCGCAACGAATCCCGGGCCGCTCTCCCGCATGACCACGGTGCCGATCCGCTTGGGCTCGATATCGGGGAAGCCGACCAGGATCGAGTCGGAGAGCGTGAGCCACACCAGTTCGACCAACCGCCCGTCGATCGCGACCGAGCCGAGCGGCAGCGCCGCGGGCCGTGCTTGAGAAGTCGTGCCGGGAACGGGCCGACCGCCGTGCGAATGCAACGGAGCGGCGGTCGGCCCCGCCGGGAGAGGGTCGTGTCGAGCGTTCAGGCGACGGCCCTCCCGGCGTTCGGGCGGCACTCGGGACACCAGGCGCGTTCGTGGAGGTGAAGCCCTGGCGTGTAATGCCACCCGGCCGCCTCTGCCCGGCGCGCCATCTCTCCGTAACCGGAAGCGGAGAGACGGATCGCGGCCGGGCAGAGGCAGCAGGACACCGTGACGAAACGCCGGGGCTCCACCCTGCCCTGGCGGTCGACGGTGTCGGAGTGAAGCTCATGGAAGACGACGGCTTTGTAAGTGGGAGGGGCGTGGCGGCCGGGTACCGGCAGGCGTGTGACGAAGACGCTGCGCAGCACCAGGTCACTGAAGTCGTTCACGACCGGGCCTCCGTAGTCCGCGAGGAGGCAAGGGCCGCATCGACGGCCGCGAAGGCGAGCCGCTTCACTTCCTGCTTCCAGTCGGTTGGATTCGAGGACCACAAGCGGCCTTGCCACCTGATGAACCGGTCTGCCGGAGCGGCTGGATTGCAGACCAAGGCAATCTGCGGGCCTTCGTCGTGATGCAGGCACAGGTTCAGACGCCGGCCGCTCGCACTGGCGCGCAGCACGAACATGGTCCCGTTCGCGTTGACGAACTCGCCGTAGACCCGGCCAGGTACAAGCGGCGGACGCTGTCGTCGGCTCATGCCGTGTCCTCCCCCACGACCTGATAACGGTCGCTTTAGGACTCCGCACCTTTGCGGCGGAGCGTTGGTACAAGCCTAAGAGCTGGGGAAACACGGGGACAAGGACGAGAACTGACCGGCGAGGATGCCGTAGGTCGCGGGCTCCCGTCGATCACGGCATACGGAAGGGACAAAATCCGACTTCTCGGTGTCCCGTCCAGGTGGCCGCCTTCGGAACGGGCCGGCAAGCGGGGGAGCCTTGCGGCTGTATGTTCTCAATCCAATGGCATTCCAGAGCGCGTTGACCTGCCGGTTCGCATCCGTTCTCACGCCGTGGCAGGCGCACGCCGTCTCGCGATAGCGGCAGTTCCTCAAATGCAAGCGCGACGGTTCGGCTCGCCGCCGCCAGCAGATATCAGGCCATCTATGCCACTAAATGCTGCTCGATTGTGTTGCCTGGCCGTCACGAGCTCCCGGAGCGTCGTACGAGATTCGTTGCTGCGGCAGCGCGGCCAGCGTGCAGCGCAACAGCGGCAGCGCGTCCGACAGCGGTTGGTGGCGAATCTGGGCGACTTCGATCATGTCCGCCAAGGAGCGGTACCGGTCGCCGAGCTCCTCGAGACTCTCCAAAACGACCCGCTTCGGATTGCTGATCCCAACGGCGACGTACACGTTCTTGCCGCGTATCGACGTTCGATAATCGTCCATGACCGGTCCGGATTCGACAGGGTGTGCCCACGAATTGATATCCGGATGGCGGAGCAGACCGTCCTTCCAGGGCAGCAGCATCGACGCCGCGAATGCTTCAGATTCCGGGTCCGGTCCGGGCACGGACGCAGCCAGACGCCGGATCTGTTCGACCTCGTCGAGGAACCGTTGGATGTCGGCGTGGACGCGCTCGGGCGAGGCCACCGGGACGTTCCTACCGGATCCGACCACTGTCAACGGCAGCTCGAGGTGCTCGTCGTCGCCGTTGTAGACCAGGCTCATTCTGAGCAGATAGATCGCTTCGTAGGCGTACGTGTCGATGGTGAGCTCGACCTGGAACCGATCAGCCTCTCCGGCGGCAATGGACTGGGCGACGGGCAGGTCGATGCTGTGGCCGATGGCTTTGTGCGGCGGCGGCAACCGTGTTTCGTACGACTGGGATGAGCGGAGGGGTGCACTGAAGACAGGCAATAGCGATGACGATGTAACTGGTGGTGTCCAGTCTGGCAAGAACATCGCCTGTTCCACGCAGATCCGGACCTGTTTGACCACTGCCGGCTGTCCACCCAGGTTGCGCACCATCACATCGACGGTGACCGGCCCGATCGCATACGGTGACGTGTCTTGGCTCTGAGATACGATCGTGAGCGCCACCAGCTCCAAGTTGGATCGGACCGGGACCCGGGCGCGGAGTGCCGCCCATGCCGCGATCACGGCAGCGACAAGGGTGGTGATGATCCCGACCAACGCGAGTGCCATGACGCCATGTTAGGGACCGCCTCCCAGGCTCGAGAAGTGTCGCCAGGAGGACCACGTGGCGAAGAGACAACCTGACAGGTGATTTCTCGCGCATGGCAACCCAAACCGTTGTCGGCAAGCCGATCTCGATGACGCCTGGGTGGCCTCGTCTGCATCGGGCCGCACCCAACGGGCGGCGGCCGTGTCGAACTGGCCTCTGAGCCGGTGTTCGCGCATGTGCTCGCTCGTACAACGGCTCAGGTTCGATGTGCCTGCTGTGCTTGGAAATGAACGAGCGGCAAGCCGGAGCCCGCCGCTGCGTTCGGTATTCGGAATGAATCGGCTGACGACCCTCGAGCCTCCACGCCGGGACGCCGCCACACGGCCTGCAGTCAGCCGTGGTCCTTCACCCACGCCAGCAGGCCGTTATAGCTTGCGGGCGTGAGGGTGAGGATGGGTCGGTCGTCGGCGAGCTTGCTGTCCGAGACTTGGGGGGCGCCGTCGTTGAGGCGCACCTCGACGCAGTTATTGTCCTGGTTACCGCCGCTGCGACTCGATTTGCGCCAAGACCCTGTGTTGCTCGTGTTGCTCACTGTAGGAAGTCCTCCAATGCGATCGACTTGCCCGATGCCACCTTGGCGGCACCGCTGAAGAACCTACCTCGCGCCGAATCGAAAGGGACGAAGCCGGATCCTCGAGGCGACTCGACGTTGATCACGGTTTCTTCTCCGTCATCGTATTCAAGCAGGTTGAGGGACCAGCTCTTGAGGTCGTAGCGCCCCGCGCTGAACGGTATAACTCGCACATCCGCGAACGGAAGCATCGCCACCTGGCGAAGATCCGCCAGGATCTCGCCCTTCTCCTCCCCAAGATCCAGCGCCAAGGTGGCCTCACCGATGAGGAACTGGGCCGGACGCGCAGAGCTGATCCACCGCTCTCGACGAGCCATCCGAAACTCCAGGCCCTCGGCCCAGTCAAACTCACCCTCGAAGACAACCTCAGTCGTGTCCCGGATCATCCGGTAATAGGCCGGACTCTGAATCAGGGAGGGCAGCGCCGAGAACGAGTGAAACAGCATGTAACTCGCACTGTCCTCGCATTGCTGATAGTACCAGCCTCGGTCTTCAAGGACCGTCGCGTAGTGACTGGACCAGTCGTGCGCCTTCGACGCCTCAGCAAGGCGCGCAATGTGATCGGCCTGTTGATGTGGCGTCTGGTAGAAGCGCAACAGCTTGAGCACCGTGCCGAGATTGACACTGCGGTACCGCCCGGATTCCAAGCGCCCCAAGGTTTTCGTCGAGCAGATGTCCCTGGGGATCTCAGTCTTCTGGTACCCCTTCGGAAGGTATTGGCGAGGTCGGGTTCGCTCGGTGACGAGCTGTCGCGCGAGTTCCATGAGCGGAGGCGGCCCTGGAGGCAGATCTTCATCGAGGTCCGTCATGCTCACGGATTGTAGTCATCTTGCGCACTTCGATACAAGATCGACTCACTTGCGCTGCGCGTAACTCTTTGTGTCGGATATCCGACCGTCATGCGAATCGATTGCGCCGCAGAGCAACCAGGCTCGGCTACGGCAGGCCGCCTCGCTTCTTCAGAAGCCTTCGAAACTTCGGCACGTTGGCTTCATCGGCCGCGCGCATCAGACCCCGGATGCTGCCCGCACCGTAATCCAGAGCCGCGAGGATGTCAGTTTTCGGGATGTGATAGGGCACGGGGTTGTCCAGGGCATAGACGAGCTCCCAGTCGGGCATGCCCCAGATTTCCTCGGAGAGCCTGGAACTACGCCATGTCCCCCTGATCCGAGTCCCCACCACGAGCGTCGGCCCCAGGAGCTGGAAGAGCTGGTCTCCAGGGGTCATGAGCTTGAAGGCACTGAGGTTGTCGCCCTCTTCCCCCAGTTCCGCGCCCCACGCGAAGAGCAGTCCGTCCGGACTCTCGTTTCGGAGCCCCTCCCAGGTCTGCAGGCCGAGCCGCCGGATCCAGATCGGCGGGGGAACCGGATTCTTGATGGATTTGTCGAGGTTCCGGTCGTAGTCGCTTCCGATCTGCCCCGTCTGGAAGAACACCTGTCGCCCAGGCTTTCGGCTGTCCCAGAGTTTCGGCTTTTTCGGTTTCGCCATGATTCACTCCAGCACGATCAAGCAGACGAAGGCAAGAGGTGGCAACCATCGGTCAGCCCATCGCGTGAACAGATCACGCGCTTTCCTCGCCCTGACACGATCGCCGCAGGTCGCCGGGCGCAAAAGCGTCATATATATGCCCCTACCCCAGGCCTGGGCCGTCACACACGGTCATCGAGTCCGTGGCAAGGTAGTACGGCGGGGTAGTGGAGCAGGAGGATGTGAATGTGGTGAAGCAGATCTGGGAGGGCGAGCGCTCCAAGTTCCCATGGGAGCAGGAGGGCCTCGACCACATCAAGAACGCTCTCGATGCGCTTCCGATCCCCTATTACGCCCGCCAGCGATTCAGCTTCACCGGTCCCAACGGCGCCGTCCGCGAATGCGACCTGCTCATCGCAGTCCCTGCAGGCTTCTTCCTCCTTGAACTGAAAGCCCACCGCGGCAAGGCCCGCAACTCCGGCCAGACCTGGTCCTTCGACGGTGACGGCACCATCAGCAACCCGCTCCACCTGACCGACCAGAAGTCCAAGGAGCTGAAGGGCCAACTCAAGCGGGTCCTCGGCCGGGACAAGGACGACATCCCGTTCCTCGATGCCGCGGTGTTCCTCTCCGCCCCCTACCTTGTCTGCGAGTTCGACCAGATCCAGCGCGCGAAGGTCTACGGCCGGGAAGGGCTGAAAACTCAGACGAGCCTCGACGAGAACTCGCGGAAGCCGTTGACGCCCTGGCCGAAAAGCGCCTAGCGGACGTCGCCCGCTCGACACCCGCGTTCTCGGCGGCGCTGTGCGCCTATCGGACCGCGCGGATCGACGGGAACGACGCCCTCGCCGAGGGGCTCCTAGCCTGGGTCGGCGGGCAACCCAACGTGGCGGCGGGAGTGAAACGGGCCGCCGGAGTCAAGGGCGACCTCGACCATTTCTTGGCGCTCGGGTTCCTCCAAGGGCTGCTCACCGTCCTCCGCGACTCCGGTCTTCCCGGTCTGCTGGTCGTGTTCGATGAGATCGAGACGCTGCAACGAATGCGCAGCGACGTACGGGAGAAGAGCCTGAACGCGTTGCGGCAGTTGATGGACGAGGTCGACCAGGGACGATTCCCCGGGCTGTACCTCCTCATCACCGGGACGCCGGCCTTCTACGACGGCACGCAAGGAGTGCAGCGGGCGCCCGCACTCGCTCAGCGGCTGGCGGTGAACTTCGCGGATCCGCGGTTCGACAATCCGAAGGCGGTCCAGATCCGCCTGCACGGCTTCGATCTCGAGCGGTTGGAGCTGCTCGGTCGGGCAGTCCGGGACCTTTATGCCATCGACGCCTCACCTCGTGTCCGCACGGTCGTGGACGTCCAGTACATCGGTGAGCTCGCTCGCGCGGTGACCGGTGGACTCGGCGGCAAGGTGGGCATCGCGCCGCGGCTGTTCCTCCGCAAACTCGTCGAGGACGTACTCGACCGTGTGGATCAGTTCGAGGACTTCGAGCCCAGGAAGGACTACCGGCTCACCCTTCAGGGCCACGAGCTGAACGAGATGGAGCGCAACTCCGTCTCTGCCGGAGATGTGGACCTGCAGCTATGAATGTGGAACGGCTCCACCCCGGCCTGCTGCACACTCGGGTGGCCGGGACTGCGGCCGCTGCAGGAGGAGGCGATCGGGCCGATCCTCGACGGTGAGGACGCGATCCTGCTGGCGCCCACCGCAGGAGGCAAGACCGAAGCGTCGTCCTTCCCTTTGATCAGTGCAATGGTGAGCGAAGACTGGAAGGGTCTCAGCGTCATCTATCTCTGCCCGATCAAAGCGCTGTTGAACAACCTCTTGCCGCGACTGGAGGCGTATGCGGGGTGGATGGGCCGCACGGTCGGGCTGTGGCACGGCGACATCGGCGCTGGTGCGAAGAGCCGAATCCGCTCCGAGCCGCCGGACATTCTCTTGACCACCCCCGAGAGTCTGGAAGGGCTCCTGATCTCGGTCAAGACGGATACCGACTTCTTCGTTGACTTGCGGGCCGTCGTCGTTGACGAGGTCCATGCGTTCGCGGCAGACGATCGCGGCTGGCATCTGCGGGCGGTACTCAAGCGTCTCTCTCGGCTCGCAGGGAGGCCGCTACAGCGCATCGGCGCTTCGGCCACCATCGGCAATCCTGAAGTCCTGCTCACCTGGCTGCAAGGTTCCAGCGCGGGTAAACGCCCCGGCCGAGTCATCGCCCCAGGAATCGCGCTGCCCGGAGCCGCAGTACCTTCCGTCCCACCCGGCGGGGATGTCGAACTCGACTATGTCGGATCGATTGCGAACGCCGCCAAGGTCATCGCGGCGCTTCATAAAGGCGAGAAGCGGCTGGTGTTCTGCGACTCGCGAAAGCTCGTCGAGCAGCTCGCGGGGTGGCTGCGTGAACGCGGTGTCACGACGTTTCTCTCGCACTCGTCGCTGTCCGTCGACGAGCGGAGACGTGCCGAACAGGCATTCGCAGAAGCCCGCGACTGCGTCATCGTCGCCACGTCGACTCTGGAACTCGGCATCGACGTAGGTGACCTCGACCGGGTCATTCAGATCAACGCTCCCTCCACCGTCGCGTCATTCCTGCAGCGACTCGGTCGGACCGGGCGACGATCTGGAGCTCGCCGCAATTGCCTATTCCTGGCCATTGATCGTCGCGGTCTGCTGGACGCTGCAGGCCTTCTGCGGCTGTGGGGGAGCCATTGGGTGGAGCCGGTGCAGGCCCCACCGATGCCGAACCACATCGTGGCCCAGCAGATTCTGGCATTGTGCTTGCAGGAGAAGCGGATCGGCGACCATCGCTGGGGTGGTGCCTGGAACGGGCTCGAACCTTTCACTGCCGAGGCGCAGCCGATCCTCGACCACCTCGTCACCGAAGGCTTCCTCGAATCCGACGGAGGCATGCTGTTCATCGGCCCGAGTGCCGAAAAGCGTTTCGGGACCAGGCACTTCGCAGATCTCACTGCGGTCTTCTGCGCGCCGCCGGAGTTCACGGTGATGCACGGCCGCGAGGAGATCGGCAAGATCGACCCCTCAGTCCTGATCTCAGATGAGGGCCACGGGCCTCGTCTCATCCTGCTCGCGGGCCGCACCTGGCTACCGGGGCACATCGACTGGCGGCGGCGGCTCTGCTATGTCGAACCGGTCGAAGGCGAAGGCAATGCGAAGTGGAGTTCCATCGGCCTCGCCACCGGGAAGTCCTTCGAGCTGAACCAGGCGATCCGTGAAGTCCTCCTCGGCGAGGACCCGCCGGTAAGCCTTACGAAGCGTGCGGTCGACGCGCTCGCCGACGCCCGCGAACGGCACGAGACGCACGTTGACCGGAACCGGCTCGTCATCCGCAGGGAGGGGGCGGAACTCCGGTGGTGGACTTGGGCGGGGTACCGCGCGAACCTGACGTTGCAGGCGTCTCTCGGCCGCTTCGCGCACACCGACGGCGTCTCCGACTTCTGTTTCAGGCTCTCAGGTGAGATCCCGACCAGTGAGTTGTCGAGGGCGTTGGCCTCGGTGAACCTCGCAAATCCAATTCCGGATCCGGCGGCTGTACGCGGTCTTAAATTCAGTGACGCGCTCCCAGAGGCACTTGCAACGCAGACACTTTCGGCTCGACTCGCAAACCCGGTGGCTGCTCAGGCAACACTCGATCGGCCCCGAGCCTTCGTGGCGTAGGCAATCTCGGAGGTTCGACTCGCTCTCTCCAGCAGTCGTTCTCACGTGCGCCAGGTGACCTGCAAGCGCCTGTCCTCGGCCACGGAATCCACCTCTGGCACGCCGCAGGCACGACTCCGCAGTACCTGCGCCGGATGACCGGTTCGCCCGCCCGTCGACGAGCGTGCTTGCGGCGCAACACAAAATACCCGTACGATATTACGTGGTGGGGTTATGTCGGAACGTTCCGTGATGACAGGAGCAATCCATGGCCACTGCCCAGATCCACTCCGACGAAGCCGTTCACTCCCGTCTCGATTCGCTCGGACTCGAGTGGCCGGTCCTCGAAGACGCCTTCAAATACGGACTCGACGAGGCCAGCGGGTGCAACGATCACGACGCCGGCTTCTGCAAGGGCGTCCTGCTCTATTCGCGGATTGGTCGCAAACTGCAGGAAACCCTGAAGGCATCGGGATGGCGAGGCGGTCGACCCCACAACCAGCAATGCGTGTGGAACGAGGAGCTGGGCGTGCGCGTCCTGCACGTCACCGGGAACCTGTCCACCGGCGATCCCGACCCGATCGCGCGGTCCGCGCCGGAAAGGCCCGGAGGTGCAGCCCGGCACAGGCTGATCGAGCAGAATAGCGAGGAGTCGCTCCACGACCACTATCCCGATTCGGCCGGATGGAAGCGGCCGAAAACCTGGTTCCTGTTGTACCGCATGGACGCTCGGAAACTCAAGTCGGAACTCTCCTACCCCTTGATCGGGAGCACCGCTACCGGGGACATCGCGCTGGTGGAGCGGCTGATCCTGCCGGAGGTTCCGCTCCCTCCGGGGATGGGCAAGGGCGACGACCTCTGGGTGTTCGACGAGTCCGGCGAAGAGGACCGCTGAAGGGCGCATCCAACCGGAACCGTATCCAACACTTCGAGAATCAGTGCCTCCCTCGCGTTAAGGACAGGTGCCGAGATCGGTGGTCAAGTCAGCGGCGACGATGGTCGAGCGAAGCCCTGCTTCACTGGCGAAGGTCCTCGAGCAGTGTCTCGATCACGGCTTCCTCGTAGACTGCGAACCTTTCGCGGCGCATCGTTTCCTGCAACGCCACATCCCAAGGGGTCGGAGGTACCAAGGCTGCATCGATCACCGGACCAGGCACAAGGGCTTCCAGGTAATCCGCGGTCCCCATGTGCCAGGGGCGGGCGCCCAGATTGCCGACTACGTCGGCGGCGATGCTGATGCCCGCCGGGTCGAAGTCCCCGTGGTAGCGGAGCTGCGCGCCGGATTCGGTGAGGGATCGCAACAGGATGCGGGCGGCGATGTGCAGTCTGCCCGAGACGCAGATGAGAGGCGGGACCGTGTCGCCGAAGCGGTCCAGGGCAGCCTGCATGATCGACGGATTCTCGACCACCGAGACCACAGTTCCACCAGGTGCAAAGCAGTCTGGGGCCTTTCGCATCTGCGCGAGTGTGACCGGTACTGCCTGCCCTTCCGAACGGGCGGCTCGGAGGATGCAGGCCAGGAGCGAGTCTCCCTCTGGGGCGAGGCCGGCGACGAGGACTGTCGAGGAGAGCTCGTCGCAGATGATTCCGGCCGATTCCCAGGTGCGGCGGCGCTGTTCAGCATCGGTCGGTACCGGGGCGCCGGTTTCGGAGGCAATGGCGCGGAGAACGAGACTGGGGAGGCGGCCGAGGTCGAGGGCGTGCGGATCCCCGAGCGTGCGCTGCGCGAGGACCGGCAATGGGAGCCGTTCGGCGGGAAGGGATTGGAGTACCGAAATGGCGCGGCTGATGAGCTCGCGCTTTTCGCTGTAGACGCCGATAGGCGGTTCGGCCCGGAGTCGGGCAGCCCAACCGCGGAGCGCGGGTCGGTCGGTCAGGAGCGGGTGCGACTCAAGCCAGGACCAGAGCGCGTCGCGTTCAGCGGTGTATTTTTCCCGTTGCTGCGCAGCGTTGTCGATCGGTCCGACGAGTTCGGCGAGCGCGGCTTCGAGGGTGTGCGGCAGGATCGCCTCGCGGACCGCCGCCAGCTTGATGCTGCACTCGGCGGCCGGAAGGCGGTCTGCACCGAGGAGTTCGGCCAGGGCGTGGCGCTCGTCTTCGTTCAAGCCGCGCAGGCGGATCGCAGTGACTGCGGCGCCGGTGGAGAGCCTGCGGTGAGCCTCCTTCCAGAGCGCGGCCAGATGCGGCGAGCGGAGGTACGGCGGTATCACGCGTGCGCCTCCTCAGGGTCCTCGGCGTAGCGGGCCGTGCCGTCCCAGACGTACCGGACCGTGGTGACGAGGTCGTCGCCCGGCCGGGAGGCGATCACCTGGTGGATGGCGATGCCGTCCAGTTCGGCGTAGTCGCCCCATTCGTGCTCGCTGGTGAGGACCGCGTCCAGGTCGAGCGCGGAGACGAGTTCGAAGACCTGGCCGCGGTTGGCACGGTCGACGCCGACGAGGACCTCGTCGAGGAGGAGCAGGCGCGGGGAGGTCGGGGACGTCTCGTAGTGGGAGGCGAGCGCGGCGAACAGCGGCAGATGGAGCGAGACGGCCTTCTCCCCGCCGGATAGGTTGGAGTGGAGGCGGCGGGTGAGGCGGCTCCACCCCGCGCCCTTGTCGAACTGGACGTGGAACTCGTGCCAGGCGGTGTAGTCGAAGACGTCCTTGAGCTGCTCGGACCAGGGCCTGGGGTCGTCGGACTCGCGGAGGGCGTTCACACGGTCGGACAAGAACGCGCGCAGGAGGGCCCGCTCCTCGGCGTCGAGCTTGTCCGGGGCCTTCAGGAGCAGTTCGCGGGCGGCCTTGGCGTGGACGTCGAGTTCGTCGCGGACGGCCCAGCGCAGGCGGACCCGCATGCCCGAGGAGGTCCGGACACGCTCCAGGCGGGTGTTCATGCCCTCGACGAGTTCCCGGGCCTCGCGGATGCGGCGGGCGAGCGAGGCGCGGATCTGGCCGGTGAGGATCTCGCCGAACAGCTCCTGTTCGGCATCGGTGAGCTCGGTGCGGGCCCGGTCGTGCTCGAACGCGAGCCGGTCGGCGAGCGCGCGGGGACCGAGGCGCTCGCCCGCGATGACCGCGATCAGCAGCTCGGATTCGCCCTCCCCTTCAAAGGCGAGTTCGGCGTAGTCGGCGAGGACGGACTTGTGTTGGTGGTACTTGTCGCGCAGGCGGTTTCGGGCCGCTGCGGCGGCCTGATCGCCCCCGTGCGTGGTCTCGAGCACCTGGGCGAGGCGGCGGGCGGCCTCCAAAGTGGCCTTGACGTTTTCGCGCCGCTCGTTGGGGAATTCGATGCGGGCGTCGGACAGGACCTGGCCGACCAGGAGCGCCCGGAGCGCGTCGAACTCGCGGTCGCGGGCGACGGCGGCGGCCTCGTGGTCGCGTTGCGCGCTCATGCGTCCGCTCTTCAGCTCCGACTCGCGGCGCGCGAGGTCGCGAAGTTCGATCTCGGCGTCCTTGCGCTGCTTCCCCAGAGACCGAAGCCGCTCGTCGCAGGCGTCGAGTTCGGCCTGGAGCCGCTGCAGATCGGCCCCGACGGTCCGGTCCAGTGCGGCGACCGCAGCGCGCTGCGCGGCGGCTTCACCCTCTGTCTCGGCCTCTTCCCCCGCGGCATCGAACGCGGCCTCCCGGGCTTCTCCCGAGCGCTCCTCGAGCTCCCCGAGGGTCACGTCGGCGCGGTGCTGATCGAACCTGTCGCGCGACCACGCGGCGGCGGCCGTGTCGAACTCGTCGAGCTTGCGGGAGCGCCGGTCCAGATCCACGATCGTGCGAGGCAGCCGGTGGCGGTCGGCGAGGCGGTCGAGCTCCAATCGGTCGGCCCGGACGCGAGCCTCGGCCTCATGGAGCGCGAGCTCGGCGGCGGCGATCTCGTCGGCGACGAGGCCGAGCGTCTGCTCCGCGGCGGCGAGCGACCGCTGGGCGGTGTCGATGGACCCCCGCCCGGGGAAGGCGTCGCGCTCCTCGCGCAACCGAGCGAGGCGCGACGCGACCCCGTCCCGTCGACGGGTGGTTTCGGCAAGGGCCCGTTCACATTCGGCAAGGCGCTCGCGGGCCCCGGCGATGCGGCGTTCGCGGAGCCTCCGCCGGGAGGCCGCACCGATGAACTCCGCCGAGGCCTTGGACCACCGCCCGGCCAGCCCGGACAGGCGCCAGGACCCGTCCGAGGCGACCGCCGCGGCACCGGTCGCGCACTCGCGGGAATAATCGATCCGGTCCAGAAGGTCTGAGACCACCCGATGCGGCACGGGCGCATCGGGTTCGGGCCGCAGCACGGTTGAAAGGGGCGTTTGGGCGGGCGCGGCCCCGGGACCGAGGAACGTGTCCCGGGTTGCGGTTTCGAAGGAGCCGTCGGGCAGTACCCAGGCGTCGAGCATCCCCGAGGACTCAAGCGCCGCTTCGAGTCCCGCGTCCGGTTCGCCCTTGAAGTCGACCAGCCGCCACAGCGGCGCGCCGGGCCTGCCGGCGCGGTCGGCCGCGCGGGTGCGGGCAGGCACCGGTTCGACCTGCTCAATGCGTTCCAGTCCCGCAAGGACTTCGGCGGCATCCCCCTGGGCGGCTTCGAGAGCCTCCACGGCGGCGTCGAGACGGGCCCGCTCGCCGAAGAGCAGTTCGGCACGGGACCGATAGGCCCCGTCCAGGACCGGGTTCGCCGCGGCGGGCTCCTCGGGGTCGGCAAGGAGGGCTTCGCGGTCGGCGTCGGTGATTCCGAGTTCGGTCGCGGACCCGGCCCAGTCCTCGACCGCGTCGGTCCAGTCCTCCACGGCTCGCCGCAGCACGCCCTTGGATTCGAGCACCACCGCCCCTTGCGCCCGGTGCCGCTCGCGCAAACGCTCACGGCGCCGCTCGGCCTCCTCGCGCTTGCCCTCGGCCGACGCGAGCGCGACCGCGGCATCGCGGACCTCGGTGAGGGCCTCGCGCTGATCGCGGACGGCCGATCGCAGGGTGCGGAGCTCCTCACCCGGATCGGCCGCCGCCGCGGCATGCAACGCACCGGTCAAGCCGACCGCCTCCGCGGCGGCGAGCGCGGTCGCACGGGACTCGCGGGCGGTCGCGGCCCGGTCGCGGGCGTTCACGGCGGCCCGATCGGCCTCGCCAGCCAGCCGCGCGGCGGACTCCTTCGCCTTGGCGGCGCGTTTGACGGCCCCGGCATGGGCCTTCTCGAGCTGCCGCAGCTTCTCGTTCTCGGTCTTGAGCTGGCGCCCGGTGTCGAACAGCGGATTGCGGGCGAGCTGGTCGCGTTCGGCCGTCGCCGAACTGATGCCGCGCTCGGCTTCGGCCTCGAGCCGTTCGGCGCCCTCCACCGCCTCAGCGCAATCCTCGATGCCGCGCTGGAGTTCGGCGGCCTTCGACCCGGCGCGGTCGCGGACGGCCTCGGCGGCGGTCGCCCGGTCGGCTGCCGTGCGCAGCAGCACCCTGGCGTACCGGCGCTGGTAGCCGTCGAGATCCGTGGCTGCCTCCCGCTGGGCGGCAAGCCCTTCGAGGTGGGCGCGGCGGCGGTCGAGGCGTTCGAAGCCGTCGGCGATGCCTTCGAGCTCCGTCTCGTCCATCGGCGGCAGCGCGTTCGAGAGCATGTCCGAGAGCGTCTTCGGGTCCAGCAGCTCGGAGAGCTTCGGGGTGCGCAGTTGCAGCATGGCCCGGATCAGCGCCTCGTAGCGCTGCGGGCTCAACCCCGGATAGAGGTGACGGCGGATCCGGTCCCGGTACTCGGCGCGTTCGAGGATGCCGCCGCGGCCTTCCAGGGCCGCGGCCAGTTCGCGCGGCGTCAGCGGCTGGTTCGCGCCGTTGACGAGTGCGAAGTCCACGCCGACGCGGGCGGTCGTCGTGAAGTACCGGGGCTTCACCTCCGTGCTGTGCTTGGACGCCTGGAGGCGGACTCCGCAGGTGAAGGTGTCGTCGGTGCCTTCGCGGGCGAACTCCAGCCACAGGTAGCCGACGCGGGTGGCGCCGGTCGCGCCCTCCCCCATCAGGTTCCAGTGCATCGTCCGGTGCGAGCCGGTCCCGAACGTCGAAAGGCGGTGCGCCCGCATGTCGGCGTCGATCAGGAACGGCAGCAGCAGTTCCAGTGCCTTGGACTTGCCGGAGCCGTTCGGACCGCGCAGCAGCAGGCGTCCGTTGTGGAAGGCGAACGTCTCCTCGTAGTAGCGCCAGAGATTGAGGATGCCAGCCCTGGCGGGAATCCAGCGGCCGGTGCGGGGTGCGTTCACGGTCGGTCCTTTCCAACAGGTTCGACGACCCGGTAGCGGCGCGCGGCGGGACGCAGTTCGACCACCGCACCGTCGCGGCGGGCCAGGCCGAAGTCGCAGAGGACGAGCACGGCCTCGGCGGCCATGCGGGCGGCGCCGCCGACCGCGCGGTAGTCCTTGGCCCATTTGGCGTGCAGTTCCAGCAGCCGGTGGACCTCGCCTTCGAGTTCCATGTCGGTGGCGGTGCCCCGCTCTTGGAGGAAGTCGAGGAGGAGCAGCGCCGCCTGCTTGGCGTTCCCGCCCGCATCGGGGAACGCCGTGTCGGTGGCGATCCGGTCCGGGTCGATCCACATGACCCCTTCTGCGCGCCACTCGCACACCATCCCGGCACGGGCGGCGGCCTGTACGATCTGGCGGCCCCCGGTCAGCGTGCGCGCGTATTCGAGCTCGTCGGGATCCATCTCGTCGAAGTGGACGACGGCGGTGTCCGCGAGGCGCCGCATGATCCGCTGGCGCAGCATCACGCTGAACCGGCCGCGTCCGGTCTCGCCGACGGCCTCGCGGTCGACTTGGTGCCTCGGGTCGGCCGTGAGCTCGGCGATGTCGCGCCGCTCCGCGCGCGAGGGCGGCTGAGGCGACGACAGGAGGCTCATGAGCACGGCCGGGCGGGCCCGCAGGAGGACCGCATGGTGCTGATCGGCACCCCAGGACTCGGCAGAGCCGTCGACCACGTCGACCGACCCGAGCCGCTGCAGGTACAGCACCGCGTCGACCAGTTCGGAGCGGTGCGGTCCGTGGCCCAGGCGGAACTCGGGAAGTTCGGGGTCTTCGGCGCAACGGTCGGCGACCGCTTCGGCGAGCTCGGTGAGCAGCACGACGGGACTGCCGAGAAGTTCGGCCGCCGCCAGGCACAGCACCGCGTATCGGCGCCGGTCGAACGGGTCGCCGACGCCGCGCGGGCGCCGCAGCGGATGCCGGTAGTCCGCCTCGACGAGTTTGTACAGCCGGATCGAGCCGGATCGGGCGTCGACGTCGAGGTTCCACCCGCAGAAATAGGAGCACCACTGCTCGACCTGGGCGCGGTGCCGGAGCACGAGTTCGAACGCCTGCGGGTCGGCCGTGTACGTGATGAGGGGCGCGGCCAGCATCGTCCGGATCGCCCGGCCCACACCCCGGGCCTCCTCGGCGGCCACGAGGTTCTTCACATCAGCCACGGCCGCCTCCCGACGGGAACATCCGGACCTCGCAGTCGGGGCCGGTGAGCGTCCCGCGGTCGCATCGGAGCGTGCACGTCCCGTCGACCGGGCGCAGCTCGATCAGCGTCGCGCCGTCCGCGGATGCGGCACAGCGCAGCCCGCCGGGGCCGGGGGTCGCCTGCCACGCGGCGGCCAGGAGTTCGAGCAGCCTGTCGAACCGTTCGGGCGGCAGCGCCGCGAAGCGGGAGAGCCGCACCGTCCCGTCCGTATGCAGGAGGGTCCACGCGGAGGCGAGCTGCGCAGCCTGCTCGCGCGCCGCCGCGCGCGCGGCCGCCCGCCGCTCGGCCGTGTCGGGAACCTTCCCGGTGCGGCCCACCGACACCTCGCGGCCTGAGGTGCGCAGCAGCGGCGACACCTCCACGGGCGCCTCGAACCAAGACCTGTTGGGCCCCACCGTCTCCGGGTCCTCCAGGCCCAGGTGAGCGTGCCGGGCCGACCCCAGGCCGAACGCGGCGTGCGCAAGACGGTGGGCCTCGGACTCGGAGTCGAGGCCGTTGAACCAGCGCGCCAGCGCGACGAAGTCACCCGCTGCGGACGCCGAGCGGCGCCGTTCCCGGTCGATCCGCTCCAGAGCCCGCAGCAGCGAGCGGATCGCCTCGCGCGCGAGCAGATCGAGCCGCTCCACGCGGGCCTCGGGCCCGGCGAACCAGGACCGCAGCCCGGTCCAGCGCAGGCGACGCTGCTCCAGCCACTGCTCGCGGCGGTCCTCGCCCGTGCCGGGCGGGAGGTTCGCGCCGATGAGGGCGCGCTTGTGGAGCACTTCGACACCGCCTTCGACGCGGTCGACGGCGGCGGCGATCCTGCGGGCCCGCTGCGGCAGGTCGGCGCAGAACTCCTCGAGGTAGGCGATGGTCGAGAGCTTGACCTCGGTGAAGACCGCGACGTCCACCTGGGCCGGGCCGATGAGCCGCTGCAGGCTGCCGTTGAAGCTGGCGACGTTGTCCGCCAAGGATTTGAGGTGGCGCTCGAGTTCCTCGACGGTGGTGTGCACGGCCGAGTCGGCGGTGGAGGACGTCTCGGCCAGGCGGTGCAGCTCGTCGAGCTTGTCCGCGATGGCGTCGAGGACCGAGGTCTGGAGTGCGCCCACCGCGTGCAGCGCCTCCCATGCGGCCTCGATGCCGGCCAGGGCCGCTTCACCCTGCCGGGTGAGAGAGTAGGTGAGGTGGTTCCGCTCGTAGTCGGCGGCGCTGGTGTACGGACCCGTCCGGTCCTGGATCGACTCGATCAGGCCCCAGGTCTTCTCGAACTGCTCCAGCCTCGCCGTCAGGTCCGCGTCGGCGACGGGGTCCAGCCAGCCGGCCTCCGGGAGCCGGCCGCGGATCGCTTCCCGGTTCAGCCCGGATTCCAGAGCCGCCGCGGCGCGGCCGAACACCTGGAGGAGGGCGAGGTGAAGTTCGACATGCGGTTCGAAGACGGCGAGCGCGAAGAGGGTTCGCGGGAGGCGAAGACGCAAGGAGCACTCCGGTCGGGTGGTGGTCGTCCGATCATCGACGGTAGCGCAGACGAACGGCATTGTGGGACCCCTCAGCCGGGGCTCGCAGGGCGGCCGGGGTCTGCGGAGGGGTCGACCGGCGAGTCCGCTCAGGGGAGTTCCCAGCCGAGTTGCGGAAAGGCCATCGCCACGGCCGCGTAGACCGAGGCCAGTGGGACGAGGACGGCATAGGGGGCCGCGAAGGGCTGGAGGCGTCCGAACCAGCGGGTGACGAAGCGGGCGCCTTGGCTGAAGTCGGGGGCGTCGAGAGATCCCCCGCCGGAGTTGACGACCCCGGCAGCGAAGACGAGGATCGCGACGCCGAACCACCAGGGCCGCCCGTCGAGGCCGAGGAGGCCGAGGGCCAGGAGCGGGACGAATTCGAGGATGCCGGCCTCGAACTTGGGGTGCTTGCCGCGGATCGCGGCGGGAAAGGTCACCGCCATGATCGCGCCCAGGCTCGCGAAGACGGTGCCGAACGGGCCGAAGCCGGTATGCCAGGACGCGAGCGCGGTCGCGGTGATGGCCGCGGCGGACAACGCGAAAGGCAAGGGGCCCTTAGCGTAGTAGTCGTCCTCGATCCGGCCGGCGACGGCGGTGAGGACGAACATCGCCGCAGCGGCGATCAGGAGCCCGAGATAGGGGTCGGCGATCGTCCCAATCCAGAAGCCGAAACCGGCGGCGACGCTGTAAGTGACGAGCGCGTCGAGGCCCGCGCCCTTCTGGCGCGGCTCCGCGCCGTCCCAAGTGAGGTTCCAGCCTTGCGCGACCATGGCGACGAGCAGCGCCCACGCGCCGGTCACGACCGGCAGCAGCACTCCGGCATGGACCGCCGCGAAGCCTTCCAGTGGTACGGGCGCGAGGATCGACTCCGGGGCGGCCAGGGCTCCGGCGACCGCGAGGGCGCACGCGAGCGGGAGGCGGATGTTCCGGACGGCCTCGAGCGGGTGCCGGGCCGCGTCGAGCCAGTTCCAGGAGGCGGGCGCACGCCGCTCGGACGACCCGCCCGCGGCGCCTGAGACGATCGTCGCGATGATCGAGGCCATGCCCGCCAGGACCGCTCCGGTCGCGGCGATGGCGAGCGCGGCGGGCCCGGTGAGGAGGTTGACCACGGATCCGGCGAACGTGGCGCACATCGTGAGGGTCCCGACCGTGACGGCGGCGACGAGGACTGGGCGGCGGCCTCGGGGCTCGGTGGGTTCGGACTCGTCCATCACCGCTCCAAAGGGGCTTGTCGGTGGGGTGCGGGAGCGCAGCGGCGCAACGGATACCGGCGCCGAAGTGGGTATGCCAGGGTACCGGCCACCGGTGGCGGGGTGCGTCTCGTCAGGTCCACTCGAGACCGGTCTCGGCGCGGACCGCCTTTAAAGCAGTCGGGGATCGTGCAAACGGGTTCGCGGGGTGCGGCAGCGGTGACCGTCGGATTCGAACGGGGCGGCCGGTGTCGTCGGATTCGTCGAATACTGCATGTTGCGTCACGGCTGCACCGTAGGTCTGGTCGCCATGAATCCGTCACCGATTCGTCATCGGAGTGGTGGTCGAGACGGGTGGGGCGAAGGGCGTGTGACGTTCGGCGGTACCGGGATTCAGCCGGGAGCGGGAGGGCCCACTGCGGCGGCTTCGAGGGGATCGGCGGCGGGCGGGCCGTCGGGGAGCCATCTTCCGGCTTCCTTGGTGTACGGGTACCAGCGGCCGTCTCGGCCGAGACGGAGCTGAAGACCTTCGGCGGCGATGGTCCAGCGGTTCTGGCGGCGGGAGACGGTGCCGAAGCGGGCCTTGAGGATCGCGTCGGCGGCCTTGCGGGTCTCGGGGTCGGGCTGGAACTGGTCGGTGAGGGTTTGGATGCCTGTTTCGCCGCCGAAGATCCAGGCGAGGGCGCGGTCTTCGAGTTCGGGCGGCGTGCATCCGGCGATCTCGGCGAGTCGCGGAATCGCTTCTCGGGTGCCGCTGGCGATGCGGGCCGCGTCCAGTGCCAGATCGTCGGGCCGGGGCTGGAGCGGCAGGTCGATCGCGAGGAGCGCGGTGGTCGCGGCGATCGCGGCCTGGAGGTCGAGCGCGTCGGCGTTCAGGTCGGCGGTGAAGCGGCCCGGGTCGTACGGGTGCTCGTGGAAGCACTGGAGGACGGGTTCGGCTGGTGTCCCAGGGGGTTCGGGAAGCGGGCCGCATTCGCGGGCGAAGGCCTCGGCGGCGGTCGGGCCGTGCTCGTAGGCGCGCTTGGCCCACAGGGTGCGGCCCGATTCCGGGTCGTCCGGCGCGCTCTGGGCGTCAGGGGCGTCGATACCTCTGAGGCGCAGGAGAACCGCGCCGGAGCGGTCGACCTCCTGGACGAGGATCGAAAGAACGGCGATGATGTGCTTGCAGGTCCATTGGGGATCGGGGCAGTCGCAGTCGGCTTCGACCTCGTCGGGTTCGGGCACGATCGGGCTGCCGTTCTCGGCGGCGCAGTCGATGAGGTCCCGGCTGAAGCGCCCCGCCTCGACGTCTGGGCCGAACCCCATCGGGCCCAATACGAGATCCCATGCGGCCCTGTCGGCTCGGTCGAACTCGCGAACGCGGATCCGCACGGCGTAGCGGCCGGAGCTCGAACCGGCGACGAACGCCTGGGCGGTGCCGGGTTCGATCTCGATGTCATCGACCCTGCCGGGATTGCGCGCCATGTCGAGGCCGCGCTGGATGCGGCCGGAGTCGGCATCGCGCACGAGCGGGTCGAGCGCGGCGGCGAAGTCGTTCGCGAGCGCGGTCTGGCCGGGGTCGGCGAGGACGCGGAGTCTCATCGTTCCTCCAGGCGCACGAGTTCGAGGAGCTGGTCGTCGCTCAGTTCGGTGAGGGCCGCCTCGCCGGTGCCGACGACCGCTTCGGCGAGGCCGCGCTTCTGTTCGAGGAGTTCGGCGATGCGTTCCTCAAGGGTCCCTTCGCAGATGAGGCGGTGGACCTGGACGGGGCGGGTCTGGCCGATGCGGTAGGCGCGGTCGGTGGCCTGGTCTTCGGCGGCGGGGTTCCACCAGCGGTCGTAGTGGATGACGTGGGTGGCCCGGGTGAGGTTGAGGCCGACTCCGGCGGCTTTGAGCGAGAGGAGGAGGACGGGGGTCTGGCCGTTCTGGAACGCGTTCACCATCGTTTCGCGCTTCTTGACAGGGGTCTTGCCGTTGAGGAACTCGGCCTTGACGCGGCGTTTCGCGAGATGCGCGAGGAGGAGATCACCCATGGCCGTGTACTGGGTGAAGACCAGGGTGTGCTCGCCTTCGGCGAGGATCGTGTCGAGCAGTTCGTCGACGAGTTCGAGCTTCCCGGATTTGCCTTTGGCGGGGTCGGTACCGCCGGAGTAGTGGGCGGGGTGGTTGCAGACCTGCTTGAGGCGGGTGAGCAGGGCGAGGACGAGGCCGCGGCGTTCGATCCCGGCGGCGGCCCGGATCTCGGCCATGGTGTCGTCGACGACGCGCTTGTAGAGGGCCACTTGGTCTTTGCTGAGCTGAACGTACTGGTCGGTGAGGGTCTTGGCGGGCAGTTCGGGGGCGATTCCGGGGTCGGTCTTGAGGCGGCGCAGCATGAACGGGCGCACGAGTTCACCGAGGCGGGCGGCGGCCAGCGGGTCGCCCTTCTCGGCGGCGCGGCCGTATGCGGCGCGGAATCCCTCGCGGCTGCCGAGAAGGCCCGGTGTGGTCCAGTCGAGAATGGACCACAGGTCGGTGAGGTTGTTCTCCACCGGTGTGCCGGTGAGTGCGACGCGAGCCCCGGATTTGATGCCGCGCAGCGCTTTCGCGGTCGCCGAGGCGGGGTTCTTGGCGTGCTGGGCCTCGTCGGCGCACACCAGGCTCCACGGGACGGCGGCGAGCGCTTCGGCGTCGAGCCGCATGGTCGCGTAGGTGGTGAGGACGACTTCGGCGGGGCCGAGGTCGGCGAGCGAGCGTTCGCGGCCGTGGAAGCGGCGCACCGTGAGGCCGGGGGCGAAGCGGGCGGCTTCGGCGGCCCAGTTCGCCATGAGGGACGCGGGGCAGACGACGAGCGCGGGTCCGGCGGTGGCCGGGTCGCTCTGGCGGTGCAGGTGGTGGGCGATGAGCGTGATGGTCTTGCCCAGGCCCATGTCGTCGGCGAGGCAGGCGCCGAGGCCGAGTCCGGCCAGGCCGGTGAGCCAGTTCAGGCCGCGCAGCTGGTAGTCGCGCAGGTCGCCTCGCAGGGATTCCGGTTGGGGGACGGCGGTGGCGTCCGCGCCGGTCCGGAGGCGTTCGCGCAGGGCGTTCAGGGGACCGGCCGAGGCCACGGGGACCTGTTCGCCGCCGATGTCGACGGTGCCGGTGAGGGCGGCTCGGAGCGCTTCGAGCGGCGCGGGGGCGTCGAGGCGGCGGGCGAGCTTGGCGCGCATGGCCTCGTCGACGAGGACCCACCGGTCGCCGACTCGGACGAGCGGGCTGTGCGAGTCGGCGATGCGGTCGAGTTCGGCGGCGGTGAGCTCGCGGCCGGCGAGGGCCGCCTGCCACCGGAAGACCAGGAGCCGGTCGAGGGAGAACAGGCTGCCTTCGGTGGCGGGGCCGTCGATGGCGAGCGACAGGCTGGGGCCCGGTTCGACCCTGGCGTCGACGCGGACCTCGATGCCGAGTTCGCGCAGGTCCTCGATGCCTTCGTCCAGGAACAGGTAGGCGAGGTCGTGGTGGTCGAGGCGGGTGGTGAGACCGTCTTCGCCGCGGTCCAGGCGCTGGAGCCGGCGCCAGCCGGAGTCCTGTGCGAGGCGTGAGAAGGTCAGGCGCAGTTCGACTTCGCCGGTACCGGCCTCGGCGGGGGTGAGGAGGCCGGCGGGGTCGGCGCGGTCGAACAGGAGGGCGCGCATGCGGACGTCGTGTTCGCGCGGTTCGATGGCGAGGGCGGGCCCGTGTCCGCGGTCGCGGCCGTTCGCGAGGCGGGCGGCGGCGCGGGCGAACTCGGGGGCGGGGACCGGGTGCTCGGCGGTGAAGGCGTGTTCGCCGAGGAGTGCGGTGGCGGCGGGGCTGCGCGCCCACGAGTCGGCTACGGCGTCGAGGAAGGCGCGCAGGAGCCGGTGCGGGTCGGGCAGGCGGCCGTTCACGGCGGCGGCGTATGCGGCCGGGGGCATGGCGTCGGCGAGGCGATGGAGCCATTCGGCGTCCTCGCCGTCGATGCCGGCGATTCGCCAGGCGCCGGTGCCGTCGGCGTCCAGGCCTGGTGCGATGCAGCCGGATGCGATGAGTTCGAGGGCCTTGCGGGCGGCGAGGGACCAAGCGCGGGTCGCATCGGTGCGGGCGGGTGCGGTCAGCAGGTATTCGCAGGCGCGGTCGGGTCGGCAGAGCACGGCCGGCGTCTCACGGACGGCTCCGGTCGCGTCGGTGACGATGGGAATGGCCCCGGTGTCGCCGGGGGCGTCGGGCAGCGGGCCGCCGTCGAGCCGGTAGAGCGCGAGGAGTCCGTGGCGGGGCGGGTCCGACGGCGCGAACGCCGCTTGGATCTGCGTCCGGTCTTCGACGTCTCTCACCTCGGTCACCTTCGGTCGGCTGCTTCCGCAGAATAGGCCGGGGGACATCCCGGCTCCGAGCCTGCTCGCCGATTCGTGATCGGCCGGGTGTTCACGGATCCTCTCGCGGTCGTCGTCAAGGGCTGTGGAGTCGGCATCGTGGCCGGGTTCGAGCAGACTGAACGGATCAGTACCCGATGCGTTGCTAGCCGCGATTGGTTCCTATGTCGCACACTGTTGGGTGGTCCGCGGCCCGGATCGGGTTCGGATGGCTTCCTACCCCCACGAGGAGCAGCAGATGAGACGACGGAACCTATTGCGAGCGGTGGCGATCGGGGCGCCCTTGGCGGTGGCCGGGACGGTCGGGGTCGGCGTTGCGGCGGCGGATACGGCGAACTTCAAGGTGATGGTGACCGAGCAGGTCCAGAACAAGGTCATGGTGTTCGACAAGAACGCGGCGTTCAGCGACGCCAACCGGTACAAGAGCTGGAGCCCCGGTACGGGCGGGTGGTCGAACCTGTCGGACTGCCGGATCCGGGACACCGCGCAGTTCGGGGCGATCGGGCTGGCGGCGGCGTCGGGCGGGAAGGTCGGGATCTGGAACATCACCGATGAGAAGGACCAGGAGCTGAACGACGTGCTGTGGAGTGCCACGCCTGGTGGCAATCCGCATGCGTTGGAGCGGATTCCGAATGTCGGGGCGTTCGTCGCGGCGTCCTCGGACGGGTTCTTGACGGTCTATGGGCCGACGGCCGTGTCGGATCCTTCTACGCTCGCCAAGGTGCAGACCGTTTCGCTTCCGGGCGCGCACGGGGTCGTGTGGGACCCGAACAACAGCCTGCTGTGGGCGTGCGGCAACAAGGTCGTGCAGGCGTACACGGTGTCGGGCACGTACCGGAACGTGCGCCTGAAGGCGTCGAGCAAGAAGGTCGCGCTGTCGGGGCTC
The DNA here is from genome assembly GCF_040674615.1 of Glycomyces sp. NPDC049804. NCBI lineage: Bacteria > Bacillati > Actinomycetota > Actinomycetes > Glycomycetales > Glycomycetaceae > Glycomyces > Glycomyces sp. NPDC049804. The sequence goes on from NZ_JBFAMQ010000014.1 coordinate 59,674, forward strand.
GGGCACGATCTGCAGCCGGACTTCTCGAACAAGTCGAAGCTGCTGGTGTCGGACTCGTACGGCGTCTACTCGATCGACAAGGGGACGCTCGCGAAGACCACCCTGCACACGACGACGCGCATCAAGGCGTACGTCAAGATGAGCACCGGCGAGCACTTCTACGTGCGCGGCGACAACGCCGGCTCGCGCGACTGGGGTTCGCCGACTGTCGTGTTCTCGCAGTCGGCCGACCGGACTCGGAGTGGCGCGGAGTTCTACAAGGCGCGGTATTACACGACTGCTTACAACTAGTGCTTCATAGTGAACGGCTCGTCTGCCGCAGTCTGGTGGACGGGTCGTTCGCTATTCGGTGACTGTCACTTCGTCGTCTTTGGCGACTGTGCCTACGGCTCGGATTTCGGCGTAGAAGCCGAAGCAGGTAGCTCGGCCGAAGGCGGGGACGTCGATGCGGTGGTGGGTGGCGAGGGTCTTGAGGAGGGCGCGGTCGGCGGGGGCGTCGCCGTGGGCGAGGGACGGGATGACGCAGCGCGGGGTCGGGATGGCGACTTCGAGGATGACGTCGGGGCCGATCGAGAGGCGTTGGCCTGGTTCGGGGTCGGCGGGGAGGTCGAGGATGAGGTTGGGGCGGAAGCGGGCGGGGTCGACCTCGCTGCCGTGCTCGGCGCTGAGGCGTTCGAGGGCGCCGGTGGTGACGAGGTGGACGGCGCCGTAGTCGAAGAATCGGCCGCCCTCGGCGTCGTGGCGGGCGTCGACGACGTCGTCCCCGCCGGGCTCCTTGTCGGCGGCCCAGTCGGGGATCATGCCGGGCTCGTCCGGCCACCAGTGGTGCCGTTTGAGCTGACTCGGTGGTCGGCGGGTGAGGCTTACCCGGCGGCCCAGCCAGGTCGAGACCGCATCGTCGGCTTCCGCGGTGCCGGCCTTGGCGGGGGTACTGCCTGGAGTCGTGATGGTGACGTCGCCTGCTTCATAGGCGGCGCCCACGGCGAGGAGCCTTTCCCACAGGCGCGGCTGCTTGGCGCTGCCGATCGTGCCGTCGGCGTCTAGGCAGGTCCAGGTGCGGTCGCCGTCGAGGCCGTGCTTGCCGATGAAGGCCTCGTCGACGTGTTCGGCGGCGGCCGATTTGAGCGGGTGGCGGCGGATGCCCAGGACGCGGTTCACGCCTGCGATCCTATGCCGTCCCGTTCACACCCCCATCGGGGATGAAGTAGAGGACCGGCGATTCGGCGATCGTCGCGGGGAGCTCGGCGGTCCAGGTGCTCTCGCCCCCGTAGTCGATGAACTCGAGCGCGGGGCCCTCGCGGGAGACGTAGCCGTCGTCGTGGAGGGTCGTGCAGCCGTCTTCGGCGGGTCCGACGGCTTCGCCCGTGGCGAGGTCGACGACACTCGTGCCGGACTCGGCGCGGATCGTGAAGCCGCCCTTGGCGGCTCCTTCGACCTCGTACCCGTCGACGACGCAGGCGTAGCGGCCGGCCGGGTCGACGTTGACGAGGCCGATGGTGGCCGGTTCGGCGCCTTCGAGGTCCGCGACCGGGATCGTCTCCAGCACTTGCCCGTTCGCGTCGACGCGGTAGAGCTCGTCGAGTTCGAGGTCGTGGTAGAGCGCCTGCGCGGAGCCGTCTTCGGCGGTGTACCAGCGCATCCGGCATCCCGGCGTCTTGAGGTCCACAGTGGTTGGCAGCTTGCCGGCTTCCGGCGAGTACCACTCGGTCTCGCCCCAGGATTCGACCGGGAACGGGATGTCGTCGGTGTCCTGGTCGCTGCTCTCGCCCCACACGGATGCCCGGTGGGCGAGGACCGCGGAGCCGTCGGGGAGCCAGGCCGGGTCGAGGCAGGCGTGGTCGACGGGGTACTCGACGGCGGTGGTGATCTCGCCGGTCGCCAAGTCGCCGAACCGAAGCGACGCGTCAGGGCTCGCCCCGTCGACCCAGGCGGCACGGCTGCCGGTCGGATCGACGCTGAGGGACGAGCGCAGCACAGTGCCCACGTCGCCCTCGCCGTCCCAGACCCCGCTGAGGTCGAGCACGGCCTCAGGGTCGGCCTCGGCGGCCGGCTCCCAGCGGTAGAGCCGGTGGTCGTCACCGAGGGCGTAGAACACGCCCTCAGCACCGCCGTCGCTGGAGACGGTGTCGATGTCGCAGGCGGCGGCCGTGCCCGCCAGCGCGAGCACGGTGACGACGGCCAGGTGCTTCCTGCTGCGGTGCGGATCCAAGGCGGGCTCCTTCTCGTGGGAGGTCAGTCGCTTGCGGCGGCCCGGGCCATGGCCGCGTCGGCCCGGAACGCGCCCGCGTCGAGGTCGGCGATGCCGTGGCGGCCGATGAGGTTGAGCCAGACGCGGAAGTTGTCGCCTGAGGCGCAGGGGTCGATGTCGCCGGTGCCGAGCCGCTCGCGGAGGACTTGGTAGGCGCGCCTGGTCTTGGGACCGAAGTCGCCGTCGACCGCGAGGTCCTTGACGCCTGCGAGATCCCTTGCGGCCCATTGGATGATGCTGGTGTCGGATTGGTATTCCCAGTTGGCGGCGACGGCCAGGCGGCCGCGGTCGGCGTGGATGTGGTTCCAGTGGGAGCCGTCCGGGTCGTGGTTGCAGTGGAGGACGGTTCCGAAGTGCTTGCGGCAGGTGGCGATCACGGCCAGGTAGCGGCGGCGGAAGGTGAGTCGCTTCGACTTGCCGTGGACGGCGGTGTCGACGAAATGCCCTGAGCCCCAGTCGAATCGGGTGAAGTCGATGGCGGCGCCGTAGCGGTGGTAGCCGGGCTTGCAGACCTTCGCGCCGGCGAGGCCGGTCCACTGGTAGGACCAGGGGATCTCGGTGCGGGCGTAGTCGACGCCGAGGTTGTGGAGGTCCCGGATGACCAGGCCCGCTTTGGTGTGCGCCTCCTCGTGCATGGTGAACGAGGTGACGTTCGGGTGGACGCCGAAGCCGTCGGCGTCGTAGTCGGTGCGGTAGCGGGTCTTGAGTTCGCGCTGGTGGATCCAGTCGCGGGTGATGTCGGGCAGGTCGCAGTTCGAGCGCGCGAACGCTTTGCTGCTGCTGGGAAAGGGCATCGGTCCTCCTGCTGGGTCAGTTCGCGCTTCGGATGCGGATGGTCCGGCCGTCGGTTTCGAGCCAGGCGCCGGGCCGGCCCGGGACGGCCAGGACTTCGCCCCGGCACGCGCACGAGGGTGCGGCCTCGAGGAGCGATCCGGTCGGCGTGTAGCGGGTTTCGGTGACGGTGCCGTGGTGGTCGGAGAAGACGCTGACGTGGTCGGCGGCCGCTACGGCGGCCATCGGGCGCCCGGCTTCGGCGGTCTCGGCGGCGCGGGTGGGCGCACCGCGGCCTGCGGCGGTGCGGATCGTCTGCGTCCCTTGGCCGTCGGCGGTAGCGATGAACAGGCCGGTGCCGTGGGCGGTGAGGACGGTGCCGTAACCCTCGCCGAGGCCGTCGGCGAGCGGCCGGTCGGTCCAAGTGCGGCCGCCGTCGGCGGTGCGGGCGAGGTGGGCGCGGGTGATGACGGCCAGGTGCGGGTCGGGGCCGCCTTCGATGACGACGGCGAGGCCGCGGGGGCCGACCGGGGCGATGGCGGTGGCTATCCCTGAGCGGATCGCTTTCGGGATGGGCAGTCGGGCGTAGGCCGCGGCGCTGTCGCGGACGCGGACGAGCGCGGGCCGGGCCCGGTCGGGCGCGAGTTCGGCGGCGCCGGTGATCCAGAGGGTGTCGCCGAGCGCGGCCATCGAGTGCGGGTGGAACCCGGACGGGAGGGACAGCGGCAGCGGCGGGCCGAGTTCGGCGGGATCGGTGCCGTGGAGCAGCCGGAGGGCGTAGTCGGCCTCGGTCGCGGGATCGGCGGTGAGGACGAGGACTTCGCCGTCGCGGCCGGTCCAGCCCGCGGCGGCGGCGCGGATCTGCGGCAGTCCAGCCGCGCGGGCCGGTCGCGGCACGGTGAGGCCCGCGGTTCCGGCGGCGAGGAGGGCGGCCGCACCAGTGAGGACGGTGCGGCGTTTCAGGCCCAGTGATTCGGGAACGGCCATGTGTGCACTATGGCCAACTGTGACGGGCTATATCGGGAAATGGCTGATTTTCACCCCATGGAGCGCTTGCGCTCCATGGGTTCAGAGCCAGAGGAGCGCGGCGAGGCCGACCAGGGTGCCAGCGGTCGCGAGGAGCGCGCCCGCGGCGGTGAAGCGGCCCATGGGGACGCGGAGCCGCTGCGCCCCGGGGGCGCCGGCGCGGACGAGGTCGAACCAGAGCAGGGTCGCCATTGATGCCCACGGGAGGATCAGCGGGCCGACGTTCGTGCCGATGAGCAGGCCGAGGAGGGTCGTCGAGTCGCCGGGCGGGACGACCGCCTCGACCGCGGTGTAGGCGGGGAGGTTGTTGACGAGGTTCGAGAGCCCTGCGCCGGTGAGCCCGGCCCGGAGTACCGCGCCGTCGCCGGTGCCGGAGCCGATGAGCGCGGCGACGGCGTCCGCGCCGCCGTGGCGCATGACCGCCGGGATGACGAGGAAGAGCCCCGCTGTGAGCACGAGCAGTCGCCATGGGATGAGTTCCCAGGTGAGGAGGTCGCGGCGGCGGCGCAGGCAGTGGACGAGGAGGAGTCCGGCGGCGGCGCTCGAGACGATCTGGATCGGCACGTCCGCGAGGACGGCGGCGACGAACCCGCCGGTGACGACCGCCGCCGTCCACAGCAGCCGCCTGTCGGCGACGGCGGGCAGGCGTTCGGGGACGGCGTAGCGGTCGAGTTCGCGGTGGCGGCGGCGCCAGAACCCGAACCAGAGGCAGAGCGCGGTGACGGCGAGGACGGCGAGCTGCGGGGCCCACATGCGGGAGGCGAACGCGAGCGGGCCGAGGCCGATGCGGTCGGCGGCGAGGAGGTTCGTCAGGTTCGACACGGGCAAGAGCAGGCTCGCGGTGTTCGCGAGCCACACGGTGGTCATCGCGAGCGCGAGCGCTGGGGCGCGGGTGACCGCTGCGAGGGCGAGCATGACCGGGGTGAGCAGCACGATCGTGGTGTCGAGGTTGAGAAAGACGGTGGTGGCGGTCGCGAGCGCGAAGCAGCATGCGAAGAGCGCGAGGTGACTGCCGCGCCCGGCGCGGGCGAGCGCTGCGGCAGCGAGGTCGAAGAGTTGTGACGCCTGGACGATCGCGACCATGACCATGACGGTGCCGAGGAAGAGCACGAGCGGAGCGACCCTGCCGAGGTTCGCGAGCGCGTCCGAGTTCGGGAGCACACTGGTGGCCCAGCAGAGCAGCCCGGCCACGAGGATGCCGAGGCTGACGAGGTCGAGGATGTCGAGGCGGAGCAGGGCGCGGCGGAGCAGGGCGCGGCGCGGCGCGGTGGTCGCGGTTTCGGGGTCTTCCTGGCTCGCCGGGGTCTCGGTCACCAGGTCAATGCTAGGGGCGGGTCGGGTCGGGGGCTACGAAGCGCGTCGGGATCACAGGAGTGAGCATCGGCACCGCGTCGCAGGTCACGGCCTCGCCGCGGCCGGGCGCGGGGGCCGGGCACCGAGCGTCGTCCGCGCCGGAGGGCCGCCTGTGCGAGGCCCTGCACTCGATACGGGTCGGGCCGGCCGCCCCCACCAAGGCGACCGGCCCGGGATTCCCGCCGCGCGGCCTGGGGCGCGCGTCGCGGGAGGTTCAGGCGCCGGTGTGTGCCGATGTCGGCGATGAGCGCGCGGGCGCGCTCCGGGATCCAGGGGCACCACTCGTCGCCGCGCCAGGAGCCGCGCCATGCCGGAGTGTCGGACGGGTCTCCCGTGAACCGGCAGACCTCGCCGGGACCGACCGGGTCGTAGCAGTCGCCTGCCAGGTCTTGAGTTCGGATGCCTTGTGCTTCAAGCGATCAACGACAGAGAGGTGGAGTCAGCGGCGGTGTTGTGCGGTGGCTTTTCGGTCGCGAGTGAGTCGGTTCAGGCGGGCAGCGACGAAGAGGTGGATGGTGGGGCGGTGTCACTTGGCGGCCTCGGCGGGCGCGACCATCCGGCCACCGGCACACCGGGCGACCGGCCCACCAGGCAGCAGGGCTGCTGCCGAGCCGCCGGGCGACACTCCCGACCCCGGGGGTGGGCGTATCCGATCACTTTGCGGCCCTGCTGGTTTGACGCGGAACATGAGGATGCTCTCCCCGTGTGGGTGTTGTCGGTCTTGGCGGCAGGGCGGACAATTGAGGTACGCACAAGGGTTGGTAATCCGTACAGGAGTCCAGTAGGTGCAAGCAGACTACGACAAGCCTATGGCCGACCGGCTGACCAGACGGTTCCGAGCACATCGCCCCGTTCACGGGGCCGGTGGTCTCGCCCCTTGGTGCTATCAGTTCCCGCAGCGAACCGACCCCCTCGGGGGTCATTGGGTGGGAGACGGACCGGTCGGGATCACCCTGACCGGACCGCGAGTGTCCTGAACGAGGCACACCATGTCCAGATGGATGCAACGCCGACCATAGCGGGAGTCCCGGGCATACCACGGCAGTCGCCGGTGAGAGCAGCGACCAGGACCGTCCAAACGGGGGCGGCTACCGCCAGCACACCACGACGCCAACTCCAATGCACGACACCCACCCGGTAATCGGGGTGCCCGAGACACGGAAAGGAGCCCGAGAACAGGCAGGCGGAAGAGCGATGCCCGCCAAGACAATCGGACGTCCGAGAGGACGCCGGAGCCCCAAAGGCGAGCGAGTGAACGATCGACAGCGACGATCGGTAGCGCACACCCGAGGGCGGCAGTGCCCTCGGCGAGCGATGGAACGCGATATGAGGACGGAAGGATGGGAGGTGCCAGGCGATGAGGAAGCAGAGCTCAGTGATGCTGCAAGCGTGCCAACGGAACGGGATGCGCGCGCGCTCGTCGCGAGTCGATGACGTCCGAGGCGGCGAGCTTCGTCGCCCCAAAGGCGGTGCCTGCGGTCTCCGGCTCGATCCTCACTACCCCGGCCACCGCCCCGACCGCACCGGGGCACCGCCAGACAGCGGCGGCACCGCTCCAGACCCACCGGCCCCGACCCGACTGGCCCGGGTCGGAGCGGCCCAGGTGCGACCGTCTCGGGTCCGGCGCGCCCCCGAGCAACCGCCCGAATCCGGCAGCGCGCTCGGGCTATCCGCCCACGCCACTCCGTCGCTGATCGGTTGTAGCCAGTGGGAAACGGACCCGGCCCCGGCGACCCGCCCCACCATCCACCCACGCCGCTGCGTCGCTGATGGGTTGTGGCCAGTGGGAAACGGACCCGGCCCCGGCGACCCGCCCCACCATCCACCCACGCCACTCCGTCGCTGATCGGTTGTAGCCAGCGCGAAGCGGACCCGGCCCCGGCGACCCACCCCGCTACCCGCCCACGCCACTCCGTCGCTGATGGCTTGTGTCCCAGGAGAGAACCGGGCCGAGTACGGCAGTGCGTCGCGGGCAAGGTCCGCTCGACCGTCGTTGATTGGGTGCAGCCCGCTCGAGGACCGACCTTGCCACGACCATGCCATCAGGCGTTCAGTTCAAAGCCGATCAGGTTCGGACAGGGACGGGTTCGCGATCTCAGCGGCGCAGGAGTTTCGCGAGCAGACCGGGCTGCTTCTCGTGGCCTTCGCAGCGCTGAGCCTTGGGGACTGCGCGCATGACGTCGTCGGCGTGCTGGCCGCAGCCGGCCCAGGTGGTCTTGCCGCACTGGCGGCAGTTGGTGGGATAACACATGGTGGAATCGTCCTCTTTCGTCGTCGTCCAGGCCGGGCGGGTCGCTCAGGCCAGCATGAGGAAGAGCTTCTCAAGCTCTTCGGTGGTCAGTCCGCCTTCGTTCTCGGCGGTCTGCTCGGGGTCCGCGATGCAGTCCTTCATTGCGGTGGACACGATCGCGAAGCCGGCGCGGTCGAGCGCGGTCGAGACCGCGGCGAGCTGCGTGACGACATCGCGGCAGCGCCCGCCGTCCTCGACCGCGCTGATCACCGCGTCGAGCTGGCCGCGAGCCCGCTTCAACCGGTTGAGGACGCGGCGCTGGGTGGCCGGATCGGGAATCGCCATGGTTCGTCTCCTTTGCGAGAGGTCTTGTGGTGCATGCAAATCGTCGGCTCAGGTCAGGACGCGCTCGCGCGCGAGGAGGTCGTCGCCCAGTGCGGCGCGCAGCGTGAGCATGCCCCCGGACAGCGATGCGCTGTCGAAACCCTCCTGCGCGAGGACCCGGTGCGCGATATTCGACCGCACCCCCGACTCGCAGAGCACGCGCACCGGCCGACCGGCCGCGGCCGCCCGGACCTCGTCGAGGCGTTCGCGCAGTTCAAGGTGCGGCACGAGCAGTGCCCCTGGCAAGTGGCCCGCGCCGTACTCGGCACGGGTGCGCACGTCCAGCACGAGCGCTTCGTCGCAGACGCGGTCGAGGTCGTCGGCGTGCCACAGCCGGAGGGTCCCGTCGAGCACATTGGAGGCGATCAGGCCCGCCAGGTTGACCGGGTCCTTCGCCTGCCCGTAGGGCGGGGCGTAGGCGAGATCCAGGTCGATGAGGTCGGCTGCGCCCATGCGGGCGCGGAGCGCCGTGGCGAGCACGTCGATCCGCTTGTCGACGCCTTCGCCGCCGACGGCCTGCGCACCCAGGAGCAGTCCGTCGCCGTCGCGGAAGTGCACGAGCAGATGGAGGGTCTCGGCGCCGGGGAAATAGGCGGCGTGGTGCTTCGGGTGCAGGTGCACGGTGTGGAACGGGATTCCCGCGGCCCGCAGGCTCGCGCGGTTCGCGCCGGTGAGTGCCGCGGTCAGGTTTCCGGCCCGGACGATCGCGGTGCCGACCGGCTGCGGTATCGGGCGGGCCGATTCCGGATTGAGCATGTCGTCGGCGACGAGGCGCCCGGCCCGGTTCGCCGGGCCCGCCAGCGCCACCGGGCGTTGGGCGCCGGTGACCGGGTCGACGCTGAGGACCGCGTCGCCCACCGCCCACACGCCGGGGGCCGAGGTTCGGCCGTGCTCGTCGGTGACGATGGCGCCGCGTTCGCAGGCGATCCCGGCCCGCTCGAAGATCTCGGTGTCGGGGCGCACGCCGACCGACAGGACGATCAGGTCGGCCTCGATCGCGGTGCCGTCGGTGAGGACGACGAGGTCGTGGTCGGGTCCCGGGCGCGCCTCGGCGGCGGCCGTCCCGGTGCGCAGGTCGACGCCCAGGCGGCGGAGCTCGGCCGCGACCGGCTGGGCGATCTCGGCCTCCAATGGGGGCAGCGGATGCGGGGCGAGTTCGATCAGGCTGACCTCGAGGCCGCGCTGCGCCAGCGCCTCGGCGGTCTCGACGCCGATGAATCCGGCTCCGATGACCACGGCCTTCGCGGCGCCGAGGTCGGCGGAGCGCCGCAGCGCGACCGCGTCCTCGACGGTGCGCAGCGTGCGGACGCGGTCGGAGTCCAGGCCGGGCACCGGCGGCACCACGGCCCGCGCGCCCGGTGCGAGCACGAGGGCGTCGTAGCGGAGCGGCAAGGTTCCCGCGGGGGTGCGCACGGTCAGCGTTTTGGCGGCCGTGTCGAGCCCGGTCACCTCGTGGCGGGTGCGCACATCGAGGTTCAGGGCCGCTCGCAGTGATTCCGGGGTCTGCACCAGCAGTGCGGACGCGTCCTCGATCTCGCCGCCGACGTGGTAGGGAAGCCCGCAGTTCGCGAACGAGACATGTTCGCCGCGTTCAAGGACCACGATTTCGGCGTGCTCGTCGAGGCGCCGCGCCCTGGCGGCTGCGCTCATGCCGCCGGCGACGCCGCCGACGACGACGATCCGCATCGGCTCGCTCGACGGTGCGGCGGTGGTGGTGTCCGTGCTGATCTCCATATGGCCAATATACCCCCGGGGGTATTGCAATCGGGAAGGTTCCGCACAGAGACCTCGGTCATGGGTTCCTGAACGGCTCGGCCCTCCCCGAGGACACCGCCGGCGAAGGGGTGTCCTCGGGGAGGGCCGAGCCGAGGCGGGGGCCACCGGGCAGCCGCCGCCACTTCCTCACCGTGACGGGCGCCCGCGAGGAAGAGGTAGGAGCTCAGGGCACGGGAGACCCGGCACCGGCCACCACGGGGCAGCCGCGCTTCGCCGCCGGTCGGAGGAAGTCGGCGCTCAGGCCTTGGCGACGGTGAGCTTGTCGCCCTGTTCGCTCACGCCGACTTCGACCGTGTCGCCGTCGATGATCTTGCCCTCCAGGAGCTCCCGGGAGAGCGGGTCGCCGATGGAGGACTGGATGAGGCGCCGCAGCGGGCGGGCGCCGTAGACCGGGTCGAAGCCGCGGTCGGCGAGCCAGGACTTGGCGGCGTCGGTGACGGCGAGCTTGAGGCGGCGGGTCTCCATGCGGTGCTCGAGGAAGCGAAGCTGGACCTCGACGATGGCTTTCAGGTGGTCGTGCTCGAGCGCGTGGAAGATGACGATGTCGTCCAGGCGGTTGAGGAACTCCGGCTTGAAGTGGGTGCGGATCGCGGCGAGGACCTGGTCGCGCTTCGCGGTCTCCTCGAGGAGCGGGTCGACCAGGGCCGAGGAGCCGAGGTTCGAGGTCATGATGAGGATGACGTTGCGGAAGTCGACCGTGCGGCCCTGGCCGTCGGTGAGGCGGCCGTCGTCCAAGACCTGCAGGAGCGTGTCGAACACGCGCGGGTGGGCCTTCTCGACCTCGTCCAGCAGGACCACCGAGTACGGTCGGCGGCGCACCGGCTCAGTGAGCTGGCCGCCCTCCTCGTACCCGACGTAACCGGGCGGGGCCCCGATGAGCCGGGCCACCGAGTGCTGCTCGGTGTACTCGCCCATGTCGATGCGGATCATGGCGCGGTCGTCGTCGAACATGAACTCGGCCAAGGCCTTCGCCAGCTCGGTCTTGCCGACGCCCGTGGGCCCGGCGAAGATGAACGACCCGGTCGGGCGGTTCGGGTCGGACAGGCCTGCTCGTGCTCGGCGGAGGGCGTCGGAGACGACGGTGACCGCTTCGAGTTGGCCTACGACCCTTTCGCCCAAGACCTCCTCGGCGTGGAGGAGCTTGTGCGTCTCGGACTCCTGGAGACGCCCGGCGGGGATGCCCGTCCAAGCGGAGACGACGTCGGCGATCTCGTCGGCGTCGATCTCCTCTTTGAGCATCGGCTGGTGGGCGGGGTCAGTGTCGGCGCTGGCGAGCTCGGCTTCGGCGTCGCGCAGCTGCTGCTCGAGTTCGGGGATGCGGCCGTAGCGCAGCTGCGCGGCCTTCTCGAGGTCGTATTCGCGTTCGGCGCGCTCGGCCTGGGTCTTGAGGTCGTCGAGTTCTTCCTTGAGCTCGGAGACCTTGCCGATGCGGCCCTTCTCCGACTCCCACTGGCGGGAGAGGGCGGCGAGCTTCTCGCGTTCGTCGGCGAGTTCGCGCTGGAGGGACGCGAGGCGCTCGGCGGAGGCCGGGTCGTCCTTCTCGTTCTGGAGGGCGGTCTCCTCGATCTCGAGGCGGCGCACGGACCGCTCGATCGTGTCGATCTCCTCAGGGCGCGAGTCGATCTCGATGCGCAGGCGGCTGGCGGCCTCGTCGACGAGGTCGATGGCCTTGTCGGGGAGGCGGCGGTCCTGGAGGTACCGGTCGGAGAGCTGCGCGGCGGCCACCAGGGCGGAGTCGGTGATGCGCACGCCGTGGTGGACCTCGTAGCGCTCCTTGAGGCCGCGGAGGATCGCGACGGTGTCCTCGACGGACGGCTCGCCGACGAACACCTGCTGGAAGCGGCGCTCCAGGGCGGCGTCCTTCTCGATGTGCTCGCGGTACTCGTTGAGGGTGGTCGCGCCGATCATGTGGAGCTCGCCGCGCGCGAGGGCGGGCTTGAGCATGTTCCCCGCGTCGAGGGAGCCCTCGGACTTGCCGGCGCCGACCATGGTGTGGAGCTCGTCGATGAACGGGATGATCTCGCCGTCAGAGGACTTGATCTCCTCCAGAACGGACTTGAAACGCTCCTCGAACTGGCCGCGATACTGGGCGCCGGCGATCATGCTGGCGAGGTCGAGGAGCATGACGCGGCGGTTGCGCAGCGACTCGGGCACGTCACCGGCGACGATGCGCTGGGCGAGGCCTTCGACGATGGCGGTCTTGCCGACGCCGGGCTCGCCGATGAGGACCGGGTTGTTCTTGGTGCGGCGGGACAGGACCTGGATGACGCGGCGGATCTCGGTGTCGCGGCCGATCACGGGGTCCACTTTGCCCGACCGGGCGGTCTCGGTGAGGTCGACGGCGTACTTCTCGAGAGCCTTGTAACCCTGCTCGGGGTCGGCGGAGGAGATCTTTCGGTCGCCGCCGCGCAGGGTCGGGAAGGCGCTGATGAGCTTCTTGTCGGTGGCGCCCTGCGCGGTGAGGAACGCGCCGACGTCGCCGCCCGTCTGGGCGAGGCCGGTGATGAGGTGCTCGGTGGAGACGTACTCGTCGCCGTAGTCGGTGGCGATCTTGTCCGCGGCGTTGATGGCGCGCAGGGACTCCCGGGCCATCGAGGGCTCGGAGACGGACGGCCCGGAGGCCGACGGGAGCTCGTCGATGCGCCGCTCGGTCTCGGCGGAGACGGTGCCGGGGGTGACGCCGACGAGCTGGAGCAGCCCCGGCGCGGTGGAGCCGTCGACCGTCAGGAGCGCGTCGAGCAGGTGCCAGGGCTCGACGGCGGGGTTCCCCCCGGCGGCCGCCGTGCGCGCGGCCTGGGAGATCACTTCTCGGCTCTTGGTGGTCAGACGGTTGACGTCCACGGTTCCCGTGCTCCTCTACGCTGTCGAACGAATGCTGTCCAAGGTGCGGGCCTCAAGCGCTCGACGGTCGGCGCACCCGGGCGCGGCTGCCGAAGCGACCCGAAGTTGAGTGTATCCGACTCAACTTCCGCGGACGGCTCGATCCGTTTCGCCCGTAGCGTAAAGCCCCGGGCCTCCGGGCCCGGGGCGTATAGCGGACGTGGCGCCCCGAATCGCTCGCCGTGCAGCGCGCCGCAGCCACGGCGAAGGCCCCGAGCCGTTCGGTTCGGGGCCTTCGCCGTGCTTGCGGGCGTTACTTCTTGGCGGCGCTGAGGCCGAAGATCGACTTGATCTTGTCGAGGAGGGACGGCTTGGCGGACTTCTCGCCGCCCTTCGCGTCGGTCTCGATGGCGGGCGCCTCCGCCTGGGACGGGACGGTCTTCTCGGGATCGGCCGGGACGTCCTCGGGCTCGTCGATCGCCTCGGCGACCGGCTCGGGCTTCTCGTCAGCCTTGGGCTCGGCGGCCTCGGGCTCCGCGGCGGCCTCGGGCTCGGGGTCGGCGATCGGGTCGGGCTCTTCGACCGGCTCGGACGCGGTCTCCGGCTCGGGGTGGCTCGGCTCGTCGGCCGGCTCGTCCACGCGCTCGGGCTCGGGGTGCGCCGGCTCGTCGGCGGGCTCGGGCTCCGGCTCCGGTTCGGGCTCGGTGTCGACCACGGCGACGGGGGTCTCGGCGGGCGCGGCTTCGAGCTCGGCCTCGACGACCTCGTCGACCTCGTCCTCGGCGCCCGCGACCAGCAGGGCCTTGAACTCGTCGACCGAGAGGACCGGGACGCCGGCCTCTTCGGCCTTCTTCACGCGGGCTTCGGTGGGCTTGACGGTGTCGTCGACGACCAGGTGGGTCACGGTCTTGGTGAACTGTTTGGCGAGGGCGACGTCGGCGTCGGACTCGGCGATGAGTCGGGCAGTTTCGGCGTCGGGGCCGGTACCCAAGACGATGATCCTGATCTTGTCTCCCGTCTTCGTCGGCACGGGGACCTCCCTTATTCGATCGTTAGCGGCTGCAGGGGCACACGCGGGCTACGCGCCAAGCTTTTGCTCAAGAGCGTACCGGGTCGCAAGGGAGGTCTGGGCCAGCGGAGAGGACTTATTCCCGTTCGATCCCGCTCCTTTGTTGCAGGACGGTTTCGATGCCCTTCACGCGGTCGGAGAGCAAGGTGATGGCGCCGACCGCTCTCGACATAGGATCGTCGCTCGCGCCGCCGAGGGTCTGCTCGCGCCGGTACGCCTCCTTCACCGCCTCCCAGCGGGCGGCCCGCTCGGGGGTGAGGCGGCCGCGGAGGTCGGCGAGTTTGAGGAGGTTCGCCTCCGCGCCGGACGCGAGGGTCTGGGCCTCGCCCGCGTAGTGGTCGTCGATGACCGCCTCGAGCTCGTCGTCGTTCATGACCGGGACGACGCGCTCGGCGAGCCGGTTCATGTTGCGGTACGAGCCCTGGAGCAGGAACGGCGGCTCGGTGCGCGCGCTGTCGTCCATCGCGGCGGAGGCGATGTACGCGAGGTTGTTGGCGAGCACGGTCTTCTGGATGCGCACGAGCTTGCGCAGCACCGACAGGACCTGGTCGAGCTCGCCCGCGCTGTACGGGTGGCGCAGCGCCTCCGGCGCGGCGGTCGGGTCGCCGGAGGCGAGGCGGATGAGGACGGCGGTGTCGGCGCGCTCGCGCCCGGCGAGGGGCGCGGTGACCTTGTTGGAGGTGAGCGCGTTCTCGATGTACGACTGGGCGAAGACCTGGTCGCGGCCGGAGAGGACGTCGCCGAGGTTCCACACGTCGGCGCGGTTGGCGAGCATGTCGGGGATGCGGAACTTCTGGCCGGCCTCGGTGTACGGGTTGCCGGCCATGCACACCGCGAACCGCTTGCCGCGCAGGTCGTAGGTGCGGGTGCGGCCGTTCCAGACGCCCTCCATCTTGCGCTGCGCGTCGCACAGCGAGATGAACTTCTGCAGCAGCTCGGGGTTGGTGTGCTGGATGTCGTCGAGGTAGAGCAGCACGTTGTTGCCGCATTCGAGCGCGAAGTTGATCTTCTCGACCTCGGCGCGGGCGGTCGCGTTCGGCGCGTCCTCCGGGTCGACCGAGACCGTCTCGTGTCCGAGCGCGGGGCCGTTGACCTTGACCAGGAGCATGCCGAGCCGGTCGGCGACGTACTCCATGAGGGTGGTCTTGCCGTAGCCGGGCGGGGAGATGAGCATGAGCATGCCCGACTGGTCGGTGCGGCGGCCCTCGCCCGAGCCGGCGCCGATCTGCTTGGCGAGGTTCGAGCCGATGAGCGGCAGGTACACGTCGTCGATGAGCTGGTTGCGCACGAACCCGGCCATGGTCTTGGGCTTGAACTCCTCGACGCGCAGCGCGCGGCGGTGCCCTTCGATGAGCTCGCCGCGGCGGCGCTGGTAGGCGCGGTAGCCGGGGAGCACGGTGCGGCGGAAGCGGCCGGTGCGGGCCAGGAACTCGTCGAGGCGCAGCGGGAGCACGCGGGACTCGACGCGCGGGTGGGTGCCGAGCAGGCCGGTGACCTGGCTGGAGAGCTCGGCGGTGACGTCGTAGCCGTCCACTTCGGCGAGGATGACCGCGAGCGCTTCGGGCAGGTCCGCCTCGTCGAACCCTTCCGGCTCGGCTTGGCGCAGGAAGGACTCGAGCCAAACGGCCGCGAGCTCCCATTTGGAGGTCATGTCGCCCTCGAGGGCGCGCAGGTCGGATTCGAAGTCCGCCTTGGCGCCCGGGCCGACCTGGCGTTCGAACGCGGCGAGCAGCGAGCGCGCCCGCTGCGAGACGGCGAAGCCGCCGCTGGGGTCGGCCAGCTCCTCCGCGAGGTACTCGCCGGCGAGGTCGGGGTCGACCTCGAGCGGCAGCAGCGTGCTGTCGAGGTAGTGGTTGACGGCCTCGCCGAGGTCGGCGGCGAGGTCGGCGAGGGCGTCGGCGCGGCCGAACACGGCGCGGGCGCGCGCGAGCGAGCGGGCCTGGGTGCGGATCGCGATCCGCTCCTCCTTCGGGATGCCGTGCCCCCAGTACAGCTGGGCGGCGGCGCGCTCGGCGGAGCGGTAGCGGAGCAGGCCGGAGGCGGCGTAGAGGCGCAGCACTTCGGCGAGGATCGCGGCGGCGTCGGCGTCGTGGACGCCGCGCTCGTAGCCCTCGTCGTAGCGTTCGGCCGCGGCGGCGGCGGTGAACGCCGGGAGGTCCTCGGCGAGGAGCTTCGCGGGGCCGTGCTCGGCGAGGAGGGCCGCGGCCAGGTGCTCGGCGCGGTAGACCTCGTTGTTCTCGGAGGGCAGGAACTGGTGCCAGTACGGCTTCGTGTCGGCGAAGCCGGGGTCGTCGACGACGTGGCGGTAGTCGGTGCCGGTGAGCGAGAACGCGAGCGCGTCCCCGGAGGGCACGAGGGTGAGGTCGAGCGGCTGGGTGTTGACGGGGATGCGGTGCTCGCCGAACTTGACGGCGTCGCCGTCGAAGAGGTCGAGCCGGTCGCTGAGCGCGCGGCCGGCCTCGGCGCGGGCGGCGGCGATGCGGCCCTCGATCTCCTCGGCGCGCACGGTGTCGTCGAGACCGCGCAGCTCGGCGATGACCTTGCGGAGGCGCTCGACCATCGGGTCCGTGGCGAAGTACGTGTTCACTTCGTCCAGAGAGGACAGTGTGGCGGTGCGGCGGGCGACGGCCTCGAGGATGCGGTCGGCCGACTGCGCCAGCTGCTCGGCGCGGCGGGCGGCCTCGTCGAGGAGGTGCTGCTTGCGGGAGGAGAACGCCTCGTAGACGTCGGTCCGCTTGTCCCCCAGCTGGGTCAGGAACTCGTCGAAGTCCGCGAAGCGGGTCTCGAGGTTCTCGACGGTGAGCAGGAGGCGGCCCAGCTGCTCGTCGCAGGCGGCGGGCGTGTCGGCGGCGGCGATGGCGGCGGTGACGGACTGGCCGAGGAGCGCGAACTCGGCCGCGAACTCGGCTCGGCCCTCGCCCACGGCGAGTTCGCGGCGGCGCGCGGCGAGGGTGGCGCGGGCGCGGTTGACGGCGGCGAGCACCTCGGAGACGCGGCCGAGGATCGCGGTGCGCACGACCGCGTCGCCGATCTCGAGGGTCGCGACGACTTCGGTGAGGGTCTCGAGGCCGCGCTGCCGGTCGTCGAGGTCGGCCAGGAGCGGCTCGGACTCGGCGACGGAGGCGATGGCCTCGGCTTTGCGCTCGAGGTCGGCGACCTGCTCGAAGTATGCGGTGAACGCGTCGTCTCGCTCTAGGAACGAGACGGCGCGTCTACCAGTGGAGTCGAGCGTCTCGGTGACCTCTGCGGCGAGCGCGTCGAGCCCCGCGAGGTCGATATAGCGGGTCTCGCGGAGGGTGACGAGGTGGCCGCCGGCGCCGCGGAGCTCGGCGAGGAGCGCGACCCAGTCCTCGGCGGACTTGGGGGCCTCGCCGCGGGCGCGGCGCAGGAGCTTGACGGTGCCGGTCTGCGCCTCCTCCAAGGCCTTCTGGGCCTCGGCGGTGAGCTCGGCGACGGTGGCGTACTCGTCGAGGACGGCCTCGGCGGTGTCGCGGACCTTGGCGAGGCTCTCATCGAGGCCGTGGAGGCCGTCGTCGCCGAGCCACGGGTAGTCGTCGAGGCAGCGGGTGGCGGCGGCGATGAGCGCTTCGAAGACGGCTTGCGCCGGTTCCATCTCGCGGACCATGCGGGCGACCGAGAGCGCGTCGGAGACGGCGCGCACGGCCTCGGCGTTGCCGATGCGGTGCACCGGGGTGTCGCCGGTCTCCGTCGCGGCGGCGTAGGCTTCGCTGCAGAACGGGGTCGACCAGATCTGCATCGGGTGGACGCGGGTGGCCTCCTCGCCGGTGAAGCGGAAGGCCGCGAGGGTGCCGTCGTCGAAGACCGCGTAGCCGTGGACGCTCATCGGGGCGGCCACTTCCTTGCGGATGACGTTGTAGGGCAGCAGGAGCGAGCGGCCCTCGGCCTCGTGGTAGAAGACGTAGAGGACGTCTTCGCCGTTGGGCGAGCGGATCACGCGCTTGAAGCGGAGGTCGGCGACGTCGTGGTCGAAGGTCTTGAGCTTGCCCTCGTTGAGGTAGTAGCCGCCGGGGAAGATGAGGCCGTGGTCCTCGGGGAGGCGGCGGCAGGCCTGGCCGATCGCGTCGGCGCGGACGATGGTGCCGGTGCGGGAGTTGAAGATCAGGTACCGGGTGACGGTCTCCTTGTAGGGGAGGATCTTCAGCAGGATGAGGGGGCCGATGCGGGCGTAGGCGATGTCGGCGTCGGCGAGGGACTGGAGGGGCTCGGCGACGGGCTCGGTGTAGACGCCTTCGCCGGAGTCGGTGTTGTCCTCGATCTTGACGGTGAGGTCGCCGTTGATGCACTCGACGAAGATCTCGTCTTCGATGGAGACGTGGGGGTGGCGGCCGGTGACGTGGTGCTCGCGTCCGGTCGGGGTCCACTCGAAGTCGTAGGGCTCGGGCCAGACTGCGTCCGCTTCGCCGCGGGCGTCCATGTAGGCCGGTTCCTTGCCGGCGGCGAGCTGCCAGCGCATGACGCGCTGGTCGGTGAGCTGCTCGCCGATCTTGAAGACGGCGAGGAGGCGGCCGTCGACCTCGCGGACCTGGAGGAGCTCGGTGGACCGGTAGTACCGGTACATCTCGGTGAAGTCGGCGGTGAACTTGGGCTGGTCGAGGAGGTGCCCGGCGGCGGTGACCTCGGTGAACGCGAATTCGGCGCCGTCACGTTCGAAGTTATGGAGGGCGAAGACGTCGCCGACGCCGGTCTGGGACTTGAGTCCCATGTGGACGTTGTAGCCGAAGAGGAGCCGGTCGCCGACGCGGGCGATGTCGCGGGGCACGCAGTTGTTCGCGGTGCGGATGCGGGTGGTGCCCAGGAGGGTGAGGCCGGTGGCGCCGAAGGCGTCGGTGCGGGCGGTGTTGAGCGCCTCGGCGCGGCCCGCGAGCTCGTCGGCGAAGTCGGCGAGGCGGGTGGAGAGGACCTCGTAGGTGCCGGCATCGAGAGCGGGGCCTTGGGCGCCTTCAGCAGCGGTTCCGGTAGCGGTCTCTTCGGCCATGGGTTCCTCTGGTGATGTTCGGTTGCGGGCCTGGGCAAAGGAGAGGCGGGGTGCGGGCGGGACTGCGGCCCGCTTGCGGGCCGCGGAGCCGCGGAGCGGCCGCGGGCATCGCGGCCCCGGGCGGGCCGTAGGGCGTGCCCCTTCCCACCCGCATCCGCCTCCGACCAACCGAAGCAATGCGACCACGGTCCCACATGGGTCCGACACTCGATTGTTTCGGCTGGTCGTGGGCGCGGGCCTTTCGGCCCGCGCCTGTTTGGCCCCGGGAAGTGCGTCAGGGGCGAATCTGGCAAGGCTCGTGAGGAGCTAGTACGTAAAGCGGAGCGCAGCGGAGCAGTACTTGCGAACGAGCGAGCCGCAGTCCAGATTTGTTCCTGGCGTGCTTCCCGGGGCCAAAAGGTTACTTCGCGATTTCTAGGGCGGGCTTCTCGGCGACGCCGAGTTCCTTGGCCTTGCCGAGGAGGCCCGAGAGGAGGTCGTGGTCGCCGCCGCCCTGCATGAGCTTGACGAGGGCGGCCGAGACCGTCAGATTCTTGACGTCCTCGCTGCCGAACCCGGACAGGACGCCCTTGAGGTCCTCGGCGAACGACGTCGAACCGTTCGACCACGACGCCGCGACGCTCTGCGCCACATCGGAGTGCGCCACGAAGCCGTCGACGGCCTTGCCGTAGCCGATCGCGCCGACGACCCGGTCGAAGAACTGGGTGTCGCCGCCGACCAGCGAGATGTCGGCGTTGCTGAGCCCGGCCGAGATGACCCCGGCCTGCTGCTCGGCGATCGAACGGCGCGCCTCGATCTCCATGCCGCGCAGCTCCTTCTCCATCTCCAGGCGCAGGCGGTACTCCTCGTGCCCGCGGCTGGCATCCGAGAGCGCGTCCATCGCGACGGCCTTCTCGGTCAGGCCCGCGGACTCCGCGAGCAGCTTCTCGCGCAGCGCGCCCGCCTCGGCGGCGCCCTTCGCGGCCTGGGCCTCGGCTTCCGCCTGGCCCTTCGCGGCCGTCGCGGTGGCCTCGGCCTTGCCGATCGCGGCCTGGGCCTCGGCCTCGGCCTTGCCCTTGGCCTCGGCGGCCTTCGCCTCGGCGAGACCGCCCTTCTCGATCGCGTCCGCCTCGGCCTCGCGGACCTGGACGGCGGCCAGGCCCGGGGCGGCCGCGATGGCCTGGTCCCCTTCGGCCTGGCGGATCTTCGCGCGCGCCTCGAGCTCGGCGGCCTGCTGCGCCGCCTCGGCCTCGGTGAGGCGCTGGCGGGCGAGGTGCTTCGCGGCGACCTCGGCGGCCTCGGCGGCCTTGATGTCCTTGACCAGGTTCTCCTGGGCCTCGGCCTCGGCGAGGATGATGACCTTCTGGCGCTCGCGCTCGGCCTCTTCGGTCGCGCGCAGGCGCTTGATGCCCTCTTCCTGCTCGGCGACGGTCTTCTCGACGGCGATGCGCTCGCGGATGACGTCGGCGATGTCGCGCTTCTGCGCCTCGAGCTCCTTGTTCGCGGCGATGCGGGCGAGCTCTTCCTCGCGCTCGCGGGCCACGACCTCGAGGATGCGGTCCTTCTCGATCCGCTCGGTCTCGACGGCGATCACGCGCTCGCGGTTCTTCTCGGCGACGGCGATCTCGCGCAGGCGGTTCTCGTGCTGGATGCCCGTGGCCTCTTCGGTCTTGATGCGCGCGGTCTCGCTCTTGAGCCGCTCCTCGGCCTGGACCTTCTGGACCTCGGCGGACTCGCGGGCGCGCAGGGTCTCGATCTCGCGCTGCTGGCGGATCTCGGCCTCGGTCTGGCGGCGCTCGAGCTCGAGCACGGCCTCGCGGGCCTCGACGTCCTGGCGCTTGATCTCCTTCTCCTCGGAGCGGCGGTGCTCGTTGGTGGTCACCGCTTCGATCGCGGTGAGCTGGGTGATCTTGCGGATGCCCTGCGCGTCGAGGATGTTCTTGGGGTCGAGCTGGTCCATCGGGGTCTGCTCGAGGTAGTCGATCGCGGCGTCCTCGAGGGAGTACCCGTTGAGGTCGGTGCCGATGACGTTGAGGATGCGGTCGCGGAACTCGTCGCGGTTCGTGTACAGGTCGGTGAAGTCGAGCTGCTTGCCGACGGTCTTGAGCGCCTCGGCGAACTTGGCGTTGAACAGCTCCTGCAGCGTCTCCTGATCGGAGGCGCGCTTGGTGCCGATCGCGCCGGCGACGTTGAGCACGTCCTCGACGGTGGCGTTGACGCGCACGAAGAACGTGATCGAGATGTCGGCGCGGATGTTGTCCTGGCAGATCAGGCCGTCCTTGCCCGCGCGGTTGATCTCGATGGTCTTGACCGAGATGTCCATGTACTCGGCGCGGTGGATGATCGGCAGGACGAGCGCCGAGGTGAAGGAGACCTTCCGGGTCCGCAGCTTCGTCACGACCAGGGCCTGGCCGGGCGCGACCTTCCGGTACAGCCGGATGATCATGAATATCAGGCCGATGAAGATAACCGCGGCGACCAAGATCGTGATCAGCGTCGCCGAATTGGTGGCGTCCATGCAGTGGTTCCTAACGAGACTTCGGGGGAACGGGGACTTGCGGGCGGGGCGCTCTTCGGCGCCGCCGCGGGCGGGCGTGACCACACCCTAACCAAGACTCGCCAGGCCGTGGGTACGCGAGGGTCCGGGAGGCACGAAACCGGGAGATCGCAAACCGGGCGCAACGTGGCGATTCAGTGCGGTCCACTGTGACGCGGGTGCGATCGGGGCCGGGGACGCGGCCAGCGGGAACGCGGATGGGCCGAGAGCGCGGACCGGGGCGGTACGGCGGGTCGGTCGCGTTCAGGCCTCGAGGACGACGTCCGGCGGGAGCGCCACCGGCACGACCAGGAACACCTTCTCGGCCTCGTCGTAGTCGAACACCACGACCTTCGAGTGGCGCGCGAACAGCTCCTCGTCGATGCCCTCGGGCTCGTGCGGGGAGCGGCGCACGTTGATGAGCAGGACGCTGCCTTCGTCGTCGGTGATCTCGGCCTGGCCCGCGTCGAGGGTGACCGTGCCGGTGCGCACCACGCACACCTTGCCGACGAGGTCGGCGTGCGCGGTCGCGGGCGCGTCCTCGAACAGCCGCCCGAGCGGGCGGGTGAGCAGCTTCGCGCCGAGCATCCCCACGCCGATCCCGGCCACGAGCACGGCCGTGCCCGTGAGCGCCGGCGGGATGAACATGTTCGCGCTGTTCACCCAGGAGGTGCCGAGCACGGTCACGATCCAGCCCAACGTGATCCACAGCGAGAGCACCACCGTGAACGGCACCGCGCCGAATCCGAACGCCGACCAGAAACCGCCCCCGGCGTCGAGCTCGGCGTCGCCGCCGACGTCCACGATGTCGACGTCGAGCGCACCGACGATCACGGTGAGCCAGTACAGGACCACGATTACGAGGCCGAAGGAGAAGACGACCGGTGGGAAGGATAGGGCGATATCCAGGAACTCACTCATGGGGCACGGGTCCTTCTCGGCGTGACCGAAGACCGCCCGCGGGCAGCGGATGCGGGCGTCTGCGGTGCTGTAGGCGTTCGGCCGCGCTCTCCGGGTCAGCGAGATCGGGCCTCCTTCTAGGGTAATGCACGCGCCCCCTCCGGGGAAGGTTGCGCAAAGCGGACGATCCGACCGCCAGGACGGCCCCCCGGGCCCCCTCCCCCTCCCCCGCCCCTCCACCCCTGTCGTTCGTGTCGGACAACGGTCATCGTCGTCGTGCCATGGCCTCCCTCCTTCCTCTCGCTGCCTCCGATTCGGGGATCCGCGCTTGGGGCAATGATGGCGGGGCGAACCTGAAGCCACGCTGAAGACGCCTGAAGGCGGCTTCAGGAAGCGCCGGGCACCGTGGCTCCGGCACGGGGCAGGCCTGCGGCACCGCATCGCGATATGGTGTGACCTGTCGAATATCTCGCGCAAGGAGGTCCGGTGCCCGGTTTCCCGACCGCGCTGGCGAACGCGGCCGCGGGCTGCGACGCCGCCGCCGCCCGCCTCGCCCAGGTGGCGCAGCGTCTCGGCGACGCCGCCTTCCAGACCCCTGTGGACCCCGAACTGCTCGCGGCCGAGCGCCAGATCGCCGACGCGGCCGCCGCCTCCGCGCAGCAGCTGCGCGCCGACCCCGGCCTGCTCCACGCCGGGCGCGTGATGCTCCACGAGGGACGAAGCGTCCCGCTCATCGTGCCGTTCGGCGAACGCGGCCACCTCGCGACCTCGGTCGACGCCCGCGTCGAAGGCGTCGCGAGCCTGGTGCGGACCGCGATCCTCCACGCCGTCTCGACCCGCGAACCGGGCGGGCTGCGGGTGGTCGGGATCGACACCGCGACGCTCGGGGCGTCGTTCGCGCCGCTGCGCCCGCTCGCCGACGCGGGCGTGATCGAAGCGGTCGCCACCGACACGCGCGCCGCCGCCGACGCCGTCGCCATGGCCGAATCCCAAGTGGCCGAGCACATCGCGGGCCGCCGCGCCGACCGGATGCTGCTCGTCGTCGCCTCGCTGAGCGAAGCGCCGCGGACCCTGGTGGAGCGCATCGACGCCCTCGCCCGGTCAGGGCTCGCGCACGGCGTCACCGTCCTCGGCTGCGGCCTGCCCGACCTGCCGCAGGCCGCGGTCATGCGCGCCGCCGACGGGCGGGTGACGATCACGAACCCGCCCGCGGCGCCGTTCGGGCGCGGCGAAGGCCTGGCCGCGCCGGTCGACTGGCCGGAGACCCCCGACCCATCGTTCGTGGCCGGTGAGGCCCGGCGGCTCGCCGAGCGCGCCAAGGCCGCCGCGACCCTCACCTTCGCCGACCTCATCCCGGCCCGGCCGGAATCGGGCGACCCGGCCAAGGGCCTGGAGGTCCTCATCGGACGCGACGCGGCCGGGGAGGTGCGGCTGCTGTTCGACGACGCGACCCCCCACTGGCTCGTGGGCGGGCGCACCGGCGGCGGCAAGACCGTGTTCCTCCTCGACGTCCTGTACGGCCTCGCCTCCCGTTACGCCCCTTCGGACCTGGCGCTGTTCCTGCTCGACTTCAAGGAAGGCGTCTCGTTCACCGAGTTCATCCCGACCGAGCGGGACCGGACCTTCATCCCGCACGCCCGCGCCGTCGGCGTCGAGTCCGACCGCGAGTACGGCCTCGCCGTACTGTCCACATTGAACGAGGAGATGACGCGCCGCTCGACCGTCATGAAACGGTACGGGGTGGCGTCCTTCGCGGGCCTGCGCGCCCACGAGGCGTACCCGCGCATCGTCTGCGTCGCCGACGAGTTCCAGGTGCTCCTCGCCGGCAACGACCGGGTCGCCTCCGAAGCCGTTGCACTGCTGGAGAACCTGGCCCGCAAGGGCCGCTCGTACGGCGTGCACCTCGTGCTCGCGTCCCAGACGATCTCAGGGATAGAGGCGCTGTGGGCGAAGAAGGACTCGATCTTCGGGCAGTTCCCGATGCGGATCGCCCTGCCCGGCGCGCGCACGGTCCTCGAGGCGAACAACGATGCGGCCGCGCGGATCTCGCTCGGGCAGGTCGTGGTCAACACCGAGGGCGGCGCGGCCGGGGCCGACCGGGTCGCGCGCTTCCCCGACACCGACGCGCACGTCATGCAGCGCCTCCGCGAGCAGCTGGGCGAAGCGCACGCGGGCGTCGGCGCGCCGCGCGTGTTCTACGGCTACCGGCCCGTCCACCTCAGCGAAACCCTTCCGGGGGAACGGAAACCGGGCCGCGCCCTGCTCGGGCGCGAAGTGTCGCTGCGTCTCGACGCCGCCGGGGTCGACCTCGACCGGCGCCCCGGCCGGCACCTGGCGGTGCTCGGCTCCGACCCGGTCGGCGGCGAAGCCCTCGAAGCCGCCGTGAAGTCATTGGCGGGCAACGGTACCCGCGTGCTCGCCGTCGACTTCACCGGCGGCGCCGACCTGCGGGCCGCGGCCGACCGGATCGCGCCCGACGCGTTCGCCGCGTCCCTCGCGGAGATCCCCGACGGGACCGTGCTCGCCGCTTGGGGGCTCGACGCGGCGGGCCTCGACATGAAGGGGCAGCAGGCGCTGCGGGCACTGCTGCGCACCGGTCCCGCGCGGGACGTGCACCTGCTCGGCTGGTGGCGGAACTTCCGGCGGTTCACCGACGACATCGGTGGCACGGCCGGGCGCGAGGACGTGGCGTGCGCGCTCGTCCTCAACCTCCCCGGCGGAGAGATCATGGGCCACTTCGGCACCCAGTTCCAGCACTGGAACCCGCGCGCCGGGCGGGCGCTGCTCGTCGACCGGCACGCCGACACCGGCGCCGGGCGGCTCGTGGTGCCGTTCTCGCGCGACGAGGACCACGACGCGGCGCCCGGGCCGCAGCGCAGCGGCGGCAGCGCCCCGATCGAGAGGACCCGCCCGTGAGCGCCTTCGACGACTACCTCGCGCAACTGCGCCGCCTCGACGACGCCCGCCGCAGCGCGGACGAAGCCGCCGCCCGCACCGCCACGGCGGCCGAATCGCTCGGCCAGCGCACGAACCGCCTCGCCGAGCAGGCCGCGGCGCAGCGCGCGGCCGTTGACGCACTCGCCCGCGCGGCCCGCGTCGCGCCGCCGCAGCGGGTGCCCGCGCCGCCGCCGCTGAGCGGGAACCCGGCCGCCGACCTCGACACGGCCGAGGCGGACCTCCAGGTGGCGGCGACGGAGCTGGAGGAGGCGCGGTACCTCGCGCACCGGGCGCCCCTGCTGCCGCGGTGGCGCGCGGACGAGCGGAACGGGCTGATCTACGGGCTGTTCGCGCTGGTGTGCGTGGTGGTGCAGCTGTTCGTGCTGCGGGAGGTGCGCGCCGAGGGCGGCCCGCTGAACGTGGCGCTCCTGGCGGCGGTCCTCATCGCGTGCCCGCTGGCCGCGTTCCTGTTGGGCTGGGCCGCGATCGGCGTGGCCGCCCGCCCGAAGATCGGCGACGAGGAGAAGCGCCTCGAACGCAACTACCGCCTGGGCCTGCTCATCTGCGGCTCGACGCTGATCGTGGCGTGTCTGGGCTTCTTCAGCTAGACCCGAGACTGGCTCTGAACTGCGGTTCCGTGCCGGAAATCGGCGGATGTCGGACCCGTGTGGGGTCATCGCATTGCTTCGGTTGGTCGGAGGTGGATGCGGGCGGGAAGGGGCACGCCCTGGTTTCCGCCCTCCCGGCGGCTCGGGCGGCCGCGTGCCGAGAGCCCGGCGGCCGCAAGCCCGTTGCCGAGGGACCGAAGCTCCCGCCGGCCACAGGCCCGCCTGCCGACCGCGTGCAGGCCTCGCTCAGATGCGCACGACCATCTTGCCGGTGTTCTTGCCGCGCATCATGTCGAGGAACGCGTCGACCGCGTGCTCCACACCGTCCACGATGGTCTCGTCGTAGGCGATGGCGCCCTGGCCGAACCATTCGGTCATGCGCGCGCCGAACTCCTCGCGCAGGTGCAGGTAGCCGCCGAGGGTGAAGCCCTTGATGGTGAGGCTCTGCTGGACGATCTTGGTGAGGTTGTCCGGGCCGGGGGTCTTCTCGGTGCTGTTGTAGACCGAGATGGCGCCGCACACGGCGATGCGCCCCTCGCGGTTCATCACGTCGAGCGCGGCCTCGAGGTGGTCGCCGCCGACGTTGTCGAAGAAGACGTCCACGCCTTCGGGCGCGAGGGCCGCCAGCTGCTCGCGCACGGGCGCGTCCTTGTAGTTGAACGCGGCGTCGTAGCCGTACTTCTCGGTGAGCAGGCGCACCTTCTCCGGGCTCCCGGCCGAGCCGATGACGCGGCCCGCGCCGAGGAGCTTCGCGATCTGCCCTACCGCGGTGCCGACGGCGCCTGCCGCGCCGGAGACGAAGACGGTGTCGCCGGGCTTGAGGCCGGCGATGGCGGTGAGGCCGACATAAGCGGTCATGCCGGTCATCCCGAGGATGCCGAGGTGCAGTGAGAGGGGCACGCCGGGGATCTCGGGCACGACGGTGAAGCCGGCGGCGTCCTCCTGGACGAGGTCGCGCCAGCCGTACTGGTGGAGCACGACGGCCCCGACCGGGATGCCGTCGGCGGCCGATGCGACGACGCGGCCGATCGCGCCGCCGGTCATCGTCTCGCCGAGTTCGAACGGCGGGATGTAGCTCTCGGCGTCGTTCATGCGCCCGCGCATGTACGGGTCGACCGACAGGAACGCGTTCGCGACCCGGATCTGCCCCGGCGCGAGTTCGCCGTAGGTGACCTTCCCGGTGCGGAAGTCCTCGTCGACGGGCCAGCCCTGGGGGCGGCGGACGAGCTGGATCTGGGTGCTGACGGCCTCGGTCATGGTGATGTCTCCTGCCAGTTTTGTAATAAC
This sequence comes from Glycomyces sp. NPDC049804, assembly GCF_040674615.1. NCBI lineage: Bacteria > Bacillati > Actinomycetota > Actinomycetes > Glycomycetales > Glycomycetaceae > Glycomyces > Glycomyces sp. NPDC049804. Next base: position 86,594 of record NZ_JBFAMQ010000014.1, read on the forward strand.
CGTTCCACAAACATATACTGGAACGACCGTTCCGCAAAGCCGTTCGGAGCGCATCGCAGAGAGAGGTTCGTCATGGGTCGCACGCAGACGTTCGACACCGCCGAGGTCGTGCGGTCCGCCCGCGCCGTCTTCTGGCGCCACGGCTACGAGGCCGCCTCCGTGCCCGCGCTCGAAGCCGCCACCGGCCTGCGCCGCTCCAGCATCTACCACGCGTTCGGCAGCAAACGCGGCCTCTTCGACGCCGCCGTCGAGTCGTACCTCGACGAGATCGTGCGCCCCCGCCTCGCCCCGCTCACCGGCGTGCCCGCGCCCGACGCCATCCTCGACTACCTGTACGGGCTGCGCGAAGCCCTGGAACGGGCCGGGTCGGTCATCGCCGCCAACGGCTGCCTGCTCATCAACGCCGCCGGGGCCTCGATCGCCGACGACGCGGCCGTGCGCGAGACCATCGCCGCCTACCGCGCCGAACTCGGCGAGGCCATCGGCAACGGCATCCGCGCCCACTGCCCCGACATCGAGGACGCGCAGCGGCTCACCGACACCGTGACCGCCCTCGTCGTCGCCGCCTACGCCCTCGCCAGGGTCGACACCCCCGGCGCCGTCCACAGCATCGACGCGGCGATGGACCTCATCGAGCGCGCTTAAGCCTTGCGGCGCTTGAACAGGTAGACGAGCCCGACCGCCGGGAGCACCAGCGGCACGTACCCGTACCCCGACCCGAAATGCGACCACACCGAAGGCTCCGGGAACCATCCCGGCACCGCGAAGCTCAACGCCCCCACCGCGAGCACCCCGGCCATCTCCACGCCCACCGCCAGCAGCGCCAGCGCGCCCGCGCCGCGGATGATCGCGATCGCCGCCACGAGGTAGATGAGCGCCGCGATCGCGCTCAGCGTGAAGCTCACCGGCGCATCGCCGAACTTCGTGACCACCTGGAACACCGCCCGCACCCCGGCCGAGACCGCGAACACCACGTAGACCAGCACGATGAGGCGGCCGAACCCGGCCGCGAGCGCCCGCGGCGCGGCCTCCGCGCTCGTGTCAGACATGGACCTGCAGCTCCCAGATCTGGTGGACGCGCAGCATGAGCCCCGCGACGATGAGACCCGAGGCCGCCACCGTCCCGATCCCCCACCGGCTCCGGTCGATCGAGCCCCAGAAGCAGGCCGCGACCGGCACCAGGACCGCCGTCACAAGGTAGGAGAAGAACAGCGCCTTCCCGCCGCCCGGCTCGCCCGGCACGATCGCGATCGACACCGCGAGCTGCGCGAGGAGCAGCAGTTCGAGCACCGCGACACCCACGAGGTGGCGGTTGCCGACCAGCTGGGAGCGGGCCGTGTCCACGAAGAACCAGGCGCTCATCGCCAGCGCGGCGCCCTGGACGGCGAGGTAGAGCCATTCGATCACGCCTCGACGCTAATACAGGCCCGCCGGGGCGAATCCGAGGCCGCACCGCGAAGTGGCCGCCGCAGTCCTCGACCCCTTTTCCTCGCTCCCATGCCCGGGATGCCCATGACGCCCTCGGTGAGCACGGCCCCGGAGAGATGAACGCGAACATCTACAACCCGTCCTACGAACTGCGCCCCTGAGCGCGGACCAGCCACACGACCTGGAAGGCCCGCATTGAGCACCGAGACGCCGGCCCACGAGACCGAGAACGCGCCGAAGCAGGCCTGGTCCCAGTTGGTGAACGTGAAGTTCGAGTTCACCTTGGTGGTCTTCCAGGCACCGGCGTGAAACCGCCCGCCTTGGAGGCCGCTTCCGATGCGCGCGATCAAGATCGACCTGTTCGCGTGGCCTGCCTGGCATGGCCCGCCTGCTCCGCAGCGCTGGCAGAACGGCCGGGAAGCTCCCTCCTCGGGAGGCGACCGCGGTCGGCGAACCCTATGACAGGGCCGTCTGCATGTGGTCGGAGTGCGGCGAGGGAAGCCCGGCCGAGTACGTCGAGGTCGCGTACGAGGAAATGCCGGGCCGGAAGACCGAGGTCTCGGTACTCGCCCTCAGCGTGCAGGGCGGCACGGCTCGAGTGCTGGTCGGCCCGCTCGTCGACCATGCGATCTCATCGCGCTTCGAGGCGGCGTTCGCGGGGATCGGCATCGGGCTCGTGGTCGCGTGGTGGGCCGCGAAAGGGCTCGCCGCGCTCGGGGAGGAGCGGTTCTGGTCGCGCGGTGTCCGGTTATTCGGCGGCGTCCGGGTCCGCGACTAGACTTCGCGGCATGGCTGACCTCACGCATGTCGACTCGTCCGGGGCCGCCCGCATGGTCGACGTCTCCGAGAAGGACGTGTCGCACCGTTCGGCGCTCGCGACCGGGCGGCTCGTCACCACCCCCGAGGTGGTCGCGGCGCTGCGCGAGAACTCGCTGGCGAAGGGCGACGCCCTGGCGACCGCGCGCATCGCGGGGATCATGGCCGCGAAGCGCACGCCGGACCTGGTGCCGCTGTGCCACCCGATCGCGATCAGCGGCGTGAAGGTCGACCTCACGGTGACCGACGAGGGCGTCGAGATCGCGGCGCGCGTGAAGACCGCCGACCGGACCGGGGTCGAGATGGAGGCCCTGACGGCGGTGTCCGTCGCAGCGTTGACGTTGGTGGACATGGTGAAAGCCGTTGACCCCGCCGCGGTCGTCACCGACATCCGGGTGGAGGAGAAGCTCGGGGGGAAGACCGGGACATGGCAGCGGTGAAGGCCGTCGTCGTGGTCGCCTCGAATCGGGCCGCAGACGGGGTTTACGCGGACGAGTCCGGGCCGATCCTCGCTGAGGGACTGCGCGCGCGCGGGTTCGACGTGGTCGGGCCGGTCGTCGTCCACGACGGCGATGAGGTCGAGGCCGCACTGCGCGTCGCCGTCGGCGACGCGGCCGATCTGGTGGTCACCTCCGGCGGCACCGGCCTCACTTCGAAGGACCTCACCCCGGAGATGACGAGCCGCGTCGTCGACTACGAAGTCCCCGGGATCGCGGAGGCGATCCGCGCCGCCGGGCTCGCGAAGACCCCGCACGCGGCGCTCTCGCGCGGCATCGCGGGGGTCGCCGAGCGGACGCTGATCGTGAACCTCGCCGGGTCGAAGGGCGCGGCGAAGGACGGGCTCGCGGTGCTCACCGCCGAACTCGTCGAGCACGCGGTCTCGCAACTGCACGACGGCGACCACGACCGCGGCGAAGGCGACCGCGGCGAGGGCAGTGAGGGCGGCGGCGAGCCGATCGCTTCACATGGCGAGCCGGCCGCGGGCGACACGCTGCACAGCGGTCCCGGACACGCCGGGTCGGCGGACGCGGGCGGCGCGGCGCACGGCCGCGGCGTCGCGCACGCGAGTGACACGAATATCGCCGGGCCGTCCCATCCCGAGACCGACGACGGAAGGACCACCGCATGACCGGCACCCCGCTCCCCTGGGCCGAAGCCCGAGAGACCGCTTGGGCCGCAGGCTATGCGGCCAAACCCGCCGCGTCCGAGCTGCCGTTCGGCGAGGCGGTCGGGTCGGCGCTGGCCGCGCCGCTCGTGGCCGTCTCGGACCTGCCCGCGTTCCCGACCTCCGCGGTCGACGGCTGGGCCGTCGCCGGGCAGGGCCCGTGGCGCATCGACGGGGCCGTGCTCGCAGGCCAGGTGCCGGAGGCGCTCAAGCCCGGCCAGGCCGTCAAGATCGCGACCGGCGCGCAGGTCCCCGAAGGAACCGAGGGCATCATCCGCCTGGAGCACAGCACGGTCGAGGACGAACTGGTCGACGGCCCGGCCGCGCGCGAATGGCGCGAGGCGGGCGAGGAGGCCGCGCACGGCGAGGAGCTGCTGCCCGCCGGGACCCCGGTCAGCCCGCCCGTGGTCGGCCTCGCGGCCGCCGCCGGGCATTCGACGCTGCCCGCGCACGCCCGGCCCGCCGCGCGCGTCGTCGTCTTCGGCGACGAGCTGCTGACCTCCGGGGTCTCCCGCGAGGGCCGGGTGCGGGACTCGTTGGGCCCCATGGTCCCCCACATGCTGCAGGCCGCCGGCGCGGCGGCCGGGCCGAGCATCGGGCCGGTCGAGGACACCCTCGAGGCGCATGTGGCGGCGCTTCGCGAGGCGCTCGCCGACGCGGACCTGGTGTGCACCACCGGCGGGACCATGGTCGGCCCCGTCGACCACCTGCACGCCGCGCTCGCCGAGATCGGCGCCGAGTACGTCATCAACACCGTCGCGGTGCGGCCCGGATTCCCGATGCTGCTGGCGCGCACCGAGGACGGGAAGTTCATCGCCGGCCTGCCCGGCAACCCGCAGTCCGCGGTGATCGCCGTCGTCTCGCTCGTCGCGCCGCTCCTGGCGGGCCTGCGCGGGCTGCCGCTGCCGCCGCTCGGCACGATCGGCCTCGCCGAGGACGTGCCCGGCCGCGGCTCCTTCACCCACCTGGCACTCGTCGACCGGGCCGGGCGCCGGCTCGGCCACCACGGCTCCGCGATGCTGCGGGGCCTGGCGGGCGCCGCCGGCTTCGCCGTGATCGGACCCGATGCGGTGGGGACCGAAGGCGCCACCGTCGAACTCGCCACCGTCCCTGGAGTGTGACCCCATGATCCGCGCACGCGTACTGGACGCCCCGCTCGACGTCGCCGAGCACGAGGCCGCGGTCGCCGCGGCCGAGGCCGGGGCCGTCGTGTCCTTCTCGGGCGTCGTCCGCAACCACGACCACGGCCGCGGCGTGCTCCGCCTCTCCTACGAGGGCCACCCGTCCGCGGGCGAGCTGCTGCGCACCGTCGCCGAGGAGATCGCGGCCCGGCCCGGCGTGCGCGGCGTCGTCGTCTCGCACCGGGTCGGCGACCTCGCGATCGGCGACCCGGCCCTCGTCGCGGCCGTCGCCGCCGAGCACCGCAAGGAGGCCTTCGACGCCTGCGCCGACCTCGTCGACGAGGTGAAGGCCCGCCTCCCGATCTGGAAGCACCAGTTCTTCGACGACGGCACGGACGAATGGGTCAACTGCCCCTAGCACCGGGCCGAGTTCTCGATGCGGGTTCGGCGACGGTCAGCCGCTGCGTTCGGGCAGCCGAAGGAACCGGACCGCGCTCTCCCATGCCCTGCGGGCGTGCACAGGGTCATAGCTCAGGCTGCCGGGATTGCAGAAGCCGTGGCCACAGGCGTAGGTCTCGACGGTGACACCTCGGCGGTGACGCAGTACCGCTGCGACCTCCGGTACGGAGAAACCAGGTTCCCTCTCTGCGAAGAGCAGCAGACATGGAGCGGCCGGTTGCAGCTGAGCATGGTCTCGGATCCGGGAGCCGTAGAAGCACACCGCGCCGTCGAGGTCGGCGCTCGCCGAGGCGAGCCACGCGCAGGTCGCTCCGACACTGAAACCGACGCAGAGCACCCTTCGGTAGTCGGGGCGCAAGTCGCCGACGAATCCGACGAGTGCTTCCGCCATACGCTCCAGACCGGGTTCACGGAGGAAGTCGCGGTAGGCCCGGGCCTCGTCATCGGTGGAGAAGACGGCGCCCGCGGGCAGAAAACTGGGCGTGAAGACATCGCATCGATACGCGCGGAGCGCGTCCGCGACCCGTTCGATGTGGGCGTTCACGCCGTAGATCTCATGGACTACGACAACAGCGGTCTCATGAGCGGGAGCGCCGGACGGCTGCGGTGTCATGCAGCCGTCCCGCGAAGTCCGCTGCGCCTGAACTGCTCCGACCCCTCGCCTGGCATCGCGCCCGTCGACTCGCCCGTGGGACGACATGGAACCGGGGCTTAGGGCTCCTCCCCGTCCTCGGTCTGCTCCTTGCGGCCCAAGGTCTTCACGAGCACCACGCCGCCGACCACGACCACGAGGAGGCCGAGCAGGATCGCGGCCAGCGCCGCGCCCGTGTTCGAGTCCTCCTCGTCTTCGCTGCTGAGGCCGCCGGTGGCCCGGCTGGTCTCCTCCTGCGTCGCGGGCTCGGTGGCCGCGCCGTCGGTCGTCGCGGCGGCGGTCGGCTCCGCGCCCGGCGCGTAGAGGCCCTCGGGGATCGACTCGACGGTGAAGGTGATCGCGTCGTCGACGCGGTGGCCGTCCTCGGAGATCACGCGGAACGCCACCGTGTACGCGCCGGGGGCGGTGTAGCGCATCGGCTGGGTGAAGGTGTCGCCGTCGAAGGTCGGGTCGGCGACGTCGACGACCGCGCCGGTCGGGTCGGTCACGGCGATCTCGGTCGAGGGCCCGTCCAGCAGCTCGGAGAAGGTGGCCGTGACCTCGGCGGGGGCTTCGGCGACGGTGGCGCCGTCCTCGGGGTCGGTGCCGGTGAGCGCCGCGTGCGCCGAGGCCGGCGAGGCGGGGCCGAGCGTCAGGACGCCGCCTGCGGCGGCGGCCAGTGCGAGCGCGGCGGCGCGCCGCAGGGGCTGTCGTTGAGAAGCACGGAGAGACATTTCGCCATAGTGCCACGGCGGCCCCGGTTCCCCGCTGCGGGAAAGGTCACATCAATCACCAGGTCACAGGAGGGGCGTGACCGACAGTGATCCTCGTTCGAGAATATGGCCCGGTTGGCGGAGATAGTACCGCTGACCCTCGTGTTGACGATCGCGAGAAGTTGTGGTGTGCTTACGTCCATGGTTGAACCGATCCGATGGGGAATCCTGGCGACCGGTGGAATCGCATCGACCTTTGTGGAAGATCTTGCCCTCCTCGACGATTGCCGCGTCACCGCTGTGGCCTCTCGATCGGCGGAGCGCGCCGCCGCGTTCGCCAAGAAGCACGACATCCCTCAGGCCTGGGAGTCCGTCCAGGCCCTCGCGGCGGACGACGACGTCGACATCGTCTACGTCGCCACCCCGCACTCCCATCACTACCTGCCCACCCTGCAGCTCCTCGAGGCCGGCAAGCACGTCCTGTGCGAGAAGGCCTTCGCGTACAACGCCTCCCAGGCCCGCACGATGTTCGACGTCGCCCGCGAGCACCAGCGGTTCCTCATGGAGGCCATGTGGACCCGCTGCAACCCGGCCATCCGCGAGATGCGCCGGGCCATCAAAGAGGGCATGATCGGCGAGGTCGTGTCGGTGCACGGCAACTTCTCGTTCGCCGCCGAGATGCCGCCGAGCCACCGGCTCCGCAACCTCGAACTGGCCGGGGGCGCCCTCCTCGACCTCGGCGTCTACCCGATCACGCTGGCGCACTTGGTGCTCGGCAAGCCCGATTCGATCCAGGCGCACAGCGTCATGGACTCGACCGGGGTGGACGCGCAGACCGCGCTCACCCTCCGGTACCCGAACGCGATCGCGCAGCTCTCCTGCTCCTACCGGGGCGGTCCCGCGAACGAGGTCACGATCTCGGGGACCGAGGGCCGCATCGAACTGCGCGAGTACGCCTACCGGCCCAGCGGGTACACGCTGGTGCGGTACGACGAGGCGCCCCGTGAATTCGAGGCGCCTTACGTCGGCCACGGCTACGTCCACGAAGCGCTCGAAGTGCACCGGGCGCTGCGCCAGGGCCGGCTCGAGTCGACGCTCGTGCCGCCGCAGAGCACCATCGAGGTCATGGAGATCATGGACGAGGCGCGCGCCCAGATCGGGCTGCGCTACCCCGGCGAGACCCACCCCAAGTAACCGGCTTTCGAAGGCCCGCAGGCGGATCAGTACTCGATCTGCTTGCGGGCCGCTTCGCGCTTGGCGGCGATCGCGGCGTGCTTCTCGCGCAGCCAGGCCACGCGCGCCTCGGCGTTCTCGATGGTGGTCTGCTCTGCCTGCTCGACGAGCACGCCGCGGCGGGCGGCCTCGTCGCGGAAGACCTGGTCGAGGCCCGGCAGCAAGGCCATCACGGGCCCGGTGAAGAACCCGGTCTCGGCCTCCTTGGTGCGGATCCAGCCCTTGTACTCGATCTCGCAGACCACTTGGCGGCGGCCCGCTTCGGGGTCGCGGATGGCGAGGTCGGCGACCATCGCCCAGATGGTGAAGATCGCGGAGGTGGCCTTCTCGGAGACCCAGCCGCGGCCGGGCACGGGCGGCAGCAGGTTCTCGATGCTCTCGGTGAACGAGTCGGTGGAGAGCTTCTGGATGATGCCGTCCAGGGAGCGGGTGCGGATGGCCTTCACCTTGTGCCACTTGGCGGTCGAGCCGTCGAAGCCGACCTCTTCGGGGCCGATGTCGATGGTGCCGAAGTTGTCGAGCAGGCCCAGGAGCATGCCGGTGCCGAGTGGCGGCTTGTTGCCCGAGGTGATGAGCTTGCCGAGGCTCCACTGCCATTCCTCCTGCACCGGGGAGGTCGGCAGCGGCAGGCGCTTGAGCAGTTCTTCGAGGTCGCCCTCTTTGAACGCGGTCTTCGCGTCGCTCGCGAAATTGACGGCCCCGTCGCGCTTCTCGGCGACGAAACCGGTGGTGGCGTCCACTTTGCTCTTCGCGAGGCCGACGGCGGCGTCGCGCTTCTCCTTCGCGGCGTCCACGCCGACGTCGACGACCATCTTGCCCGCTTCCTGCGCGCGCTGCTTCATCTGCTCGAGGCGGTCCTTCATACCCATGCGAGCAAGATACAGGTCTCGGGCAATGAGCCGGTCACCCAGCGCAGGGCCACCGGCCCCGGCCCAGGTCCGATACCGTGAGGGCCGATCCCCCACCCGAGAGGACCGCGATGCCCCCCGCCCGCGACGACCTGCCGCGCTCCCGCCGCCCCGGCCCCGGCTCATACGGCTCCAGGGAGACCTCCCTGGCCGAACCCCGGCCGCTCCGCACGCGCGACAACGGGATGCGCGTGATCAACGACCGCGTCTCGGCGCAGGTCCGACCCGCCGCCTCCCGCAACGAACCCGGGCTGCCGAACCGCAAGCCGGTGCGGGCCTTCCAGGACCCGGAGCTCGCGCCCGGCCCCGGCGAAGGCGTCCTCTCGGTCCTCGTCGGAAGCACCGACCTCGCGCCCGTGATCGCCGTCGACGGCCTCCCGGTCACGGTCGGCAACGGCCAGCTCGACCTGGTCCTCCTGGCCGGGCCCCACACGGTCGAAGCGCAGAGCACGTTCACCCTCGACCCCGTCGTGGTCGACGTCGCCGACGGCGGACGCCACCGCCTGCAGTACTTCGAGCACTGGCCCGCCGGCCACCGCGTCCTCGGCGACCTGCCCGAGACGCACGAATTCATCCCCACCAACGCCGGCTGCTGGTCCTGGCTGGCGATGACCGCCACGATCTGCTGCCTGCCGATGAGCGCCGTCATGACCCTCTTCCCCTCCGAGGACTGGCACTGGATCTCGGGACTGGCCCTCGGCGCGCTCGCGGTCGTCCTCATCGCCACCGGCATCCCCTTGTGGCGCAAAGCCAAAGCCAAATACCAGCGCGACCTCACCGCGCAGCGCCAGAGCCTCGCCCGCGAACCCGTCCCCCACGGCCCGGACGCGGTCTTCCTGGGCGCCAAGCCGACCGCTCCCCCGCCGCTCCCGGTCGGCGCGGCCGCCATCGACCTGCACCTCGCCTGCGGCAGGCACCTGTGGGCGGGCGGCCGCAAAGCCGCGCACGGCTCCTTCCTCGCCCGCGCCTGGACGCCGCCGCCCCGCGTCCGCATCGACGGTGCCGAGCAGCCCGCCTCCTGGGGCCACTGGCGCTACCACGTTCCCCCTGGCGCGCACCAGATCACGGTCGTCGCCGACGGCCGCCCCGCGAACCTCGACATCCCCGACCGCCACACCGGCCGCCCCGGCAAGCAGCGCGACCTCACCATCGAAGCCCAAGCGGGCCAGACGATCGCGCTCAACGCCGAAGCGCACGTGTACGCCGTCTGGCGCCCGGCCGCCGGCGAGATCGAGTCCTTCGAACCGCGCCTCTGGCTGGAGGCCGCCTAGCCGTTCAGCGCCGCCGCGAACCGGCGCTGCAGGTCGGCGAGCTTGTGGGTGTACAGGTGTTCCTTCTGGCGCTTGGAGTCCGCGCCTTCCACGAGCATCGGCGTGGCGTACACGAACATGCCGCCGCGCCACATCCACACGACCCGGCGCATGTTCGGCTCGGCCTTTGCGGCCTCGGCCGCGGCCTGGGCGGTCGCGATGTCCTCGGCCCACACGGTGACGTGCACCGACGTGTCGAGGAACTCGTTGACTTTCCCTGCGATGGCGCGCCCGATGAAGCTCTTGGTGAAGCGGCCGCCCTCCTTGATCGCGGGCTTGTCCGCCGCGTACGCCGCGGCCTTCGCGAAGCCGCGCGGGTCGCACCAGGCCACCTCGTCGGGCACTTCGCCGCGGCTGGAACGGTAGTCGCACACCAGATCCGGCGCCTGCACCGCGGCGGGCATGACCCAGACGCGGTACGGGATGACCTTGCCGTCCTCGTCGGCGTCGCACACGCACAGGTTCTCGAACCGGACGCCGCCGCTCTCGCCGCGCACGAGACTCCGCACCCGCTGCATCGGCAGCCCGAGCGCGCGCAGCCGCTCCAGAAGCGGCCCCCACTGCGGCAGCGCGAACGCCTCGGCGTCGCTCTTCACGTCCGCGTACTCGAGGCCGTTGAGCCGCGAATGCGACTTCCACAGCCGCGCCGCGCCGTCGACCTCGTCGATCTTCGTCGAGGGCCGGTCGAGGGTGGCGTCCCCGAAGACCATGTCCGTCACGTAGACGAAGTTCTCGAGCTTGTGCCAGCGGCGCTCGTCCCCTCCGCCGCCCCACTCGCCGGTGCCCGACACGCGCTACCCGATCTGGATCTTCGGGACGTTGATCATCTTCTCGAGGAAGGGCAGGAACACGTTGAAGATGTCCCACACGAGGTCGAGGGTCTGACCGAGGTTCTGCACGAACTGGACGGCGGCGTTGATCGCCTGGATCGCGTCGAGCACGAGGCCCATGATCTGGGCGATCGTCATCGCGATGCACAGCGGGATCATCGCGCCGAACGTCGCGGTCGCGGCGGCGACCTGCGGCACGATCGTCTTGATGATCCAGGCGACGCCCTTCGCGATCAGCTTCTCGACCTGCTCGCGCAGGGCCCGGGCGACACCGGCCATCATGTTGAGCACCTGCTGCATGCCCAGCGCCAGGAAGCCCATCGCGTCCATCATCAGGCCGAGCTCCATGACGCGGGTGCGCGCGACGTCGCCGTCGTCGCCCATCCAGCTCGCGAGCTCGCCCTCGACCGTGGTGTTCATGTAGTCGGCGATCGGCGGCATCGAGTTGCCGACCTCCTGCCACATCTGGCCGGACTCCTGCATGCGGGTCTCGTTGCCGGTCACCAGGCCGAGGAGGTCCTCGAGCGGCTGGAACGTCTCGATCAGGAAGCTCACGATGGTGCCCGCGAGCCACGCGACCGGGTCGATGCCCACGACCTTGCCGGCGGCGGCGGTCAGCTGCGTGTAGCCGTCCTTGTTCGCTGCGAGCTTGCCCTTGAACTGGGAGAGCGAGCCGCTCACGCCGTTCCAGTTGATCGACTGGAGGTCGTTCTTGAGCATGGTGCCACCCGCTTTGAGGGTGTCCTTGTTCTTGTACGCCTGGTAGCCGGCCTTGATGGGCCCGTTGAGTTTGAAGCCCTGCTGCCCCCAGCCCTGCTGGTCGAGGGTGCTCAGCGCGCCCTGCCCGACGTCGGCGCTCCAGGTGTCCTGGTGGCCGGGGGAATTGGAGAAGTCGTTCATGCCGTGGTCGCTCATGGGGCTTCCTTACTTCTGGACCATGGGGTCGTTTTGGGTGTCCTTGGAGTACTCGTTGACGGCGCCGGCGATGCCGGTGGCGATCTTCGCGAACTCCTCGCTCATCATCGTGTCGACGTCCTCCCAGGACGCCCCGGAGTCCTCGAGTCGGGTGGCGACCCCGTCGATGCCCTGGCTCGCCTTGCTGAGCAGGTCGCGCCAGCCGTCGGCGAGCGGGAAGTAGAGCATCGACATCGGGATGCCGGCCAGGCCCCACATCCACGGGTCGGGGTCGGCCTCGGTGGAGTACTCGGAGGCCTTGTCGGCGTATGACATCGCCTCGCGCAGCTTGGTCGCGGCGGCGCGCAGCTGCTCGGGCTCGATTTCTTTCGCGGGCATTGGTGCCCCTTCCAGGGGGTAGCGGCGGTTCGGGTGGGTCAGCGCGGACGTTCGGGGGCGATGCGGTCCAGCAGGTCGCCGAAGCCGGTGTTGCCGAGGAACTGCCGGGCGAGTTCGGCGGCCTTTTCGGCGTGCGCGACTCTCGCCTGGTCGACCAGGGCGATGATCGTCGGGGCGAGCGACTGGCGGCGGCGCATCGCGTACTCGTCGATCTTGATCCGGTCGATGCGGCCGTTGCCGTCGAGCTTGACCGAGATGAGGCCGTCCTCGGAGAACACCTCGATGTCCGCGGCGCCGATCTGCTCCTGCATGCCCTCGTACTGGCGCAGGGTCTCCTCGGCTTGGCGCTGCATCGCCTCGAGCCGCGCCATCATCTCGTGCGGGTCGGGACGCTGGGGGCGGTCGCTCATCGGCTCCCCTCCTCTTCGGTGAAAGCGCCGAGCGAGCCCATGGCCGCCTGGATCGCCGACGTCAACTGGGCGTCGAGCTGGTCTTCAGCGGTGCGGAGGGTGGAGACGATGAGCTCGCCGAGCTCCACGCCGCTCAGCTCGAACGCGCTCATGCGCAGATCGAGCTCTTCGATCCGGCCGCCGGCCTTGGCCACGACGCGGACCTCGCCGTTCTCGCTGACAGCCTCACCGCGGGCCTCGGCAGCCATCCGCTCGATCTCCCTGGTGCGGGCCTGCATTGCTTCGCCGCTGTCGGACATCGGCTCCCCTTTCCTTCCGCGCGGCGCTCGGGTCGGGCACGCGGTCCTCCTGCGATGCTATAGCGCACTAGCCAGTCCCCCCAAAGTGCGCCCCACCTGCGGTTGCGCACCAGGCTCGCAGCAGGCGGTCCCGCCCTACACCGCCGCCGGGCCGGGAGCCCCCGGCGGGTCGACCAGGTGCTTGATGCGCGGGAGCGCGTCGAGGAACCCCGGGGTCTCGTCCGGCGCGCCGAACGCCCGGATGTGCTCCTCCTCGTACATCACGAGCCAGCGGTCCCGGACCATCCAGTCGCGCTTGAACACGACCGGCTCGTAGGACCGCGAGGCCACCTGGGCCGCATAGGCTTCCGAATCGGTGTGGAGGTTCGGCGGATATGACAGGAAGTCATCGACGAACTTCCGCGCCTCCCGGATCCCCGGCACCTTGCCGAGCACGCTCGACTGCTTCAGCTTCGACGGGGGCTTCGGCCCGTAGACCTTCTTGTACTCGCCGAACCTCGGATGGAAATAGCTTCGCTGTTCCGGCAAGGTGGTGTTCAGACGGAGGTCGAAGACCAGGTCCGGGTAAGCGCGGGACAGCGGCGTGCACACGAAGCGGAAGTTGTGCAGCACTTCGAACTGGTCGACGGTGTAGGCGGCGAAACTCGTGAAGGGCACACCCTGCCACTCCGCTTGGAGAAAGCCAGCGGCTCCGTGCACCTGGATCTGCACGCGCCGCATCTCCTCGAAGAACGCCGAGAGCTCCGGATCGGCCAGGATCTCGGCGGCAGGGAGCTCCGCCCGGTAAGCCAGGCCCCGTTTGCGCGCGAACTTGCCCCACCGCTTGATCCCGCTGTGCGCGACCCCTTGGACAGTCAGGCCAGGGTAATCGTCGTTGCCGCTGGTGCCGCCGTACCCGTCGCCCACGGCGGCTTCGACCAGGTCCGCCAGCGCGTTCCTGAGCGGCTGGGCCCGCCCCGAGTCGTAGAAGTCGCGCATCCCATGGTCGCCCATTGATTCACCATCCCTAACGGTATCGCCGCAAGTCGACACCCGACCCGTCGGCGAACGTGATCCGGCGGTACACCCCGGCCGGCTTGAACCTGCGCAGGATCCGGGTGCGGCGCAGCCGGTCGACGTCGCCCTCGAACTCATAGCGCGCGTCGCGCACTTCAAGCACCGTCCGAACCGGCACCGGCTGGTCGAACTCGCTCGGCTTCCCGGACCCGCTCAGGAACTTCCCGTACGTGCGGCCCTCGACGACCAGGAACGCGAGCCGCCGGTTGGTGAACACCCAGAGGCCCCGGCTTCGCAGCCCGGGAGTCGCCATGCGGCCCAGCATCGAGTCGCGGCCTTCTCCGTGCAGGACTACGTTGGGGCCCTTCAGCTTCTTGCCGCCACCACTCCCGCCATCCGCACCACTGAGGCCTTCGGCGATGAAGGACAGCACGATCAGCAAGACCACCGACCCGACGATCCACACCAGCGTGAGCCAAGCGATCTTCGCAGTCCGCCGCACAACCTGCTCCGACGTCCAAGGCGGCTTCGGAATACCTTCAAAATCGGGCAGCTTCCATTGCGGAATCCAGTCGATGAGCCGTTCCTCAGGCTCCAGCCACTGCCGTTCAAGCATGCCTTTGGAGTCGAGCTTGAGGTCGAAGCGAGGAGTGCGGGGCATTCGGGGATCTTTCTCTTCGAGCCGGCGAACTGAATCGTCGCCGGCGCCCCGGGCGGGTCGACGAGGTGCTTGATGTGCGGGAGCAAGTCGAGGAAGGGGATCTCGTCCCTGGCGCCGAGCGCTCGAACGCGCTCCTCCTCGAACTTGGTCGGCCACTGCCCTCGGACCATCCACTCCTGCTTGAAGGCGAGGCGCTCATGAGGTCGCGAGGCCGCTTGGGCCGCATAGGCTTCCGAAGCGGTGTGGAGGTCAGGCGACCGATCAATACCACATAAGGCTTCGGAACCTGGACGAGAACGGGGCCGGCGGGATGCAATCCGCCGACCCCGTTCAAGTCTCGCTACGCGTAGGGGTCTTCTTCTTCGTTGCCGATGCCCCAGACGTCGTCGTCCTCGGTCAGCCAGGTACCGGACTCCTGGCCGTCTTCGCCAGGACCGCCCATGCCGCGGCCGCCGCCGGCGCCGCCCATCATGCCGCCGGCCATGCCACCGCGGCCCATGCCCTTGGGGCCACCGGCACCGCGACCGCCGGCGCCGCGACCACCACCGGCTCCAGCACCGGCACCGCGGCCGCCACCGGCGCCGCCCATCATGCCGCCCATGCCGCCAGCACCCATGCCAGCGCCGAGACCGCCACCAGCACCGCCGCCGAGGCCGCCGCCCATGCCGCCACCGGCACCACCGCCGAGACCGCCACCGAGGCCGCCTCCTCCACCGCCGAGGCCGCCACCGGAGGCCAGACCACCGGACGGATCGTCGAGGTCAGGGGTCGAGGGCTTCCACGGGTCCGAGTCGCCGGTCCCGGGCAGGGTGTAGTCCTTGTTGGGGTTGGGTTCGTAGCCCCCGTCTTCGCCGAGACCGCCAGGATCGAATTCGGGGGTCGTAGGCTCGTCCATTCCGGGGTAGTCGGTCGAGGGCATACCCCCTCCGGGGGGCATGCCGCCTCCGCCTCCGCCGCCACCTCCGCCGCCCGGCGTGAGGTTGTTGTTGTTTTCGGCTGCGCTGGTGGGCTGCTTCGGTGTGGTCGGGTCCTGGTGGGTGGAGTAAGTGGTGTTCGCGTTGTACTCGCGACCGATGATGTCGTTGTTGATGTCCTCGGAGGCCTGCACGTAGTCCGTGTTGACCTGGCTCATGGTGTCTTCGTTCTCGAGCAGGTACTTGTCACGGTTCTCGATGTAGAGCTCGTCCCAGTCGGTGCTCTTGAGCGGGTACGCCATCGGGCTGCCGCCCTGCTCGATGTACCGCATCACCTCTTCGTTGTAGGCCTGGTTCGAGGCCTGCTGCTCCCTTGTCGCGCTGTCGATCTGACCGTTGATCTCTTCCATGGTCCCCTGGGGGAACCCGACCATCTGGAGTGCGTAGTCGGGGGTGATGTGGTTGCATTGCCCTCCCGTCCACCACGGGGGGCGGCAGTGGACGTAATCGTCCTTGAAGATACCGACGAACCAGTTCTGCTCCTTGGTCCACAGCTGCGGAGCGGGGAACGGAATGAAGCCTTCGGGACCGCCCTGGGCGGCATAGATCTCTCCGGACTCGCGGTAGAGCATGTCCTTGATCTCGGTCGAGCTGTCGACGACTTCTTGGGCGATCTTGATCAGTTCTTCGACGTTCTTCTCGAGCGCGTCGAAGTCGTCGCCGGTCCACTCCTCCGAGAGCTGAGTCGTGTATGTCTGCAGGAGCCCGGGAAGATCAGCCAGGGGGATTACGACAGAGTCATCCCATGCGGTGGAAAGGCTGTCCAGTGCATGGTCGGCCGCACCTTCCGGACGCACGGACCTGATGATGCGGTCGAGATCGACGGGGATCGCGTGGGAGAGATCGTTCTCCGGCCGGATGTTCGATCCATCCGCGTCGTCAGCCCGGGGAACAGCAGACATCAGGTTCTGCCAGGCGGTCTCGACCTCGACGTTGTTCTTGAGCGGGCATCCGTCTTCACCGCAGGTGGAACTCGACGACTGCGAATTGATGTTCTGGAGTGTCTGCGCGTCGCCCGAATGCCCGAGATTCTCAAGCTTGACGGGTTTGGTGTCAGCCTCGAACTGGTCGTCGAATGTCGGTCCTCTATCACTCACCGGTGCTCACTCCCGCAGCTTCCAGTCGTTCGTTTACGACGCTCTGCACACCCGGCAGAGCCTCGTCGAGTAGGTAGTCCCTGGCCTCTTCCACCGTGTAGTCGGCCTTGTTGCCCGCAGAATCTGCGACGAGGTAGCTGCCGGTCTCGAGGGTGATGGCAATCAGATATGAACCGTCGCGGACGAACACCTTGAAGGCGTCACGGACTCCATAGTCGCCCAGGAAGAGAATGCCTTCGTCCCAGCCGGTGACCTCTTGCTCCGCGAATTCTTCGCCGTACTGCTCCCGCGCGTCCGCTTCCAATTCGGCATAGCGTGTGGAGGCCTCTTCCTCAGAAGACTTGGGCAGGACCCAGAGGTCGACATAGCCTCGGGCCGAGCCGGGGTTGTCCGCAGTCTCCTCGGACCAGACCACTTGGTTCGAGCACTTGGCGGCGTCGGTCGGATTGCCGACGCCGATCGGACCGCTGACGAACTCTTCCCCGACTGAAGCGGCCCGGAGGGATTCGGTCAGGTCGCTGTAGACACCGCCCAGGACCTCGCAGGGGTCCTCCCAGCTGGCGATTTCATCGTAGACCGCAGAGTCTCCTCCACCGTCTGCCGAGGCCGTTTCAGATCCGTTGGTGCTTCCGCTGCCCGGAGGAGTGGCGCCATCGTCGCCGTTGCCGCCGCAGGCCGCGAGCATCAGCAAGGCCGTTAGCGAGACCGCAGCGGTACCGGTTGCTTGGCGGATCTTCATTCAGCGCTCCTTGCAGTAATTCGATGCTGGTGAGTTACTTCGATGCTCATGACGCGCCTATCCCAGCGCATTCGCGTAGTCGTCCGAGGAAGCACCCGACTCGCCGCTGTCGCCGCCGCCGGTCGTCGCAGTTCCGCCGGCTGCGTAACCCGCACTGCTCGAAGCGAATTCGTCGTACTGGGTCTTGAAGTCGTCCACGTTGTAGGCCTCGGAGGTCTCGTTGCCTTCGAGAGCCGCGTTGAGGGCCTGGATGATCCCGAACAGCGATTGCCGCAGAGCCTGAAGGTTCCCCCAGACCGTCTGGTGCGAGGTCCCGTATGCGGTCGCGGCTTCCTTGCCCTCGGAGGTCGTTCCGAATGCCGGCGCCTTCTTCAGCGCCCCGTCCCTCATAGAGGAGATCGGGCCGCCCTCGGCCTCGAGGACGTCCTCGAGCCAATACAGAAGGAAGTCTCTGTACCGGGCTACCGCGTCAGGATCGAACTTGCGCTCTGCCATTGGGGGTCCTCCGGGGCCGGGGTAACGGGTATCAGGTCAATTTCAGGTTAGCAAAGCCTCGCAACCCGTGCTTCCCCGTAAGTACGCCGCAAATCCCCTGTTCAAGACGTTGATGAAGCATAGCTTCGCCGCAGCGCGCGCGGGTCCACGCATCCGGCGGACTCGAGCATTCCCAGCCATCCCTCCGCATCCCCTGAGTAAACAGAGGTAAGTTTCGGATCCTGGTCGATCACGGGATACTCCGGCCCGAGCGCGAATCTGTCAAAGAACTCGAGCAGGTCGGATGCCAGCACGCGCAGTTGCTTCGCACCGGCCATGATCTCGTCTGCGCTGGTAGCGGCTACAACTCCGGTCACTTCGTTGAGGTACACCGAGGCGTTTCCGCGCCTGGCGATGTGCGCCCAATGTTCCGGACCCGACTCGGCAAATCCCCATTCGGCGAGGTCGTCGACCACCTCGGTTCGGGAGGCCGCGATCTCGTCGGGCGTCGAGAAGACGAGCGAGCCGCAGCGCGGAGCGAAGGTGACCTCTTACAGCACCTGAATCTGCGGGGGCAATCCGGGCGACTCGGGAACAGATCGGCCGGGGGGGGCAGGGTCCACAGCTCGCTCTTCTCGGCAGGAATGGCCGCCCGCACCTGCGAGATCTTCTGTTGCACCCGTGGAACGCTCATCCTCCAGTTCTTACGATCTGCACACGGCGATCTGGCACGTCGTCCCGTCAGGCAGGTGCTTCAGACTGTTCATGATCTGCGACCCGACGCTGCGGTTGACAGGGGTCAGGTTCCGAGTTCGCCATGACCTCGCTGATCGAGGCGCTCATAGCCTGGAACTGGCGGAGGAAGTAGTCCTGGATCTCGGCCGCGGACTCGGTGATCGCTTCGAGGTCGGGTACGGGTTCGTCGGTGCCTGTGGCCTCGGCGCGTTCGTCCAAGGCGGCGTTGACCATGCTCTTGATCTCGCCGAAGAGGATCTCGGAGCCGACGCGCATGATGCGGGGGGCGAATTCGAACTTGTCAACGCGGCCCTCGACGTTGAAGGTGAAGCGGAGGAAGCCGTCGCCGCCATCGACCACCATGTGCCCGACCTGTTGGGCCTCAGGGGATTTGATAGCCGTGCTCAGGGTTGCGCGGGCATCGGCGAGCTACTGAGCGATCGCGTCCTCTCCGAACATGTGGCCTCCAGCCACTTTGGGCCATCTGAGGATCACTCAACATATACCTGGAGTGCAAACCACGTCTCGCGCTACTGCTGTTGCGGCGCTCTGGAGGGTGCCGGGGTGAATCGGTGCTGCTCTGGCTTTCGCAGGTAGCCGAGGAAGAAGCTGTCGGTCTTGCCGCTGAGGAGTCCGAGGAGGAGCTCCGTGGCCGTTCCGGGGAGAATCTCCCATTCACCGCCCCGGGCGATGTCCACGCCGATCGGCCAGGTCGAGGGATCCTGGCCTGGTATTGCGATCCAATGGAGGTAGTAGCCGAGACCTGAAGAGGCCCAGAGAATCGGCTGGACTCCCGGCTCATCGAGGACAGTTGGCTTGCTGCGCTCTTCCGGCGGATCCTCGGCTTCGAACTCCCAGATTTCGTCGAGGCCCGCTCGGCGCTCCCTGTGCATGGCGATCTGGTCGTAGCTGGGGTGGGAAGCTCCGGGCGCGAGCAGCAGGGTGTCGTTGCCGATCAGGCCGGGCCCGAGTGCGTTGACGAGGGAACGAAAGTCGGCAGGGATGGTCGCGCCCATGGCCTTGCTGGCGGCTTCCCAGTCGAAGGCCGGCCCTGTGTAGCGAGGCGCGTTGAAGAACGCGCGGAGGTCTTCGAGGTCGCTCATGTGGCTGTGTCCCAGGGGTTCAGGCGCAGAGGTCGTCGCCTTCGGTGAGGCGGGCAATCCGATGGCGATCCGCTGGTCGACGGTCCCGCGGAAGTGGTCGAACTACGCGGGTTTCATCAGGAGGTCGTGAGGTACTCGGCGAGTTCGGCGGCGACGCCTTGAGCCGAACGGACGCCGAGGAGGACGCGCTGCATGACGCCGTTCTGGAAGAAGACCTGCACGGGCAGGTTGGCGGGGCGCACACCCCATTCAGCGGCCGCCAAGGGAGCCTTGGCGATATCGATGAGACCGACGACCACCGCTCCCTCGGTCTCCTGCTCGAACTCCGCCAGCTGCCTGCCGAAGACCTGACTGCTCAGATCGGCGGCCGAGCCGAAGACGAGCAGGCGCGGACTGCCGCCTGCGAGGAACTCCTGCACGGTCGTGTCATCGAGGAAACGCATCGCTCACCCCTGAATCGCTTCGTAGTGCGTGTCGCGCTTCCACTCGACCATGGTGCGCCATTGGTTGTCTCCGGCGAGGTAGCTCAAGAACGCGCTCATCACCAGTTCCTTCGACGTCACGGTCGTCTCGTAGTGCTGGCCCGGGCCGCCGGCTCGATAGTCGAGACCGAACCGGTCTGTGTCTGCCATGTAGTTGGTCTGGATGTACACCTGGACTGCGCTCCCGAGCAGTGCGATCGAGTTCTCGCCCTGGCCGAGGGAGTCGATAAGGTCGATCACCTCGTCGCGAGTGGCGTTGTGGGAGACGAAATCGAAGTCGGACCTGAGAAACACGGCTTACCTTCCTGTTGTCGTGAACGACCAGAGTCGGGAGCGGATCTCCCCGGGTTCGACGGGAATCTCCGCGTCCCCGGCGCCCCAGATGAATCCGAGCCGCCGATCGAATGAGATACGCACGGTCTTGCCAGTGTAGTTCTCACATCTCACCCAGCCGGATTCGGCCTCGGACACCCGCTTGATAATCGAGGTCGAATCGCTCATGTCCACCGTTGACAGTCCGCTGTCTGCAAGCGAGTTTCCATCGGCGTCGCGGTATCCATATGCCATGCGTATATACGGTTGCGGGTCCCGCTCCCAGTTCGGGTAGTCGATACGACGCCGGAAGCGATAGCAGGCCGCGAGTTCCGATTCGGTTCCGGACACTTCGCACTGCCAGCCGGGAAACAGTCCGTAGATGCGCGAGTCGATCTGCGGATCGCGCCCCACTGTGGGCGTGAAGTCCGCTGCGGCCGGAAGGACCGCTATTGCGGAGTCGCACCCGTAGTGTTCGAGCCGCAGGCCGCCCACCGCGACCATGGGGACCGCCTCTGACAAATCCAGGACATGCTTCTGCGCGAACCGCAGGAACCGCCGCAAGTCTCCCTCATCCGTCGAAGTCCGAGCATTGATCTGGAAGAACGCCTGACCGTCGGGCCTGGCGAGGTAGTAACGGCGCACCTCGACTACCGGCGCGTCGACAGCCCAGGCGTGTTGGATACCTGGGACAGGCACCATCGGGACATGCTGGTGGAACCTCGCCAGGATGCTCATCGTTCATCACCTACCAGGTTTGGCGGTATAGTTGTCGCCCGGCGTCTTGGAATATGTGTAGCGTTCGCCGCTGGAGCTCTCCGCTCCCTTTCCTGCGTTCTCCTTGGCACCCATAGGAGTAAGGTTTTCGGGGTTGTCGAACCATTCCGCTCGTTTATCGTAGGGCATATCGTGTCCGTGCTCATGCCAATGCTGCGCGGCTGGAGTGTTGTGGTCGTACTGGAGGTTCGTGACGACCTGTCCGTTCGAGTTCTCGCGATAGTAGGGGACCGGGTTGTTTCCTTCCGCGTCTGACGACCAGGTCAAACGCTCGCGCGGCACCGGCTTGCCGGTCGAGGTGTCAACCGGCACACCATCGCGGACCTCGTAATCGATCGGAGGCGCGGTCTTCCACCCGTCGGCGGGCTGCTTCCCGTCAGGCACCTGCGCGGCTGGAATCGTGCCGGTCTCCCCTTCGGATTTGCGGCCCTCAACAGTGTAGGTTTGAATCATCTTTTGATGCGTTTCCGGTGAGAATCCGTCCGGGTAATACTTGGTTCGGAGACTTTGATTCCGCTCGTCGGGGTGGGCGACCTTCCACCCGTTCTCATCGTGCAGGGTCCCGTTGCTGTCGTACCCCCATTTCTCCGGAAGCTTGTCTTCAGGGATCCTTCCCGTCTCGGGGTCGCGGTCTTCATAAAGCTCCCGGAGATCATCGGGATCATGTTTGTTGTTCTCATCACGCTCGATGATGGGGCGGCCGTCTTCGTCGCGGGGAAGAGGCTGGCGCTCGTCGCCGTCCCCGTCGTCGTCCGTTCGGTCAGGCGGGGGGGTGGTCGTATCGGTGTCAGGTGTGGTGGTCGTATCGGTGTTGGGAGTGGTGTTGGCGGTATTGACGCGGGCGGCGTCGA
Organism: Glycomyces sp. NPDC049804; assembly: GCF_040674615.1. NCBI lineage: Bacteria > Bacillati > Actinomycetota > Actinomycetes > Glycomycetales > Glycomycetaceae > Glycomyces > Glycomyces sp. NPDC049804. The sequence goes on from NZ_JBFAMQ010000014.1 coordinate 108,411, forward strand.
TGCGGTCTCTGGTCTCCGCACTGTCAGTCGCATGTCCGTTGCCGGGGAGGGGGCTGCGGTGGTGACTCGAAGTGTGGGATGTGTCGGTGTCGACATCGACGTCTGTGCCGTTCCGTTTGCCCATGGGGTGGCCCTTGTTATCCGAAGAGGAGGTCGCGGAGTGCGGAGATGGAGTCGATGAGGCCGGTGATCCAGCCGAAGATCTTTCCCACCCATTCGGTGATCTTGATGACCGCCTTGGGGATCACCCAAGCCGCGCCGATACCGACAGTGAAAGCGACTTCGGCGGCCCAGGCGATCAGGGACCCGATGCATTCGGCTACGAAGTCGCGCACGAACTCCCGGACCATGGTCACCAGCTCGCCTGCGCCGCGCGTAGCCGTGGCCAGGGACAGCGCGGTGCCTCCGACGCAGCCGAGCACGTCGGCGTTCGCGTCGCCCTTGTCGCGGTAGGCGTCGGCGGCCACGCCGACCCAGGACCCGACCTCCGCGAGGGACGCCGTCATCTCCTCGGACATCGCAAAGCACTCGTTCGCGATGTTGTCCCACGTCATCGCGTTCGCTTCGACGGCTTCAGGGTCTCCTGCAAGCATGTCGAGGGCGTCTTGGAGCGGCTGCACGTGCTCAATGAGCCAACCGACTCCCGCAGAGGCTAGGGTGCCGATCGGGTCAATGACCGCGCCGACAGTCTCCAGTGCGGCACCGAGGCCGGCGACCGAGGCGTCGATCCAGGAACCGGAGTCGATGGCCATGGCCAGCCCGGCGTAAGACTCGACGATGCCTGCACCGGCGAAGGCCGCGCCGAGCTGCTCCGGGACATCGCTTTCAGTGGCGACGAGATCACTCATGGACACGCGCCCGCCTACTGCAGTTCGTTCAGGAGCTGATTCTGCTCCTCCGCAGCCGCCTCGTCCGCGGCGTCGTATGCCGCGGCGGTGTCGCGCAGCGCCTGGGCGAGCAGTTCGAGGTTCTCTTGGGCCATCGTCGTGAGCTCCTTCTGATCTGCCTCGCGACTGGCCAATACCGGGGGCAGGAACTGGCAGATGATGCCGTAGGCCTCGTCGTTCTGCGAGACCGAATCAATGGCGGAGAGGACGCTGCCGAACCGTTCCCGGATCGCGTCGATGTGCGAGGCGTGACTGACCAGTTCCGCGGAGACGACGTCAATGTCGGCTGCCATGTCACGCCTCCGTTTCACGCTCGGGGAAGCGCATCCTGATACTGTCCACAAGAGCCTTCGCAGTGGGCGAGGTCGGCGGCAGCCGCTCCTCGACCGCGGCCCTGGCGGCCACGAGCAGGGCTTGACCGGCGTTCGTGTACGCCTGCATGAACTGGCGCTCAGCGTGCCGCGGTTGCATACGCGCGAGCGCGGGCTCGAAGTGGACCGCGATGATCGCCCCAGCGGAATCGAGGGTGACCGCCACGGTGCCGTTGTCGTCCTGACCGGTAGCCGTGACCGCCTGCACGGCTTCAGAGGCGGCGATCGATTCGGAGGCAAGCCGATCGGCCCGCTCCTTCCAGTTCGCCAGAGCAGCTCGCGCATCTTCGGGGCTGCTGATGTTCGCGAGGGGGTTGTCCATCGCTGCTCCGTTCCACATGGTGGCCTGGGGAATCCGAAGTCGGTCCGTCAGGAGATTCAGCAATCGACTATAGATGATGGATGCTCACTTTTGGTGCCATGAGCTGCCGCAGGGTCTTCCACACGGCCTTGTGCGAGTCGCGCAAGGGCATTCTGTGATCGCTTATGGCCCTTGGCTGTCGCGTCAGGCGTAGAGGTCGTCGCCTTCGGTGAGGCGGGCGATGTCGGTGGCGATCTGCTGGTCGACGGTGCCGCCGGTGTCGATGGCGGTCTGGAGGCCGGCGATGAGGCCGTGGAGGGTGCCGCGGAGGTATTGGAGGTTGCGCCAGGTGGTGGCGTGGAAGTCGGCGTATTCGACGGCGGCGGTCTCGGCGGCGCCGGGGGCGGTGCCGAAGGCGGGGGCCTTCTTGAGGTCGCCGTCGCTGAGGGACGGGATGATCTCGTTCTCGAGCTCTTCGAGGAGTTCGGCGAGGAACTGCCGGTAGCGCTCGAGCGCGGCCGGGTCGAATGCGCGCGTGGGCATGTCGGGGATCCTTCTCTACGCGTAGGGGTCGTCGTCCTCGTTGACGAAGCCCCACATGTTCTCGTCCTCGACGAGGTCGACGTCGGGTTCGCGTTCCTTGTCGTCCGTGTTCATGCCGCGCCCGGCGCCGGCGCCGCCTCCGCCGCCCATCATCGTGGTGGAGGCGCGGGAGGCGGGAGCCGCAGCGGCGGCGCCCGCGGCTGCGGCGCCGACGGCGGCGCTGCCCATGCCGCTGCCCATGGAGGGAGCGGCACCGGTTGCGCCCGTGGCGGGTGCGGAGCCGAAGCCGCCGCCTCCGCCGCCGAAGGCACCACCGGCGCCTGAACCGCCGCTGGCGAGGCCGCCATCGGGTTCCTCTTCGTCGTCCGGGGCGGGTTCCTTGGGCGTCGGCTCAGGGGTCCCGCCGGCGGGCGGGTCGAGGGACGGGTCCTCGCTGGCCATGGGCTGCGCGGTGCCGGCGGGCTGCTCCATGGGCGGGGGCTCGAGGTTCATGTAGGCGGGGTCGGCGGAGGGCGGGTACTCCTTGTCGCTGCGCACGGTCCGCACGGAGCGGTCCTCGGCGCCGGTGTCCGCACTGCGCTGCTGAATGTCCTCATTGGACTCGGCTTGGCGGGCGTCGTACGCGCCCCAGGACTGGTCGACGAGGGTGCCGTAGTGGTCCATCGCGTCGGCAACGGCGAGTTCCTTGGCCTCTTCGACGGTGAGGCCCTTGGCGGGGTCGAGGCCGTCGCGCTCGATGTTGACCGGGCTGGCGTAGTAGTCGATGTAGTGGAGGATGCGCTCGTCGATGTAGTCGATGATCTCGGTGGCGAGTTCGGGTTCGGCCCCGCCGAGGGCGAGCACGTGCTCGGCGTCCTGGCAGGTGTACTCGATGCAGTCGCCGTGCCACCAGGCGGGCCTGACGTGCACGGACACCCAGCTGTGCCAGTCGCCGTCGATCCAGAACTGCGGCGCTGGGTAGGGAATCTCGCCGGAGTCGCCGCCCTGGATCGAGTACAAGGACTCTTCAGTGGACTGGAGGTTGGCGACGGTGGCGTCCACGTCGTCGACGAGGTCCTCCACGAGCTCGCGCGTCTGCGCGCAGGCGGACTCGAAGGCCTCGAAGTCAGCGCCGGACCAGCCTTCGGCGAGGCCGTTCAGGTTCGACTTGATCCGCTCGGACCAGTCGGCGAGCCGACCGGAGACCTGGTCGGTCCAGGCGTTGCGCAGCCGCTCGAGGGAGTGCGCGTCGGCGCGCTCGGGCCGGACGGCGGCGACGGCCGCGCGGAAGTCGGCCTCGGTCGGGAACGCCATCCCGGCTTCCTTGGGGCGCAGGCGGTACAGCTGGCCTTCGACGGGCACGGCCGAGACGAGCTGCTGCCAGTCGAGTTCGGCCGGGTGCTCGGTCGGGTTGCCGCAGTTGGGGTTCGAGCAGGCGGGGCGGCCGGGCGGGAGAAGCGTTTCGGCCTCGCCGGGAGGAGGCGGTGGGGCGGCGCCGCCGACGGGGACGTCGCCGAACGCGGGTGCACCCATGGCCGGGGCGGCAGGGTCGAGTCCGTCGTAGGACTCGATCGAGTTGTCGCTCATCGATTCGCACCTCGCGGCGTCAGGGGTGACCGGTTGCGTTCACGGTAGCAACCGGACGCCTTCGATGGGAATCGTCCGCAGCGGCGAACCTCCCGGGAGCGCCGCTACCGCGGTGAAGGCCCGAAGGCGCGCTTGAGCATCCGCCACAATGGCTTCCGGGTGGCCCAGTACGCGATCCCGACTGGAAGGACGAGAAGCAGGAGCACCATGATCACCGGAGTGAGGTGCTGGGCCGTGCCCGTCCCGGCCGTCCAGGCGGTCGGGCGCCCCCACCAGTCGGGGTGGAACGCGGCGGGTTCGACCAGGACCGCGGGCAGCCGCTCGCCTTCCTCGCAGCGCCCCCGTACAACGATGTCGACCTCGACGCCGGCCCCGCCGCCGTCCGGCTGGAACTCGCCCTTGCAGGTCGTGTCACCGCTGCCGGAGAGCAGCGCGAACTCCACGACGGCGGTGCCGCGCGTCCCGCCCGATCCGTCCACGGCCGCCCGGTACTCCATGAACCGCGCGAGGACCAGGCCGAAGGCCAGCAGCGCCACGAGTGCGAGCCCCAGCATCGCCGCCGTCCCGGCCAGGCTGCGGCCGCGGCTCATCGCGCCGCCGGGGCTAACTTCCACTGGATCTCGTCGGGATTGGTGAGTTCCTCGGGCGCGTGGTCCTGCCACAGGTTGGAGAGGCTGTCGGCGATGCCGAGGCCGGCGCCGCCGCCTTGGAAGCCGCCCTTCCATTCGCCGTCGCCCTGGTAGGTGGGGAAGATGCCGGACACGGCCTGGATGGTGTTCTCCGGATTGATGCCGGACGCGAACTTGCCCGCGGGCATCGAGACCTTCCTGATCCAGTAGGTGGCGAAGCCTTCCAGCATGTTGGTGATGGAGGCCCCGGCGATCTCGAGCGGGTTCGCCTTGTTTCCCGCTCCCGCTTGGAAGCCCCAGGTGAAGACGGTGAGCGTCCCGGTGAGGGCGGTGCAGGCGATCATGATGGGCTTCAACGCGTTTTCGAAGGCCTCAGCCGTGGCGAGCAGCGCCGTCGCCGTCGCCAGCGCGCTGGCTCGGGCGGCGACCTCGCCGACGCCGGTCCAGCAGGTGGCGAGGTAGGAGGCGAGGCAGCAGGCCATGATCACGGTGCAGTACCCCAGGAAACCCCAGTAGACGGTCAAGGCGACGCCGAGGGTGATGAGCTGGGCGCCGATGAGGAACGCGGTCACCGCCAGCTCCTTGAGCTGAGCGTTGACCCCTTCGGCGGAGGACTTGAACGCGTCGGCGTCGGCACCGGACCAGTTGTCGTCGGTGATCGTGTCCACCTCGGCGGAGAGGTTGTTGGACGCCTCCAAGTTCTTCTCGCCCAAGCGGATCCATGCTCCGGCGGCTTTGAACATGTCGCCGGGGTTGCACTGGTTGAGGTAGATCTTGACCGCCAGCATCTGGACGGAGAGCCCGAAGACCAGGGCCGGGGGCGCGATCGCGATCGCGCAGGATTTGATGACGCCGTTGTAGTACGGCGACATGGCCGCGCCGGTGTCGTAGACGGCTTCCCCCATGGACATGGCGGCCCCCTTCCTCTAGTTTCCGCCGAACTCGGTCGCGCAGTCCTCGTCGGCTGCCTGCATGTCCTGGACGCAGCCGTCGAGGGCGGTGCGCATCTCGCGGAAGCACTCGGCGGCGCCGGACATGCATTCGGTGACGGTCGCGGTGGCCACGGTGTACGCGGCGGCCATGGGAAGCATGACCGCGGTGTAGAGGGCGCGGTCGATCGCGTTGAGCTCGGGCAGGTCTTCGTTGGTGCTCTCGAGGACGGGGAGCACCTTCTCGTCGATGTTCGCGGCCATCTGCGACACGAAGTCGCAGTCGAAGTTCCGGGTCATGCGTTGCCTGCCTTTCGTTTCATCGTCTCGGCCATCCGAGTCGCCTCGTCGATGACGCTCATGCCGCGCCGCTCCGCGGCCTGGGCCTGCTCCGGGGCTTCCTCCACGGCGTTGACGATGTCGTCGGGCAGTCGTTCCCGGGTCCGGTCGTCGGCGAGCTTCTCCAGGGCTTTTCGGGCTTCAGCCACGAGACTAGTCAGGCGTTGCCCGAGTCCCTCGACACCGCGGCTCCGAGCGGTGGGCCCGATCCAGACGCTGGCGACCGCGCGCTCGGTGCTGGAAGTGACCCCGATGTCGCCTTCGTCGGTGTAGACCTCCGCGGTGAGCGCTTCGCGGGGCGATTCGGGGTTCCTGTTGGTGGAGTCGCGCATGGATTTGACGATGCCGTCGAGGCTGGCGGCGATGGTTCGGTCGAAGTCGGGGTCGCGGCTGAGGCTGCCGACGGGGTTCTCGATGCCGAGACGGGCGCGCATGGCGGCCGCGAACGCCTCGTATCCTCCGGTCGCGGCGGCCTGCTGGAGCTGACCGATCGCCACGATGCTCGCGGCGACGGCGTCGCGGCCGTCGGCGCCGGGCCGGGGCAGGGTTCCGGCGAGCTCGGTGACCAGGTTCGCGATCACGTTCGGGGGTTGGCGGAACCCGGCGGGCGAGACTTCGACGACGATCCTGTCGCCGTCGAGCCGCACCGTCACGTACTGGTCGATGTCGGAGACGGTCCGGTCGGCTTCGTTCAAGGGCGTGGCTCACTTCGGGTGGGGTGCCGGACCCGGTCCGGTCAGTCAGCACCCACCCTATCCCGCGGGCTGGGACCTGCGGAGCCGTGAAAGCGGCCAGGCCAGCAGTTGCGGGATCGTCTCCTGCGGGACGAGGCTGATGCCGTCGGTGACTTCGCGGTCGTTCTCGTCGTCCCAGGTCGGTCCGAAGCGGATGCCGAGTGCGGGGATCGCGTAGGTGCCGCCGTAGGGGCCGACCACGCGGTGCCCGCGCTCGGTCATGAGGCCGATGACCTCCTCGAACGGGCGGTTGGCGAACTGGACGCCGTCGACGTGCACGACCGCGGCTGCGTTGCTGGTGATCTCGATGAACTCGAGCCGGTCGTGCTCGTCGTAGTCGAGGCTCATGAGCGAGTCGAGGTAGAGGTCGGTCAGTGCGGGCGAGTCGGGGTCGCGCTGGAACGACTCGAAGGCGCCCAGGGTCGCGCGGTGCCGCGAGCGCGGCTCGCCGAAGCGGGCGAACTCGAAGCCGACCAGCGGCAGGACGGTGTACGGGTAGTCGATCGGGGCCACTTCGGCAGCGTAACAAGGAGGTGCGGCGTCCCCGGTCGTCGCGCTTCAGCGTTCGGCTTCGGCTTCGGTGCGGCCGTTGTCGCCGTTCTCCAGGGGCCAGACGGTGGCTTCGACGGAGCCGACGAGTTCGAGGGGGCCGACGAGGGAGGCGGTGCGGGCGACGGTGAAGTCGTCGAGGGCGAGGAGGCTGATGCCGCCGCGGGACTGGGCGACGGCGGCGTAGTAGGCGCCGGTGCCGCGGTCCTGGAAGACCCAGCCGGGGCGGGTGTCGGTGGGGATGGTCGGGACCTTGGAGCGGGGGAGGCTGCCGGTGGCGGCGGTGTCGGGCGCGTACGGCGAGCGCGGCTCCGAGTACTCCTGGTACTGCGGGTGGCGCGGTTCGGGCGCGGTGTGCGGGTAGTCCTGCGGCTCGGGTTCCATGGGGGTCTCCGTGTAGTCCGGCATCTGGTAGCGGGTCGGGTCGCCCGACACCGGGATCGGCGGCGGGTTCACCGGCTGGTCGGGCGCTGCGATGAGCGTCCGCATCTCTACTTTCCCCGCAACGTAGCTCACCAACCACAGCCCGGCCGCGAGGGCCGCGAGGTCGACGCCGACGGCGAGGAGGACGCGGAGGTTCGCGTTGAGCCCGGTCCCGAACTGCGCCAGGGAGAACAGTGCGGCGGCGAGGGCGAAGACGACGAGTCCGGCGAGGGCGCCGGCCATGACGGCGGGGCGGCCGAGGCGCGGGACGGGGGCGGAAGGCCACTTCTCGGAGGCGCGGACGCCGCCGAGGGCGGCGGCGGCGAGGAGGGCTACGGCGAGACCGGCGACGGCGAAGGCGATCGCGGCGGCGGTCAGCCGCCCGGCGATGTCGTCGATGTAGTCCATGTTGGTCTCCGCGAGGTAGGTGCTCGGCCTGGTGGCCGGCGGTGTGGGCTGGATGGAGTTGTGTCGGGCGGTACCGGCTCGCCGGGCTCTATTGTGCGGTGCCGGACCGTCTCCGAGCGTAGGACACCGGTCTCCCCGAGTTTAGTGTCGGATTGCCGACACGGAGTGATCACGTCCATCGGATTGCCTTCGGGGGCTGAATCAGATTCACTGTCTCGTGGCAGCGCTTGCAGTCGCTCTTCGGCCCGACGAAGGTGCGTTCCGTCAGCACTGCGGCATATGATGAGGGCAGACCCCGCAATGGGTTGGGAGACAAGAAACATGAGTGAAGATTGCGTTACGTGAGACTGCAGTGACTCCTGTGACGAAAGGATGGGACTGAACGATGATGAGCGAGACACTCTGGACGGTAGCCGCGCACGCCCAGGCCGGCGCCGAGATCAACACGCAGGGGATCATCGGGTTCTTCCTGTCGAAGATCGCCCCGATCCTCCTGGCCATCCTGGGACTCATCTTCATCGCGCGCTCCAACAAGGGCGAGGTCAGCCGCGTGCTCACCTCCTCCACGATCGCGATCATCGGCATCGCCTTCATCGCTGGAGCCGTGGTCCTGGTGGCCGTCGGCAGCGGCCTGGTCGACATCCTCTTCAGCTCCGAGGACTAGCAAGCCCCCAATCGCCCCTGAAGTAAGGCCGGACGGAGGACGCCCATGCGCTTGCGCACCGACGACGACATCTACCGTGCCCGCCTGCTGTACCTCGGCCCTCCCGGCTACACCCTCCCGGTCCACCTCCCCTACGGGCAGTACGGGGCGTTCGCCGCGCTCTTGGGGCTGTTCATGTTCCTGCGCTGGGCCTTCACCGGCGACGTGGACCTCTTCCCCGCCATCGAGATCTCCCTCGCCCTCGTCGCCACCTCGCTGATCTTCCGCTACGTCGACGCCGACCGCCCCGCCACGACCGTCGTCCGCACGCTGCTCACCGACTGGAAGCACACGCGGGACGCCGGCGACGAGAAGCGGATACCGGCGTTCACGACCCGTTCGATCCGCCTGCGGCCCACACTCGTGGAGCCAGTCCGTACTGAGGAGCGCCTATGAGCGGCGAGGATCGCCGACAGCCCGTCGCCAAGTTCTCCGCCCCCCGGCCGCCCGCGCCGGTGCGCGACCGGGAACGGCCCTCCGGCGATCTCGGCGACGACGCCACCGCGCTGGCCGACGCTGTTTTTCGGGCGGAGCCCGTCAAGAAGCAGAGTAAAGCGGAGCCGGTCAAGGCGCACCGCTCGGCGACCCCTCCAGCCGCGAGCCCCACGCAGCCGAGCCCCACGGCCACGCCGTCCCCAGTGGACCCACTACGACACGCTTCGCCACCTGCGTCGATGACACCCCCGGCGACCGGTCGTCCACAGGGTTATCCCCAGGGTTATCCACAGAATCCGCAGAGTTATCCACAGGGATATCAACAGCGTCACCCACAGGCTCCCACCAGCGGAAATCCACAGGGTTATCCACAGCGCAACGGCATTTATCCACAACCGGGACAGAGTTATCCACAGGCTGTTGACCAGCGGCGCGGGAATGTTTCCACAGGTCGTACAGCAGCTGAACAAAAGGGTGCACAACGGGTGCCCGGCCAGGACCTCGTCCCGGTCAAGCAGGCCCGCGCCGAGGCCGCGCTCCTCGACGCCACCGACCCGAAGCCCACCCGCGTCAAGCCGCTGCCGGCCTCCAAGGAGAAGCAGCCGCTCCGCGAACTGAGCCTCACCGAGATCGCAGGGCACGCCACGTTCACGCCCGCCTCGGTCACCGCCTGGTACAAGCTGCCCGGCGTGCGCTGGTCCTTCCGGCCCGACCTCGAGCGCGAAGCGCTCATCGTCGCCATCGCCGAGCAGTTCGCCGGCCTCGCGGGCATGCGCGTCCACTTGCGCCGCACCACCCGGCCGTTCCCGGCCGACCAGTGGGCCCGCACCGTCGACCAGTACACGGCCCGCCCGCTGCGCACCGTCCCCGGCGGCACCAGCTGGGCCGACCACCTCGTGGCCGCCCAGCGCCACCTGCAGCAGCTCTCGCACGCCGAGGGCGAGACGTTCCTCGGCATCACCTTCAGCCGCCGCGGCACCATGGACCAGCTCGGCGAGAAGGTCGGCCGCATGTTCGGCCGCGGCACCAAGCTCTCCGAGCGCGAGAAGATCGAGAAGCGCAGCCTCCAGTTCGACGAGGTCCTCGGCTCCTTCGGCGTGCGCGCCCGCCGCGCCACCACCGCCGAGCTCGAATGGCTCGTCTACCGCTCGGTCGCCCTCGGCATGGCCCCGCCGCGCCTGCTCTCGGGATCGAACGGCGAGTGGGAGTCCGGCGACGTCCTGGCCCTCACCGAGTCGATCGAGCGCTACCGCAGCCCCTACGGCTCGACGGTCAAGCTCGTCAACCGCCTCACCGGCGAGGAGAAGCACACCGCGGTCCTCACCGTCGGCCGCATGGAGGAGCTGGAGATCCCCCAGCGCCACGAGCCCTGGCTGCACTTCCACGAACGCTGCCCCTGGCCCGTCGAGCTCTCCAGCCGCATCGACATCCTCGGCCCCGGCGAGGCCTTCCGCGACCTCGACCACCGCCTGCGCCTCATCCGCAGCCAGCAGCGCGACTACGACGAGCACTCGATGGACGCCCCGCCGGAGCTCCAGCGCCTCGCCGAACGCGCCCTCGGCGTCGGCGACGAGATGACCACCGGCCTCCCCATCGACGCCGCCCGCGCCCACGGCTGGCACCGCCTCGCCGTCACCGCGGACACGAAAGAGGAATGCCTGGAGCGCGCCCGCACGCTCATGCAGATGTACCAGCGGGACATGCGCATCAGCCTCCAGCACCCCAAGAACCAGGACTGGCTCGCCCGCGAGTTCATCCCGGGCGAACCGGTCGCCCAGACCGGGTACGTCCGCCGCATGCCGGTCAAGCTCTTCGCCGCTGCCTTGCCGCAGGCCGCGTCGACCGTCGGCGACCAGCGCGGCGACCTCATCGGCCGCACCGCGGGCACCTGCCGCCGCCCCGTCTTCCTCGACATGCACTTCGCCACCGAGGTCCGCGAGAAGTCCGGCCTCTCGGTCTTCGTCGCCGAACCCGGCGGCGGCAAGTCCACGCTCATGGGCGCGATCGGCTACCTGGCGGCCCGCCGCGGCGTCCAGGTCACGCTGCTCGACCCCTCGGGCCCGCTCGCGCGGCTGTGCGAGATGCCCGAGCTCAAGCCGTTCTCGCGGGTCCTCAACCTCACCGGCTCGGAGTACGGGACCCTCGCGCCCTACGCGCTCATCCCGTCCCCGCGGCGCGAGCACTTCGAGGACTCCCCCGACGGCCAGCGCGAGTACGACATCGCCATCTCCAACGCCCGCAGCGAAAGGCGCATGCTCGTGCAGGACATCTGCGCGATGCTCCTGCCGCCGCAGATCCAGCGCGAGGCGAGCACGGCCCGCCTCCTGCGCCACGCGGCCCGCCACGTGCCGGCCGAAGAGGACTCGACCATCGAGGACATCGTCGAGTCGCTGCAGGACGCCGAGGACCACGTCACCGGCGACGGCGCCGAACTCGCCGCGCTCCTGCTCGACACCGCGGAGATGCCGCTCGCGAAGCTGTTCTTCGGCAGCCCCGACAAGGGCGTGCTCGAGGACGACACCGCGCTCACGGTCATCACCATGTCCGGCCTGCGCCTGCCCGACCTCGGCATCGAGCGCGAGTACTGGAGCGCTGAAGAGGCCCTGGCCCTGCCGATGCTCCACACCGCGCACCGCCTGGCCGTGCGCCGCGCCTACGGCGGCGACATGCACCGCCGCAAGCTCGTCGGCCTCGACGAAGCGCACTTCATGGAGGGCTGGAAGTCCGGCCGCTCGTTCCTGGTCCGCCTCGCCCGCGACTCCCGCAAGTGGAACCTCGCGGCGCTAGTGGCCTCCCAGAACCCGAAGGACATCCTCGGCCTCGACGTCCAGAACCTCGTCTCCACGGTCTTCGTCGGCCGCATCGCCGAGGACCGGGAGGTGGCAGAGGAGGCGCTGAAGCTGCTCCGCGTGCCCACGGGTGTCGGCTACGAGAGCGTCCTCGCCTCGCTATCCGAAGTGGACGCCGCCGAGACGCAGAAACTCCCCTACCGCGAGTTCGTGATGCGCGACGTGGACGGCCGCGTCCAACGCATCCGGGCCGACTTCAGCTGGGTCCGCAACCTGCTCGACTACCTGAACACCACGCCCGGGGAGGCGAAGTGACCGACCCCTCCGCCGATCACGACCTTGCTCCTCCTACTTCATCCCACCGATCCGGCCTCGCTGCACGCGTGGCCGGCCGCCTCGGCCGGGTCCTGCTCGCCCTGACGGCGGCCGCCGGCGCTCTGGTCTTCACACCGGGAATGGCGGGGGCGCAGGGCGACGCGGAGGGGTGCACGGACTACGAGTGGCACACTTACTGGTCCCAATGCGTCGACGAGCTGCCCAAGGGGCAGGAACTGCAGTGTGAGGCCGCACCCCAACCGGCCTCGCCCGACTCGGGCATGGCGGGCTGGTTCGCCGACCCCAGCAACCTGGACAAGAGCGAGGGCATCGGCACCTACAGCCGCTACGGCTATGCGGGGTACCAGCTCCCGATGTACGGCTCGCAGGAGATGGCGATCGGCGGCGGCTGTGTTGACGCCGTCTCGATCCCCAACGGCGCCGACACCGCGAACGCCCTCGCGAACATGGAGTTCAACCTGTCGGTCGCCACGGTCGGCGCCGCGAACTCGATGCGCCAGGCCGCTTGGGAGCCCGACAACATGTGGGGCTGGTCCAACGAGTTCATGGAGCGCGGCACCGAGATCCTGTACCGCCAGATCTTCACCGTGTTCGGCGCGGTCACGGTCGGTCTCATCGGCCTCTACCTGCTCTGGCGCTCAAGGCAAGCGGACATGAACAACGCGGTCACGACGGTGGCCTGGGCCGTGCTCATCCTCGTGCTCGTGACCGCCGTCGTGCGCTGGCCGGTCAAGGCCGCCGAGTACACCGACCAGGCCTTGACCATCGGCATGAACCTCAGCACGGTCCTCATCAACGACGACCAGGTCGAGGGCTGCATCCGCGAAGACGGCATGGACCAGGACCGCTACGACGAGCTCAAGGAGCTCAACGGCGAGGGCTTCTGCATCGACACCCGCACCGCCGCCGTGGTCGCCTCCGACACCGTCTCCGGCCAGGTGCTCTACCAGAACTGGTTGCGGACCATGCTCGGCCAGAGCGAAGAGGTCACCTTCCAGGAGCGTGACGGCGAGGTCGTCGAGGACGCCGAAGGCAACCCGGTGGTCACCGACTCGAACGCCGCCTACAAGTACGGTCCGGCGCTCTTCGCTGCTCAGGCCTTCTCCTGGGAGGAGCAGGCCGAGGCAGAGGATTCGGCCACCTACCGAAACGACCTCATCGAGGAGAAGCAGGAACTCTGGCGGAACCTGGTCGCCCAAATCCAGACCGAGGACCCCGAGGCCTACGCCAACATCAGCGGCCAGCGCGCCTGGGAGCGCACGGGCACCGGCTTCCTCGCCCTTCTGACCGCGATCTTCTTCTCGCTTTTCGACCTGACCGCGTCGATCCTGATCATCCTTGGCTTCATGATCGTGCGCTTCGCGATCGTGGCCCTGCCGATCATCGGCACGATCGCGCTGCTGCGCCCGGCAGGCGGACCGTTCAAACGCCTTGTTAACACGGTGCTCGGCGCGATCATCAACGTCGCGATCTTCTCGCTGGCCGCGGTCATCTACATCTGGGCGTCGAGTCGCATCCTCGGCACCACGATGCCCGTCTGGCTACAGGTCGTCCTTATCGGACTCCTAGGTATCGCCGCGTGGCTGCTCCTACGACCGGGCAGACGCATCGCCGGACTTGTCGCAGGTGGCGGTGTCGCCGACTCGTTCCTCGGCAGACGCACCACCGAGGCCGATCGGGAGGCCGACCGCGAACGCCAGCGCATCGCACAGCGCCGCGACGACGTGCGCCCCGAAGAGGTGCCCGACACGGTCCGCACCTCGCGCAGCACCACCGACACCCTGCCAGAGCAGAAGACGGCCGCCGACCAACCGGTCGGCGCCAGCGGCCCCAGCGGGACGGGCACGTCCGGCGGTGGCGGCGGCTCCGGTGGTGGAGAGGTCTACCGGCCTTCGAGAAAAGAGTGACCGATGAACCGAGCCCTCCGGATCATCTTCTCCCGCTATGGGATCGTCGTCATCATCCTGGTACTCGTGCTCGGGGTGATCGCGCTGGCGTCGCAACGAAAGCAGACGCCGCTCGACGGCGGCGGCAACACCGCCAATGGAGGCTCGAGTTCGGAAGCGAGCTCTGAGGCCTTCACCGAGGACGACGGCCTCGCGACCGAGAACTGCGACGGCGACGACTGCTACCCCGAAGAGGAGCTGCCGCAGGAGGCGGTCGACCGCTCGGTCGAGTTCGCCGAGGTCTGGCTCAACCCGAACGGCTACAGCGCCAGCGGCTGGTATGACACGCTCGTCCCGTTCCTCACCGACGATCAGGCAGAGCTGATGCAGGGCGTCGACCCGATCTCGGTGCCCGCCACGGAGATCACCGGAGAACCGGTTCCCGATGGCTTGAAGGTCGGCATCCCGATGGACACGGGCACGCTGACGCTCACCATGACTGAAGGCTCCAACAACTCGACCGAGCTGGACTGGCTCGTGTCGGCGATCGACTGGGAGCAGTCATGACAGGCATCGGCGACGACACCACCGCGAAGGAACGCTCCGCGGAACCCCTGGCCCCCAAGGTCCCCAAGAAGCTCCGGCCCTGGCTGTGGACCATCACCGTCCTCAGCGTGTGCTGCCTCGGCGCGGTCGTCTCGATCGTGCAGCTGCTGTCCGACCAGTCGAAGGGCGAGGACGGCACGGTCACGCTGGCCGGCTGCGGCACGAACTCCACGGTCGACCCGAACGCCGAATTCCCCGCGATCGCCCCGTACACCGCCGAAGAGATCAAGAACGCCGCGATCATCATCTCGGTCGGACAGGATCTCGAGATTCCGGCCCGCGGCTGGATCATCGCGGTGGCGACGGCGATGCAGGAGTCGAGCCTGACGAACCACGGCCACCTCGGCGACCGGAACGACCACGACTCGCTCGGCCTGTTCCAGCAGCGTCCCTCCTCCGGTTGGGGCACGCCCGAACAGATCCAGGACCCCGTCTACGCATCGACGAAGTTCTACGAGAAGCTCGTGACCATCGACAACTGGGAGACCCTGCCGCTCACCGTTGCGGCCCAGAAGGTGCAGATCTCCGCGTTCCCCAACGCGTACGCCAAGCACGAACCGAAGGCCACGGAGATCGTCAACACGCTGACCGGTGGGGGCGGCCGCGTGGCGGCGGTCGACACGCAGCTCGGCAACTGCAACCCTTCCGGCGAGCTCTCCGCCTCGGGCTGGATCATCCCCGCCGAGGGGCCGATCAACTCCGGATTCCGGACCGCGCAGCGCCCGACCCACAACGGCGTCGACATCGGCGCCCCGCGCGGCGCCCCCATCGTCGCGGCGGCGGCGGGCACTGTGATCACCTCCGAGTGCAACGCGAGTCTCTACGGTGCGCCGTACTCGTGCAACCAGGACGGGTCGCCAGAGGTGGCCGGGTGCGGCTGGTACGTCAACATCGTGCACGCCGGTGACTACCTGACCCGCTACTGCCACATGACTTCCGCCCCAATGGTGAAGGAAGGAGACGTAGTCCAGGCCGGTCAGCTCCTCGGGTATGTCGGCTCCTCGGGCCGCTCCAGCGGCCCGCACCTCCACTACGAAACCCACCTGAACGCCGACCGCAGCCCCGCCGGCGCGGTCGACCCGGTCGACTTCATGAACCAGATGGGCGCGCCGCTCGGGTAGCCGACCGCCGGGCTGGGGCGTTCACGGCTTCAGCCGAGGCGGTCGGCCAGCAGCGGGAAGACCACCGCGAAGCTCAGGACCATCCAGATGATGCCTGAGAACAGCAGGAACTTCTGCGCGCGCGTATAGTGCGGCCATACGAAGATCCTGGCCATCCACCACGAAATATAGACGTAGCGTTCCCAATGGTGCGGCCTTGCCGAGTGCGTGAAGATCAGGTTCGGCACCGGGTGCAGGACGAGGCCGTGGTGAACGGGGTGCCTCGGGTCGCGCAACCGTGCCACCTCCTGTGGGGAGAGTCCCTCCGGGTTCAGCGCTCCCCGGTATCGCCCGTTCACAGCAGCCCTCCTGCGTACGCCATGACCAGCATGACGATGCCGAAGCAGAGGTTGATGCCCCAGACGACGCCGATGCTGATCTGCGCATGCCTGCGGTAGAACTTGCGGGCCTCCTCGGGCGGAACCACCACACCGTAAAGCTTGGCGAGCCGCTTCAGCGGAATCTGTTGCCGGTCCATCTCACGGTCCCTCCGGTCGTCGGACACTACCGCGGTGCGGACTCGATCAGCTTCTGCTGCAGTTCAACTCGCGCTTCCTCAAGGGTGGCGATGATGACCGACCCGAGCCTGCGGTACTGCTGCCCAGGCAGCGACGAGTCGATGGCGAGATCGGTGATGTAGCCGTCGGTTCCCACGGTCAACGTCACCAGGCCGTCGGGGTCAGAGCGGGTCACGGTGATCGCCGCGATCTGCTCCTTCATCGCCTCGAAGGCCGCGAGCTGCTGCTCCGCCTGCTCCTTCATCGATTCCAGCCGACGGAGCATGTCCTCGGGGTTCATACCTCGCAAGGCGTCGAAATCGAAGTTCATGCCTGCTCGCCTCCGAACTGCGACATCGACGCCGCGACATGCGCCTGCACGCGCTCCTGCAGCACGGCGTCCGCTTGCGCCTGCGCCTTACGGATGACCGTCAGGATCTCGGCCGCCGCCGTGGCGGCGCCGAGGTCGTGCAGGTTCGCCTCGACCTGCAGCTCGGCGAGCACTCCGTGCGGGCCGGCGGTGGCCTTCACGAACCCCTCCTCGTGCACGGCGGTGGCGGTGATGCCCTCCGCCAGCGCGGCCAGCGTGGCCGGGTCGAACGGGTCTGCTGCCGTCATCTCGGCACCTCCTAGACGCTGATCACGGGGTTGTAGTCGGAGAACTTCTTGAGCACTTCCATCGCCTTGTCGAAGCAGCCCTTGATCGTGGTGAGCAGCTGAATCCCGGCGATGATGAACCAGAGCTCCTGGACGGCGATGCCGATGAGCCGCGCCGTGTAGCGGGCGAGGAGGATCCCCAGGTCGATCCCGATCGGGATGATCGCCAACGGGCCCTTGGTGGCGATATCGCCGATCGCACCGACCACCGTGCCGACGATGTCCGCGATGAACTGGCGGACCGTGTCGTTGATGCGCGCGGCCATGTCGGCGTAGATCAGGAGAAGTTCGCTCAGCCCCTTCGCGCTCTGCGAGGCGAAGTCGACGGTCTGAAGGAGGTCCGCGGCGCGGACGCTCGCGTTGCACGCGGCCTGGCCCTCCCAGCACTCGCTGAGCATCTTGTCGAGACCCGGGCCCATGGCCTCCTCCAGGGCCTTCAGGTTCTCGGACACCGAGTTCCACATGTTGCCGGAGTTCTGGATCTTGGGCGGGTTGCCCAGGAGTACCCCTACGGCGTCCTGCAAGGGGGTGAACGAGTTCCAAAGGAAGTCGAGCCAGCCTTTGCATACAGCCGCGGCGAGGGTGCCGAGGATATCGAGGAAGTTGCCGGTGAAGAGGTTCACGACGCCTTTGCCGTAGTCGAACACGTCGACGATCTGCAGCGCGATGTCGGCGCTCGCCTGGGTGGCATTGAGCAGTTCCTCCCACCACTCGCCGTGGAAGTAGGGCTGCGGCGGGTTCAGTCCGTTGTTCCATGCCGTCTTCGCGTTGTTCCACTGCGAGTAGATCGGTGCGTTGCCGAGCGCGGCGTTCTTCGCGTTCTCACCGAGGCTGCCGCTGATGATGCCGCCGTCGGCGTCGACGCTTTCGCCGAAGCTGGGTTTCTGGGGGTCGTCGGTGAAGTCGACGACGGTGCCCTTCTGGTCAGACAAGGACGATGTCTCCTTCGATGTCGTCGAAGTCCCGACCGTTGCCCTCGTCAGTGTCGCGGTAGTCCTTTGCGCAGTCGATGAACCGCTGGGCCAGACCGGAGACGGCGGGGTCGAATTCCTTCAGGATCTCGTGGATCGCGTCGGCGCTGGCGAAGTACAACTGCGCGAGCGTGACGCCGGGGACTCCCCACATGTGCCAGTCGGGGTCCGCGTCCTGGGCGTAGTCCGCCACGATGCTGAAGTCCGGGGCAAGGGACTTGAGGCGTTCGCCTTCGGCTTCGATCGCATCCGGGTCGACGGACAGATCTGAGTTCGTCGCATATGAGGTCATGGGGTTCCTGACGTCGGAGCGGGGGGCAGGTCGAGTACGAGTTCCGCAAATCGTACTTCGTCCGGTCAAGATGGCGTGTTCGACGTGTCAGACCGCTATGGCACAGTCAATAGGTCGGCGCATCGCCCCACCGCGGTGCGCCGACCTGCTCTAATCCCCCGATCAAGCTTCGCAGCCGCGGGTGATCGATCCCCAGATCGATACCGCCTCGGCGATGATCTTCTCGGCGTGCCGCTCGGCCCACTCGACTTCCATTGGAGCGCAGACCCGCAGGCCGGGCTCTGCGGTTCCGAGTCGGATCACCGAACCCAGGGCATCGGTCCTCCGCTCCCACGCGCGGGCCATCGTGATCCGGAAGCGCGCTTGCGCTGGGATCGCCTGGAAGTAGAGTCGGCGGCCTCCGATCACTGCGGCGAAGGTGAGACCGTCGAGTCCATCCCCGGGACCTCCACGGGGTGCTGCGCGGACGAGTTCGAAGCTCACAGCGCCACCGCCTCTCGGAAGCCTTGGCGCTCATCGAAATGTCGCTCCCACTGACTGAGGTACGGGCTGATTGGGTTCGTCCGGTGCAGCCCTTGCAATGGCGTACCCGACAAGAGACCCGGCGGCGGTTGGTTCGGTGGAGCGACGGTGTGAAGGGGAACGGTCGGCCCTTCGATGGGTTCCCCTTCCTTGGGCGTGTGGATGCCAAGCACTCGGAAGAGCAAGGCGCGCATCGTCAGCCAGAACTGCACCCAGCGGTCGGTGAAGGTGGTCGTGGCGACCAGGTGAGCGTGGTGCAGCTCTTGCGATCCGGCTAGGAACCGGATCCATGCGTCCTCGCGGAGCTTGCCGAAGTCGTAGCGGTCTTCGTTGTCGTCCGCCCAGAAGCGGCGCCGGGGCCGCTCAGGCGGTTCGGGCGGCTCGGTCCCGGTGCGGTCGGGAGATGGACGACGCCTCTCGGCCCCTTCGGGAGTCGGGCCGGGCGACGGTCGGTTGGCACGCTCGCTTCGAGGTTCGACCGGCTTGCGGGGCGAGTCGGGCAGTTCGCCTCGACGGTGTCGGCCGGTGCGGGTATCAGGGCGCCAGTCCGGGGAGCTGAACGGGCCGGGGTCGTGGAGATCTTGCGGGCGATCGCGGTCGATGATCCACGTGTCACCGGGCCGGTGCCGCAAATGAGGCGGTTCGTAGCGCGGGGATCGCGGGTCGGTTTCGGGCAGCGTCGGGTCGGAGGCGTCGGGATCGTAGCGGTACGCGCCGGGCGAATCCGGCTCGAAGGGAGCGGCATAAACCACCTGCTCAAGGTAGGCGGGAACGGCCGGTCGGCGGTTCTGATTCGCCCCGGAATGGCTGTTTGCGGGCAGCCCGAAATCGAGTATGGTCGTAGTTGCCAAGGGAGCTTGCTCCTCTGGTTTAGGGGCCGCCCGGTGGATCTTGTTTGGCGACTTGGGCCACCGGGCGGCGTCGAACTTCTGCCTGATTCAGTTAGACGCAAGCCATCGCACAAACGGATCAACCGTCAGTGCAGAGGCGCGCTGAGGAAATGGTGAGCGACCATCGCTCGATTGTCAACCACCAGTGACGGCGTGTCGCGAAGTCTCAATGAGACCCCGATATTGACAGATTTAGATCAAGCCTTCGCCGCCGACAAGCGAGGCGACGCAGTCTTCTTGCACGCCAACGACAAAGTCGAATGTGTCTTCCTTCAGGTCTCCTTTGAGCGACACTTCGACGTCAAACGCCGTGATTGAGGTCTCTGGGGACTCAGCAGGCTCGATGCCGTTGAGGAAGGCCGTAGTCGCGCCCCACTCGGTGATCGCCGCATCGAGCTCCTCGGGCGTTGTACCCGCGTAATCCGTGTCGGAGCATTGGAACTCGGCCGCAGCCTGAGCGTTGCGTTCGACAACGATGGCGCGCAGGAAGTCTGTCGCCAGCTCCTTAGGATCAACAACCTCGGCAGTGCCATCGGTTTCCGAGGGGTCTTCTTCCTCTTGGAGGGAGACGGCGTTCGAAACGCAGTACTTGCCATCGTCTTCTTGCACGGTAACTAGAAAATCCTCAGTCCGCCGGTTGCCCTGAGCGATGTAGGCGACTGTCCCGGCAATGCTGATGCCGTCGATGGAGGGAACAGGGTCGCCGGCCTTCACATCGATATCGGTGATTCCACCCAGTTCATCAGCGTAGGCCTGGCGGATCCCGTCGAGGTCTTGCGGGGAAAGTTCGGGGGAGGCGTCTTCGCACACTGCCGATTCAGCCCGGTCGAGGTCATCGTTCGACCCGTATCTGAGATACCGGAGAGCGGCGCCTTCCGCGTCGGTAGCGGCCTCGTCGCGCGGATCCTGGTTCGCGGGATTGCCGCTCGCGGCGATGCTTGGCGCGACCCAACCACCCAATACCAGGGCGAGCGCCCATGCGGCTGCCATGACGCCGACGCGGCCCCATTTCCTCGGGGGGTCGGCGAACTCGTTGTCCTCGGGCTCGTTGACCGCGACGACGCGGTACTGCTTGCCGTCCGCGGTGCTGAACTTGGTCCCGCCGCCGCTGCGGCGCGGACGACGAGCGGTGCGAACGACACGCCGGAACAACCTACCCATGGCCTAACCCTATTGGACCGGACCCACCGACCTCAACCAGAAGCCCGACGCGTAACGCCGCTAGTTCCGCGGGTTTCGTTCGGGCGTTCTCCATCCGCGAGCCGTCTGGACCAGGACCGAGACGGCAATGGTCGCGATCGAGGGAAGTGACCAGAGAACACCGGCCCCGGTCACGGGCATGGTCCCTTGGGCAGCGAGGATGCCGAGCCAGATGAAAGGGGCCGCCGCGATCACGGCCGGCACAAGGCGGAGGTACCACCGCCTGCTGCGCCCGAAGATTGTCAGCGGAATGCCTACGACCAGCCCGTAGGCGATCGCGGAGACGCCCCAAGCGAGCGGCCAGAAGAGCGGGCCGCCCGGGTCGTTGGCGACGATCGCAATGGCGACGAAGGTGGCGATGAAGACGGTCCCGAACACCACGGGCCACACCACGAGGCACGCGATCAGATGGAACCAGAGCACCCATTGCGGTCCCCGGCTGCTTATGGGCCGCAAGGGCGGGAGCGGAGTCGGGTGGAGCTGCATGGGCCGCACCTTCTTTGGGAGGGAACCGGAGAATGATCAAACTGAACATGTTCAACTCATGATCGCGAGCCTAGCACATCTTGAACTTGTTCAAATCCTGCTCCACTGCGAGTGCTGAATCAGCTCACCCGTCAGGCGGGCGGTTCTGAGGACCCGCTCGGCAGCGGGCGCGCTTTAGGCTGGGGTCATGAGCATCCCCTCGGGTTCTGAGCAGGCCGGTGCGGTGGTTCCGGTGGCGCGCAACGGGTCGGGTCAGGACGGGTTGGACGGGCCGCTGGCGGCGCGGGAGGTGGGCGTGCACCGGCGGATCGAGGCGCGGTTGCGCGAGGGGTGCGGGGTGGACACGGGAGCGGTGCGGGACTGCTTCGTGTGGAACGGGTTGCAGTCGGAGATCGGCGCGGAGGGCGGGCCGGAGTTCGAGGAGACGTTCCTGGAACTGGCGGGGGCGGAGTTCGCCGCGCAGGCGGGCCGGACGCGGAGCAGTCTCGACCGGGCACTGCTGTGCCTGTGGGTGCACCACAGTTCGGTGCGGGCGTGGAACCACACGTACCGAGTGGACCTGCTGACGAAGTGCATGATCCGGTTCGAGGAGACGGTGCGGGCCTCGTGGGGCCTCGATGCGGCGCCTGACGAGCCGGTGGCGCTGGCGCTGCGGTTGTGCGAACTGGTGCGGGCGGAGATTCTGCTGGAGGACCGGCTGAAGACCGGGTCGCGGCTGCGGTACGAGCGGGCGCTCGACGAGGTCGTGGACGGGTTCGCGGCGCTGCTGGACGAGAGCGAGGGGCTGGCCGATCCGGTCGCGGGGTACGTGCGGGAGGAGGTGGGGGTCCGGCAGGAGTACCACCTGGTGCTGCGGCGGGCGTACCGGGCGCTCGCGGCGGTGTCGGGCGGGCGGAAGTGGAAGTACGAGATGCGCAAGGAGCTGCAGCACCTGGCGAACTCGTGGCCGTTCTCGTCGGTGGAGCTGAGCAAGCTGAACGCGCACCGGCAGGCGCTGGAGCGGCTGCAGGCCGCGCAGAAGTCGGATCCGCGGTGGATGCGCGTGGACGAGGGCCGGATCGTGTACCTGTTCCCGTTCGGGGTGACGGGCCTGGACTACGAGACGATCACGTCGCGGCTGCGGCATTCGTTCGAGCATCGGTCGGGGCCGCCGGACCTGGTGCGCCCCACGGCGATCCTCGACCACTTCACCTACCACGCCGACATCTGGGAGCCGCGGCTCGAGACGGACAAGCGGTTCGACGGGATGGAGGTGGCGCTGCCGAAGGTGCGGCTGCACGTGGACGAGGAGACGGTCGAGGAGCTGTCGGCGTCGGTGCGGTTCTCCCCCATGGGCGTCCACTGCCTGCGCCTGGAGCGGACGCTCACCGACGTGTACCCGGGGGAGCTGCACGCCGCCATGTTCCGGGCCGCGCGTGAGCACGGCACGATCGAGGTGCGATGCGGGGACGCCGACCGCACCTGGGACCGGTTGGCGCGCTTCGCCCGCGACCTGATCACGAAGCAGCTGCCGCTGCAGCTCGAGGCGGACGCCGAGCCGGATCGCCGGCGAGGGCGGCACGCGCCGCCACCTGAGATCCATAGAGGACGGTCGCATGTGCTCGTGCGGGTTTTGAGAGCGAGCGAGCGGAAGCACGAGCACGGGCCGCACGTGGGCAACGACGGCACCGAGATGGTGCAGGACGGGCGCCGCCTGCTCACGCTCATCGGGTCCTCGGTGCTGCTGCACGCCGCGCCCGACGCGAAGGAGTCGCTGTGGGACTGGGTGCGGCTCGCCGACGACCACAGCCGGCAGATCTGGAACCAGCGCAACCAGGGCGACCTCCTGATCTCGACCGAGAACACGACCGTGATCGCCGCGCTCGACGCCCCGAACTTCATCTCCGGGGACCTCGAGGCGATCGCGGAGTTCACGGCCTGCCTCAGCGGCACCCTCGCGGCATGGAACCACCAGCTCGACTCCTACCGGGCGAGCGTCACCGAGTACATCGCCGCGTACAACACGCCCGGCGCGGACCGCTCAGCGCAGCTCGAGGCGATCAAGGCGTCCCGCACCCGCATGCTCGGTTTCGAGAGCCAGACCCGGCAGGTCGTCTCGCTGCTGCACTCGCCGTCGCTGCTGCGGTCGCCGTCGAACGCGGCCGCGCTGCGGCGGCTGCTGTCGGTGAGCGGCGTGGACGAGCAGCTCGTGACGTTCGAGACCGGCCTGGGCGAGGTCATGGCCGACCAGTCGGAGGCGACACTGCAGCGGTGGGAGGGCGACCGGCAGCAGCGCATCCGCGACTCCCTGACGGCCGCGGTGTCGGCGTTGAGCGTGTGCGCCGCGATCAGCATCTGGCAGGCGGCGGGCCTGTGGACGCCCCTGTGGTGGAGCGCGGTGACGGCTGGCGTGGCGCTGTGGGCGGTCGTCTACGTGGTGCGCCGGTGGGTGTCCTACTACGGGCTCCGGGCCACCGCGCGGCGCGTCGTCAGGGGTCCGGCGACGCTGGTGCGGCGGCTGCGGCGGACATCGCGTTCTTAGCGCGTGAGCTGCGGTTTCAGGGGATACTGAGCTTGTCGGCCGAGGTGGGGGGTGCGCGATGAAATACCGGATCATGGAGCAGACGCGGCCCGGCGGGCTGCTCGGGCAGGTCTACCGGGAGGTGCTGGTCCCGGCGTTCCCGGCCAACGAACTGGAGAGCGAGACGGGCATCGCCGAGACCCTCGAAGCGGGGCTCGGGAGCCTGCTCGTCGCGGTCGACGACGCGGGAAGGCCGGCCGGGGCGGCGTTCGGGCGCTGGTCGACGGCGTCGCGGGTGCACATGCTGACGTATCTGGCGGTGCATCCGGCGACGCGCGGGCACGGCCTCGGCGGGAGACTGCTGCGGGACGCGCTCGAGTCGTGGCGGGAGCGGTACGACCCGTGCCTGGTCGTGGCCGAGATCGAATCACCGAACGCGCCGGCCGTGCACGAGGCCTACGGGGACCCGCGGCGGCGGCTCGCGTTCTACGAGGCCGCGGGCGCGCGCGTGCTCGACCTCCCGTACTTCCAGCCGGGCATCGGCGGGCCGCACCTCCGGGTCAAAGGGATGCTGCTGCTCGTGCTGCACGCCGACCCGTCGTTCACGCAGCAGCGGCCGGACCGCTTGGCGGGCAAGGCGTTGCGCACGTTCATGGAGGAGTACCTCGAAGCCTCGGAGGGCCGCAAGCCGGCCGACTGGGACGCGCAGGCCCTGCTGAAGGCGATCGACCAGGCCGGGGGCATCCCCATGGCCCGCAAGGACCCCGGCTCCTAGCCGCACCCCGCCGGTGGGGGTTTCCCAGTATGTACCGGTGCACTAGAGTCGCTCCCAGTGCGCCAAGCCACACCCCGCCAGCGAAGACGAACCGGAATGATCGAGCGACCCGCCACCACCCCCGCCCGCGCCGCTGATGCGGCCCTTGGAGCGCGGCCGTGATCGCGGCGTGCCTCACGGCGGCGCTCACGGCACTGATCTCGGCGTTCTTCCCGGTCACGCCGGTCGAACCGTACCTGGTGGCGCTGGCCGCGGCGACCGACTACAGCCCGATCGCCCTGGGCGTGGCGGCCGCGGTCGGGCAGACCATCGGCAAGACGACGCTGTTCCTCGGCGTGCGCGGGGCGCTGCATTCGGCGCGGCTGCAGCGGTGGGTCGAGGCGGTCGAGCGGCGGCGCGAGTCGCGCCGGTGCGCCAGGGCCGCGACCGCATCGGAGCCGGTGCCCACCGGTTCGACGGCGGTGCGCGAGCGTCTGCGGGCGCCGCTGGCGGCGCTGATCGCGCTCGGCCGCAAGCTCTTGCGCCTCCTCGACCGCCCGTCGCTCGCTGCGCCGATCCTCCTGCTCAGCGCCACGACCGGTCTGCCGCCGCTGATGGCGACGAGCATCTGCGCGGCGGGGACGCGCATCAACCTGCCCCTGTTCGTGGCCGCGTGCCTGGTCGGCCGTTCGATCCGGTTCATCGCGATCGCCTATGCGCCGCAACTGGTCCTGGGCTTGGGTTGAGGCACGGCGATGCATATCTGGACTGCGCCTTGACCATGCGCGGTCAAGTGTGGCGGTCCTCCAGGTAGCGCATGAGGTTCGCGGCGGACTGCTCGAGCTTGCGGTCGCCGTCGATGACGTCGCGGAGGTCGTCGGGCGCGCAGGGGCGGCGGTCGGCGAGGCGGGCGATGTCGAGGAAGTGGGGGGCGATCGCGGTGCGGCGGTAGGCGGCCAGCTTGTGGTGGCCGTCGATGAGGAACGCGGCGCAGTCCTGCTCGTCGCCGGGCGGCTCGGAGCGGAGGATGACCGAGAGGGGGCGGGCGCCCTCCTCGATCTCCTCGACGTACCCGTCGAGGGTCGCCTCGTCGCGGGGCGGCCACGCGTCGGTGGGGATGACGGCGGTGCCCTCGGTGCCGATCGGCTCGTACGGGTACCACCAGGCCGTCCCGTTCTCCCCGAACGGTTCGATGTGGACGTTCGCGTCCCGCCAGATCCGGACCCCGTAGTGGCCGGGCTGCAGCAGGCCGAGGATCGGGCGGGCGAGCTCGACCGGGTCGGTGTCGCCGGGCGGATGGCGGAGGCGCTCGCGGAGGTCGCGCAGGGAGTGCCGGAACGCGGCGTCCCGGGTGCGGATCGCGAACCGGTCGATGGACCCGGAGCCGGTATAGCCCTCGACGATGAGCGGTCTCCAGCCGACGCGGAGCGCGCTCGCCCCGTCGTGGCCGCCGACGGAGAGGGTGCCGTCCCCGTCGCGCACCTCGAGCACCCGGTACCCCAGTGATTCGGCCAATCGCGTGATCATCTGATCCTCCGTCCAACCCGTCGACCGCCGCGGCGTTCGCACTGCGCCGCCCCGACCCCGGCGAACCCGTCATATCGGGCGGCGCCGGGCGCCCGTCCAGCCTAGTACCCCGTTGCGACGAGCGCGAACATCGCCGCGGTGGGCTGGGCGTTCGCGTACGCGCGCATAGCGGTCCTGAATGTGGGGTACCCCGATTCACCCGCAAAGCAACTAGAATGGGCCGCACAACCCCTCATTGCCCCTGGAGGGCAGCCATGACGGTCCCACCGCCGCACCCCAACCCGTACCCGCCGCCCGGCCACCCCTACGGGCCGCCTCGGCCGCCGCGCATGCCCGGTCTCACGACGACCGCGGTCGTGCTCCTGTGGGTCATGGTCGCCATCAGCACGTTCGGTGCGCTCCTCACCCTCCCGATGGTCATGACCGAGTCGCCGTTGTTCGACATGCTGCCCCCGGACGCGAAGCTCCTGATGTCGATCGGCGCGGTCCAGGGCGTCGCGTGGGCGGGCCTGCGCGCGTACATCGCCGTCAAGATCGTCCAGCGCAGCGGCACGGCCCGGTCGGCGGCGTACATCGTCGAAGGGGTGGGCATGGCCTGCCAGCTCGTGCTCGCCGTGCTGCTGTTCAACACCGTGGTGCCCGCGGGTCCCCCGGAGGGCATGAGCATCAGCTACAACTTCGACTGCACGGGGCTGGTGCTGCCGATCCTCGTCATCTGCTTCCTGTCCACCGCCCGGTCGCGCTGGTGGTGCGACCGCTGATACCCCTGCAATACCGCATTACGTTAGGAGTACGCCCATGAGCTACCCCCCTCCTCCTCCCGCTCCCCCTCCCGGCCCGCCGCTCGGCGCCGCCCCTGAGTCGATGCCCGGCTCCACGAAGGGCGCCGTGGTGCTCCTGTGGATCCTGTTCGGCCTCGGCATCTGCGGCAGCGGCGCCCTCGCCTTCAGCTATTCCCTCCTCTCGACGCTGGAAGAGCAAGGCGACGTCGTGATCCCGTCGTCGTACGTGCCGTATCTGGTCGTCGCGATCGTCCAGGCCGTGATCTGGACGGTGCTGCGCGCGGTCTTCGCGGTGAAAATCGCCAAGCGCAGCGCGGGCGCCCGCAAGGGCGCCGTCATCTTCGAGATCATCAACGTGGGCCTGGCGCTCCTGTCGTGGATCTTCGCCCCGCAAGTCGAGTACACCGGCGCGGAACCGGCGGGCGGCGCGGCCGGCGGCCTGATCGGCGCGGTCATCGGCATCGCAATGGCCGCCGTCATCATCGGCCTGTTGTCCACTGCGGACTCCAAGCGGTGGTGCAACGAGTAGTGCGACCGGGCGCGGCCGCCGGGCGGGATGCCGTCCGGCGACCGCGCCGCGTTTATCCCGTTGCCGGGGTGGCGGGCGGGTCCTATGGTGTAGCCCGAAAGTGAGGGTTGCTCCGTGACCAAGTTGAACCAGATCATCGCGATCGAGAAGAGCGTCAAGGCGAAGGCCGCGCGTGCGCTCGGCGACGCCGGGCGCGAGCTCGCCAAGGCGCCGCTGCTGTCCGGCATCTCCCGGACCTACCAGCCGAAGGACGAGGAGGGCGAGCAGCTGCCGCCCGAGTCGACGAAGGTGCAGCGCCGCGTCGAGGAGCAGCTGCGCGAGGTCTCGGCGGCGATGACGCGCCTGTTCGACGTCACGGCCACCAAGGACCGCACCAACGCCATCGCGACAGCGGACATCACTGTGGACGGTGAGGTGCTGGTCGCCGACGTCCCCGTCACCTACCTGCTGTTCCTGGAGAAGCAGCTCGCCGAGCTGCAGACCTTCGTCAAGGGCCTGCCGGTGCTCGACGCGGCCGAGTCGTGGACGTACAACGACGCGTCCGACGCGTACGCGACCGACCCGGTGAAGACGGTGCGCACCAAGAAGATCCCGCGCAACCACGTCAAGGCCGAGGCGACCGAGGAGCACCCGGCGCAGGTCGAGGTCTACTACGAGGACATCCCGGTGGGCTACTGGACCACCGTGAAGTTCTCGGGCGCGGCCCCGGCCAAGCGGGTGGCGCAGCTTTCGGAGCGGCTGGAGAAACTGCAGACCGCCGTCAAGTTCGCCCGGGAGGAGGCCAACGGGACCGAGGTCGTCGAAGAGCAGATCGGCGCCAAGGTCTTCGGCTACCTGCTCGGCGAATAGGCCCACAGACCCCCTGTTTTGAGCGACAGGGGCGGCGCCCGAAAAGCGCCGACACGCTGAAACTGAGATTCAGTCCGAGTAACAGGCGGGAACATCCGGTCCCCTGCGGAATTTAACCCCGCGGGCAAGGACTCGGGTTCACGCCGAAACTGAGACTCTCGCTCTAGCTTCAGCATTCGCCACGCCGCGCGTTTCCGTGAGCAGTCCCCTGGGACATCGAAGTTGGGGGTTCGAATCCCTCCCGCCGCACCACATGCGGCGGTAGCTCAACGGCAGAGCGCGATGCTAGCAGCAGCCTCAACGGCTGCCGCGGATCGCAGCGGCCACTATGTGGCACATGGCGGCCCGGTGTCGAGGTCAACGACCCGGGCCGCACCTATTTCTCCGGTTGCGCCGACGCGGCATACTGGACGGCATGAGCGACAACCGAAAGGGCGATGCCGCGTAAGCCGCCCGCGCGAGTACGCGCATCGCAGACCCGCCTCCACCCTCGGCTCCTCCTGCTTCGGAGGCCTCCCCAGATCCCATGCGGCTCAAGCGCGCTCCACGCCGCCGTCCGCCTCCTCGAGCTCCACGACCGCGACCTCGGCCCCGGCGACGTCGCCAGGGCGCTCGACCGGTGGCGGCGCATCGCGAACCGGCCCACCCCGAGCCCGCTCGGGTACGGCTTCGCCGGCGAATGCGGCATCTGGGGCTGCTGCCCGCCGTCCCGGGACGCGCTCGAGATCGCACTGCGCCGGCTACCGCTGCGCCCCGCCCGCGAACTGCGCCGCCTCGTGGCCCCGCTCGACGAGCGGTTCCTGAAACGGACCTGCGCCGACCCGACCGCACCGCCCGGCCCGTGGTGGACACGCCGATGCTGAAGGACCGCCGGGCAAGGGCGCAACGGCGGGCGGGACGGGCGCCGCCGCCTTCGGGACGAGCGGCGAAGGATCCAGGCGTCGCGGGCACCGCGCGACGGGCGCTGCACCCGTTCCGGCGGGACCGGCCGGGGCCGGGCCCGACAGCCCCGGGTAGGGCTGTCCCTACCCGTGAAATGCCTGCTCGCAGGGTCGTTCCAAGGCCCCGATCGGACGAGGATTATCGGCATGAACAAGATCTTCAAGCAGCTCGGCGCCGACAGTGCGTACCTGCTCTCCTCGTTTCCGATCGCCGTTCCCGCGTTCGTCATCACCGTCACCGGCTTCGCCGCCGGGATCGGGACCGCCGTCGTCTGGGTCGGCGTGCCGATCCTCGCCGCGACCCTGTTCGCCATGCGCGGCCTCGCCGCCGCCGGGCGCAGCCAGCTCGGGGCCGTCCTGCGGCAGCCGATCGAGGGGCCGCACTACAAGCGGGCGCCCGAGGGCGCGTCGCCGCTGCGCCGGTACCTCACGCCGCTGACCGACGGCCAGTCGTGGCTGAACCTCCTGTGGGGCGTGGTGAACTTCCCGCTCGCGGTCGCCGGGTTCTGCGTGGCCCTGTCCCTGTGGGCCGCCACGGTCGCGTCGCTCGGCTACCCGCTGTACGCGTGGGCCATCCGCCGCGCCACCGGCGGGGGCGACGGCCTGGAGTACGCGACCCGCTGGCTCGGCTGGGGCGACTCGTACCTGGCGCTCTCGGCGCTCTCGGTGCTGGGCGGCCTGGTCCTGGCGATGCTGCTGCCGCTGGTGCTGCGCGGCTTCGCGCTGACCCAGGCCGCGCTCGGCAAGGGCCTGCTCGCCTCCCTCTCGGAGTCGGACTCCCCGCACCGCCCGATCCGCACCGCGTCGCTGGACGCCGAGGTCACCCGCGTCCAGGAGCGCCTCTCTGCCGCTTAGAACCACCGCCGCCCACAACCACCGCCGCGCAAGACCGCGGCCGCATGAGACTCGACTCCGGGAAACCCGACCGGGCGTCCGCACCCCGCGGACGCCCGGTCCCTTTTTCGAGTCGATAACGGTTTTCACCGGTGCTAGGTTGGGGCGCATGGCAGCACAGCACGAACACCGGCACGGGGACCACACCGCTTCGTTCGACTTCGCCGAGGCCGCGCCCCGGTTCAAAGCCCGCGCGGCGGCCGAGGCCGCCCAGTACCGGCGGCTCGCCGAGAGGCTGGCCGCCCCGGGCGACCGGGTCGTGGCCGACATCGGCTGCGGGGCCGCCTCGATGGCGTTCGCCCTCGCCGAGACCCTGCCCGAGGCGCAGGTCGTGGCCGTGGACGCGGAGCCGGCGATGCTCGACCTGGTGCGCGAGCGGGCCGCCGAGACCGGCGCGGCCGTGCGGGCGGCGCAGGCGTCAGTGGACGACGCGGACGCGCTCGCCGCCGCAATCGGGGCGCCCGCCGACCTCCTGTGGGCCGGCCACGTCATCCACCACGCCTCCGATCCGCAAGCGGCCCTTGACCACCTTGCGGGGCTCCTCGCCCCGGGCGGACGGCTGGCGATCGGCGAGGGCGGCACCGCCCCGCAGTACCTGCCCTGGCATGTGGGCGTGGGCAGCCCGGGACTCGAGCTGCGGCTCATCGAGGCCGGTTCGCGCCGACTCGAAGGCGAAGGCGTCGAACACGGCTCGACGCCCCTCCCCTACGGCTGGAACCTCGCGCTCGAGCAGGCGGGCCTGACGCAGGTGCACGAAGTGAACGAGCTCAACGCGACCCCGGCCCCGCTCGAAGGCACCGACCTGCACCACGCGCTCGAATCCCTCAACACCCGGGTGGGCTGGTTCGAGCCCTACCTCAGCGACGCCGACCGGGCCGCCTGGGCGCGGCTGCTCGACGAGGACGGCCCGGACTGGCTGGGCCGCCGCCGGGACCTCCACCACCTGTCGATCGACACGTACTTCACCGCCGTCAAGCCCTGACCGGCTTGCGGCGCTTCGGGTCTCACTCGTTCCCCGACTCGACCTCCAGCTGGAACAGCCGCTCGAGCGCGGCCCGCGCGTACACCTCCTCCAGCTGGTCGGCGCGCGCGAAATCGCTGAGCAGGTCGTAACCGTCCCTCAGGCCGAGCCGCCCGAGCCGGTACGCGGCCTCGATGCGGCCGAACCAGTGGAAGCAGTCGTCGACGGCGAGCACCGAGTACGCCTCGATGCCGACGTCCGGGCTGATGTCGAACATCGCCTCCGCCGCATCGATACCCAAGTGGAAGTCCATGACGGACTCGACGCCTTTGACGATGCGCCACAACGCGTTCTCGGCGTCGATGACGCTGTCCTCGGCGAGCTGCTCGGCGCAGATGATCCGCAGCCGCACCGACAGCAGGGGCGCGTTCGCCAAGTGCCGCAGGGCCATCGCGGCCGCCGAGGGATGGACGTCGCGCAGCGCGTGGGCGGCGCTGTGCCGCACGTACTCGTTGACGCTCTCGTCGGTGACCAGCTGCATCAGCGCGATCCCGGCGGGTCCGGCGGCGCAGTCGACGAGCGCGCTGGCGGCGTCGAGGCGGTACTTGGCGTCGACGGTGGCGTCGGCGGCGATGGCTTCAAGGGCGCGGGCGGCGTCCTCGACGCTGAAGCGGCCCATGTGCTCGGCGACTTCGAGCCGCACCTCTATATCCACATTGGACGATTGGGCCACGGTTGAGAGGCGCATGGCCATGTCCCGGCCGCCCAGGTCGATGAGGTCCTGGATGAGCTGGATGCGCAGCTCGGCGTCGATCGACTCGTTCTTGATGGAGCCCACGAGGTTGCTCATGGCGCGGTCGCGACGCTGATGCGGGACGGACACGACCGCCATGCCAATTGACGGCTCGCAAGCGTCGCCGAAGGGGCCAATTGACGGCTCGCAAGCGTCGCCGAAGGGGCCGCTGGAGGGCGCGCCGACGCCGCCGAAGGTGCCCATCGACGACGTGCGCGGCTCCCCGAGCGAGCCGCCCGCGCCGGCGTCCCGGAACGGGGAGTCGGGGGGCTCGTCGGCATGCGCCCGGCGGGCTCCGGTCGCGGCGGGCTCGAACGCGCGGAACTCGTCTCGCGCGCCCGTGCCGTTGTCCCAGAAGCGGGTGCGGGTACTGCCGGACTCCGGTTCGGGCTCGTCGCGCATGCGGGCGAGCTGGCGGCGGCGCTGCCAGCGGCCGGTGGCCCAGGTGGCGGCGAGCGCGGGGTAGAGGAGGCCGTAGCCCCAGAGGCGGCTCACCCCGAAGAGCTCGACCACCGGCACTGGCGCGAGCGCGGCGGAGAAGCGGATGGTCCAAAGCTGCACTGCATTGGCGTTCGCCATACGTCGAACCTCTGGTAGAAGCGTGGCGGGCGGGACTGCTCGGTCCGGCTCCGCCGGCGTCCGGGCAGGGTGCCGCCTCGGGCGCCGCGCGCGGCTTCGACGGTGGGATCGACTGCGCCGACCAGGCCGCACACGTGGTGCCGGGGCATAAATCGTAGTCCTGCAGGGGGAATCGGCGTCGCACAGGGTGTGCGACGCCGCGCCCGGGCCGGGCGGCGTCCGCGGTTCGTCCCGGTACGGCCGCTTCGCCTTTGACAGGCGATGCGACCTGGGGTTTTCCGGGGTCCACGGGAGCGGCGACTGCCTGTACGATCGAGGAATCCCGGTGAAGCCCAATCACCGCGACCGATTGCCCCCGAGCAGACGAGGCGTTTGAAGCGATGACGTATCCGCCCCCCGGCGGTGGGAACCCGCAGTATCAGCTGCAGCCCGAACCGCAGCAGCCCAGCGACCCCTACTCGCAGGGGTACAACAGCACGCCTCCGCCCGGGAACTACTACCAGCAGCCGCCGCCGCAGCAGTACACGCAGCCTTCGGTCCCGCCGCAGTACATGCAGCCGCCGAGCCAGCCTCCGATCGGGGTCCAGCAGGGCTACCCGTCGGCGCCGGGTTCGGTGCTGCCGCCGCCGATCCCGCCGGCCAAGCAGGGCGGGAACCTGCCGGTGATCCTCGGCGTCGTGGTCGCCCTGGTCGTGGTGCTGGGCATCGCGGCGGTGCTGATCATCCCCGGGATGGTCAACAAGGACGACGGCGACGACGAAGCCGGCGGCGACACGTCGCAGAGCGCCGAGCCTTCCGAGGAGGAGGCGACGAGCGAGCCGGACGCGGAGCCGACCGAAGAGGAGACCACGGCCGACACGGGCGCGGACGACGACTTCGCGACCTGGGGCACGCCGGTGAACTCGGACGAGGTCGAGGCCGGAACGCCGGAGGCCGCGGCGATCAACTACCGGATCGGTTCGGACACGGACGACGACGAGCTGATGCAGGCGCAGGTGTGCTCGTCGCCGAGCTCGGCGCTGCAGAGCGACCTCGAGTGGGAGCTGGAGTACGAGGGCTTCAACGCCGGGTTCCTGCTGTGGAGCATGACGCGCGAGGTCGACGGCGGCGTCGAGGTCTGGGCGGGCTGGACGATGGACGACAGCGAGCCCAGCAGCACGGCCGAGATGGAGGAAGGCGTCGGCTACATCTTCACGGCGGTCGAGGAAGACGGCGTCTGGAAGCTCTGCGACGTGGTCTACTGACCGGCCTCCCATTGCCTGAGCGGCGCGGCCGCCTCCCCTCGGGGAGGCGGCCGCGCCGCTTCCGCTTGTGCGACAACCCACCCGGAAAGTTATCCACAGGCCCCCGACCTGTGACTCCACAATTCTTCCCCGAGTTATCCACAGGCGGAAAAGAAATCGTTGACGCTCCGGAGTGGTTCAGCGACAGTTGGTACATGACGCGAATGCCGATGTACCGAACCACGACAGCCACGATGAACCGGCCGCTCGATGCCCCCTTCGCCCAGGGCGCCGAGGCGTGCGAAGACCTCCTCAGGCGGTTCGAGGCCGCCTTCGAAGCCGACTACACGCAGGTGGCCACGGGCCGCACCGCGGCCTGGATCCACGGCTTCGATGTCCTGCCTCCCGGAGCCGACCAGCGCGAGTGGCCGGTCGAGAGCTCGCCCGATCCGCCACTGGCGGACATCACGGTGATCGACGGGCTGCCGGTGACCCGCTTGGCGCGCACCTTGGTCGACTGCGCGGCCGATCTCCCCCGGCTCGAGGCGGTGGCCGCCGCGGACCAGATCCTGCGGGCGGGCATCGACGCGGGGAGCCTGGCGGCCGCGCTCGAGCCGCTCCACGGCGACCGGCTCAGGCGGGCGAACGCGACGCTGCTCGCGGCCGATCCGCGGTCGGAGTCGCCGATGGAGTCCTGGACGCGCTGCCTCATCGGCGACGCCGGGCTCCCCGCGCCGGTCCCGCAGCTGCGGGTGCGGCTCCCGAACGGGAGCTCCAGGTTCCTCGACCTCGGCTGGGAGCGGTGGCGGGTCGGGGTCGAGTACGACGGCCTGGGCGCGCGTCTCGGCCTGGGCGCCGAGACCTCGGACCGACGGCGGCACCAGGCGCTGCAGCACCTCGGCTGGGAGGTCCTGGTCGTCACCGCTTCCGATGTGATGGAGCATCCGCGGCCCTGGCTGGTCCGGCTCCGCGAACTGCTCCTCGACCGCGGCTGGGACCCGGACCTCAACGAGCTGCGCGACATCAACGAGCGCATCGAGGCGGTGAACCTGGCAGTGGCCCGAGGCTGACAACCTGAACGACCGGTGGCGCGGGAAGGCGCCTCCCGCCCACCGGCCCCACGAACCGAACCCCACAGCGGCAGTGAACCGGGACGGCTCAGCTGAGCGGGCCGCCTTGCGACCGAGGCAGGTGGGGGTGAGCGGACAGCGGGGCGCGGCACCGCCGGGGCGGGTGGCGAGGGTGGGCGGCAGTGCAGGGAGCGGGGCGGGTGGGGTGGGGGTGGGGGGGGGTTGACCCCCCGGGTGTCGCAGGCTGGCCCGCCCGGCAGAGGCGGGCCGCCTCGGCCCGGGTGCGCGCACAAGACCCGAATCACTGCTCACCCGCTCCCACGGATCGCAATCGCGGACCGGGATCGGGGCGGACTCGGGCTAGGATCGGTGCGAGCATCGTTCGAATCGGCGGGAGCGGCAGTGGCGGAAGGGTCCTTCACCGGGTTCGCGCGCCCCGCCGTGCCCACGCCGCAGGAGATCCGCGACTGGGCGCTCGACCCGTACTCGACCGCCCCCGAGGGCCGGCAGTGGGACCTCACCCTCGCCACCGACGAACTCGTCGACACCTGGCTCGACCTCGCCGCCGACGCGACCTGCCCGAAGCGGTCCTTCGCGCTCCACGTGCTCTACATCTACGCCGGCGACGCCGTGCGCACCAACTTCCGCGTCCACCCCCGCAAGCGCGTCGACCGCCTCCTCGAGAAGGCGGTCGAGTCACGCGACCAGTACGTTGAACTCTGGGCCGCCAACACGAAGGCGCTCATCCGCCAGCCCGACCTGTTCGACTACCACGAATGGTGCAACGGCGGGCTCGTGCGCACCCCCCGGCGACTCAACCCCGGTCCGACGAGAAAGCCCTAGCACGATGACGAAGAGCCTCCGATGACGCACGACCCGAACATGCGCGTCTCCAACGCCGAGCGCGAAGCGATCCTCGCCCGACTCCACGCCGCCACCGAGGAGGGCCGCCTCGACCTCGACGAGTTCGCCGAACGCTCCCGTCAGGCGTATGAGGCCCGCACCTACGGCGAGGTCGAGCGGCTGCTCGCCGACCTGCCCGACACCGGCGGGACCCTCGCCGTCCCCAAGCGGCCCGTCCCCGAGGGCCCGACCGAGCTGCGCCTCAAGCCGACCGGCTCGTCCGTGAAGCGCGACGGCGACTGGGTCGTCCCGCCGAAGATCCACATCAACGCCACCGGCTCCTCGGTGAAGCTCGACTGCCGCCACGCGGTGATCCGCACCGACACCGTCGACCTCGACGTGAAGCTCCTCGGCTCCTCGCTCACCGTCGTGCTCCCCGCCGGGGCGTACGCGGTCGACGACAACACCGAAGTGTTCGGCAGTTCCGTGACGAACCGCGCCACCTACAAAGGAGGCACGGCAATCCGCTTCTCGGTCACCGGGAAGGCGACGGGCAGTTCCGTGACCTTTCGGCACGAGCGTCGATTCCTGTGGTGGCACTGGTAATCGGGCACGTCGAGACCCGGGAATTCACTGAATATCCACTCGTCGGAACGTCCTTTGTAACGGCCGCATAACAGTCATGCCTGATACCGGCATTCTCCTCATATGAGGGTTTACAGCGAACCAACCTCGCAATAGGCTCGTTTCCGTGCGCCGCGGCGCGGCGACTCTCACCGACCGCGCCGGAGTACTCACCCACGGCGCACGTCCCCCTTGAGAGGAGCTCAACGCATGGGATCTCCGTCCCTCCGCAGGCAAGGGCGCGCATCGGCGCGCGCCCGAGCCAGAACCAGAGCCGTACTGGCGGCCGCGGCCGTCCCGCTGGTGGCCGTCGCGCTCACCGCCGCCGCCGCACCGGTCTCGGCCGAGCCCCCCACGCTCCCTGAGGTCTCACCCGAATACCTCAAAG
Organism: Glycomyces sp. NPDC049804; assembly: GCF_040674615.1. Classification (NCBI taxonomy): domain Bacteria; kingdom Bacillati; phylum Actinomycetota; class Actinomycetes; order Glycomycetales; family Glycomycetaceae; genus Glycomyces; species Glycomyces sp. NPDC049804. Next base: position 144,777 of record NZ_JBFAMQ010000014.1, read on the forward strand.
AGGGTGCGGCGCAGCCGATCGACTACAAGGACGGCAACTACATCGTCCAGCTCGCCTCCGACCCGATCGCCACCCACGAGGCCACCGCGCCCGCCGAGGGCGAGACGATCGACTTCGAGGCCGCCGCGGTCGAGGAGTACCGCGAGACCCTCGCCGACGAGCGCGAAGCGGTCATCGCCGAGTACGACGTCGACACCACCGCCGAGTACGACACCGTCCTCAACGGCTTCGCCGCGAACCTCACCGCCGCCGAAGCAGAGGAACTGGCCGCCAGCGACAAGGTCGCCGCGGTCGTCCCCGAGACGATCTACCAGCCGACCGGCGCCGTCGACACGACGGGCTTCCTCGGCCTCTCCGGCGACGACGGCTCGTGGGACGAGGAGTTCACCGGCCCCAGCGACGCCGGTGAAGGCGTCATCGTCGGCGTCCTCGACACCGGCATCTGGCCCGAGAACCCGGCACTGGCCCCGCTCTCCGAGCCGCGCCCCGACCAGGCGGTCATCGACGCCAAGTGGAACGGCGAGTGCGTGACCGGCGTCGACGAGGACCCGGCCAACAACATCGAGTGCAACAACAAGCTCATCGGCGCCCGGTACTTCGACACCTGGGGCTACGCCGAGGAAGGCTTCGCCTCCCCCCGCGACCAGGACGGCCACGGCACCCACACCGCCACGACCGCCGCGGGCAACTACAAGACCAAGGTGACCATCGACGGCAAGAAGGTCGGCACGTTCTCAGGGCTCGCCCCCGCCGCCCGCGTCGCCGCCTACAAGGTCTGCTGGGGCGGCTGCCCCGGCGCCGACCTCGTCGCCGGCATCGAAGCGGCCGTGAACGACGGCGTCGACGTCATCAACTTCTCCATCGGCTCCACCGGCACGCCCGAGTTCGTCGACTCGGTGTCGATCGCGTTCTTCAACGCGGCCGCCGCCGGCGTCTTCGTCGCGGCCAGCGCCGGCAACGACGGCCCCACCTCTACTGTGGACCACCAGGAGCCGTGGGTGACCACGGTCGGCGCCTCGTCGCACGACCAGACGTTCCGCACCGAGGTCGAGTTCGGCCGCGACGAGATCGACGCGGCCGCGCTGGTCGGCTCGGCCAAGTGGTACGTCAAGAACGCCGTCGACGCGGCGTACGACGGGACCGACCCGGCCGCGGCGGCGCGCTGCGACGCGGGCACCCTGGACCCGGCGAAGACCGAGGGCTTCGCGATCATCTGCATCCGCGGGAACCTGTTCAGCGACAACGCCGCTCAGGTCGCCGCCGCGGGCGGCACCGCGCTGATCGTGCGCGACCAGTCCGACCGGGGTGCGGCGAACGTCGTCACCTCGCAGGCGGTCCCGGTGGTGCACGTGAGCTACGCGGACGGCATCGAGCTCGCGGAGTGGGTCGACTCGAAGTCGAACCCGCGCATCGAGGTCGAGACCTCTGAACTGCGCGACGCGAACGCGCCGGTGATGGCGGCGTTCTCGTCGAACGGCCCCGCGCTGGCGGCGGAGCAGAACCTGCTGAAGCCGGACATCACGGCTCCGGGCGTGGAGGTCCTCGCGGGCATCACGCCGTTCAACCACGCGGGCAACGACTTCGCGAACGCCCAGGGCACGTCGATGTCGAGCCCGCACATCGCGGGCCTGGCGGCGCTGCTGAAGTCGGCGAACCCGGAGTGGTCGCCGATGGCGGTCAAGTCGGCGATCATGACGACGGCGTACCAGACCGACCAGGACGGCAACCCGATCCAGCGCGGCGGCGCGGACGCGACGCCGTTCGACTACGGCGCCGGCCACGTCGACGCGCGGGCGATGTTCGACCCGGGCCTGGTGTACGAGTCGAGCCCGACCGAGTGGATCCAGTACATCTGCGGCACGCCGGAGGCGTCGAAGGTGCAGTCGTACTGCGACGCGCTGGGCGCGATCGACCCGTCGCAGCTGAACTACCCGTCGGTCACGGTCGCGGAGCTCACCGGCACGTACGAGGTGACGCGCACGGTGACGAACGTGTCGGACAAGAAGAGCACCTACAAGGCCGAGATCACGGCTCCGGCGGGCTTCGAGGTGACGTCGGACGTCACGAAGTTCACGCTGAAGCCGGGCGAGTCGGCGACGTACACCCTGACGATCACGCGCACTGACGCGGCGTTCGACGAGTGGTCGTTCGGCGATGTCACGTGGGTGGAGAAGAAGGGCACCAAGACGGTGCACGAGGTGCGTTCGCCGATCGTGGTGAAGCCGGTGCAGCTGGCGGCCGCTGACGAAGCGTCGTTCACGGGCGCGTCGGGTTCGGCCCAGCTCGATGGCACCGCGGGCTTCGACGGGACGCTCGGCGCGACCGTGTCGGGTCTCGTGCCTTCCGAGGTGAAGACCGCGACGCTGACCGACCCCGACTCGTCGACGTTCCCGTCTGACGCGCCGGTGGAGAACTCGCACGCGGTGTCGTACGAGTTCACGACGCCTGCGGATGCGGCGCTGGTGCGGTTCTCGACGTTCGACGCGGACCACCCGGCGGGCACGGACCTCGACCTGTTCGTGTACACGAAGGACGCCGAGGGCGCGCTGACCCTGGTGGGCAGTTCGGCTTCGGGCGGTACGAACGAGACGGTGTCGCTGCCTGGCGGTTACACGTTCGTGGTGTTCGTGGACGAGTGGGCGGGGCCTTCGCCGCTGGAGGCGAAGCTGCACGCGTGGGTCGTTCCGGGTGCTGACGAGGGGAACCTCGCGGTCGATCCGGCCGAGCAGTCGGTCGCGATGGGCGACGAGTACTCGCTGGGCCTGTCGTGGTCGGGTCTGTCCGGGGGCCAGCGGTTCCTGGGCACGGTGAACTACGCGGCCGACGGTACCGGGATCGATTCGACGATCGTCGGCATCACGACCTGATCGGTTGAGCCGCAAGGCTCGCGTTGATCGAAGCGCCCGTCGTGGCGGCCGGGGCCGGAAGGCCCCGGTTCGCCGCGGCGGGCTTTTTCGTGTCGCAGGAGCGGGGGCGGGCGGCGGGGATCGCGGCAGCTCGGACATTTGTTCAACGTTGTAGCTTGACCCGAACTGCGTGTTCTCGCTAACATTTATCCGTCTCAATCCTTCGATTTACGGACAAGGCGGTCTTCCATGCAGCGGAAGCGCACCACCCTCATCGCCGCGACCGGCGCGATCGGCCTCGCGGCCGCCGCGCTCGCCGTCGCCGCCCCGGCAGCGCTCGCCGACCCCGGCGGGAACGGCAGCGGGAACGCGCACGGCCACGACCGGCAGGACTGCGCCGTCGCAGCGCCCGGCACGCTCGGCGGCGACCTAGGGGCGCACGACCCGGGCCTGTTCGCGCCCTGCACCCACGGCGAGCCCTGGTACGTGTTCGCCACCGGCTGGGGTCCTCTCGGCGACGGCAACGTCACCATCCGCACCTCCACCGACGACGGCGCGACCTGGAACTACGTCGACACCGTGTGGGACGCGAAGCCCCAGTGGCTCAAGGACGCCGTCCCGGGCGTCGACAACATCTGGGCGCCGGAGATCTACTTCGACGAGGACCAGGACCGGTACTACCTGTACTACTCGGCCTCCACCTTCGGCAAGCAGCGCTCGGTGATCGGCCTGGCCACCAACGAGACGCTCGACCCGGCCGACGACGACTACGAATGGGTCGACGAGGGCCTGGTCTGGGAATCGAACCCGGGCGACCCGTACAACGCGATCGACCCGACCGTCCTCGAGGCCGACGGCGAGCACTACCTCGCCTACGGGTCCTGGTGGAACGGCATCTACATGCTCGAACTCGACTGGCCCTCGGGCAAGGTCGCGAGCGGCTCGACCCCGAGCCACATCGCCGGCCGCGGCGGCGCGGGCATCGAGGCGCCGGTGCTGACCGCGCACGGCGGCTACTACTACCTCTTCACCTCGTGGGACGTCTGCTGCGCGGGCGCCGACTCGACCTACAACATCCGGGTCGGCCGCTCGACCTCGCCGACTGGCCCGTTCGTCGACGCGAACGGCGTGGCCCTGACCCAGGGCGGCGGCACGCTGGTGCTGGGCGCCCACGGCGACTACGTGGCGACCGGCGGCCAGTCGATCTCCAACGGCCTCATGGCCTATCACTCGTACCACGAGGACGGGCACTTCGACCTCGGCATCGAGGCGATCGAGTGGAACGCCCAGGGCTGGCCGGTCCTCGACGGAGCCTAGGACCGATGGCAGCGCTTGGAGGGCCGGCAGCGCGCAACGGCCTGCCCGGATCGGGCCGTTCAGCCATCCACAAACCCCCACCCACCGCTAGAGGGGAAAAGACAGTGCGCCGAGCGTCGCACCCGGGTCCGACAGGAATCGGCCCGATCGCGGCTCAGCGCGGCGAATCCCACTCGAAAGAGTGAAGCGGAAGCGGAAGCGGAAGCGGAAGCGGAAGCGGAAGCGGAAGCGGAAGCGGAAGCGGAAGCGGAAGCGGAAGCGGAAGCGGAAGCGGAAGCGGAAGC
>NZ_JBFAMQ010000015.1:0-127519 GCF_040674615.1 Glycomyces sp. NPDC049804
CACCGATCTGCGACCCAGGCAAGAAAGCCAAGCGCGAGAAGACCATGAGAGAACGAGAACAGCGCCTGACCAGCGCCAAAGGTTAAAAATCAAGCCTAAAGGCTGTCCCGTAACACCTTCGCGGGATTATCAGAGGGTTTGGCCTGGGCTGAGGGCGTGGCATAGGGTGGGTATCTCAAGATGGAGGCGCTGGTTTGCTCGGACCGTGGCAGTTGGGGAATGCCCCGATCTACTACTTCCCGCCGGGGCTTCGGTTCGAATCTGTGGTCGAGACTCAGGGCCTGGGTGATCGATGGCTTCTCTTTGATGAATCCTCGCTGCTAGATTCCGACATCGCTCGACGCGTCGCCTTCGTCGGCCGCTTCCAGTTCGCGGCTGCTCTGTACTGGCCCGACGGTCGTGACCTGACCGCTGTTGACGCGCTCGTTGCAGGTGGGGCAGACCCAGAGGTCAGCATGGCAGGCGCCCTCGTCTGTGGGTACCAGGCGATCCACCCTGACGCTCGGGACGTTCGGGCTCGGAGCGGCTGTCCGCATCGGTTCATGGGACTGGTGTGGGAACACAGTGTGTCCATGCCCGGAATCGAACGCGGATGTGAGTACGCCGCCGATGCGTTCATTGATGCATGCCCAAAGTGCTCACTAAAGCTCATGCCAGGCGTCCTCGAGATCTTGACCGAAACCAACGCAAGCAACTCCGCAGGCGACGGCTGAGTGTGTTTCAGATGTTGTTGGAGCACATGGGATCATGCCCGCATGACGGGAGTGATCAACGCGGCGAACGAGACGATGATCGAGCTCTTCAGCGGCCTGTCGGCCAGCCAGTTCGCGAAGCTAGTGCGACAGTTGCGGGCCGAAGGTGCCGAGCCGCCGTTGAAAGGGCGGCCGTGGAAGGTTGCCTTCGAGGACCGGGTACTGCTGGTCGCCGCCTACTGGCGCACCAACCTCACGGTTCACCAGATCGCAGCACTGTTCGGAACCTCGAAATCCGCCGTGGACCGGATCATCGACGACCTCGCCCCAAAGTTCGCGCTTCAGCAACGGCAGCGCTATGCGCCCGGGACCGTGCTCATCGTCGACGGCACCCTCGTCCCGACCCGGGACCGATCCGTTGCCGCGAAGTCGAAGAACTACCGATACTCAACAAACCATCAGGTCGTCATCCACGCCGACACCCAGCGAGTCGTTGCTGTCGGCACGCCCCTGCCCGGGAACCGCAACGACTGCAAGGCCTTCGCCGAATCCGGCATCGACCACGCCACCCGCACCGCAACCGTAATCGCCGACGGCGGCTACCCCCGCACCCGCGCGGTCATCCCACACCGCCGCATCGCCAAGGATGAACCACTGATCGACTGGAAAGAAGCGCACAACGCCTCTCACCGGCACATCCGCGCCCAGATCGAGCACACCTTCGCAAAGATGAAACGCTGGAATGTGCTCCGCGACTGCCGCCTGCGCGGCGAGGGTGTCGCTGAAGCAATGTCAGGCATCGCCCGGCTCCACAACCTCACCCTCGCAGGCTTACGGGACAGCCTTTACTCGCCTACGCACCTTCGCTGCCGGTCTCCGCGAGGTTCGGCGCGACTCCAGCGTCCGCCTGGTACGGATCGGCGTTCAGCCAGGCAGCATCTGTAAAGCATGGAACCGGTCGCACTCCCGAATTCGGGTCCGATCCGGTCACGACCGCCGGACCTGCCGCCCTATCGCAGTCCGCAACGAGGCTCGGCATTGCGTGGCGACCGGCCCGAGCGGATCCGGCCCGCTGCGGAGCCGACCGGGCGGCTCAAGCACGCAGCTGAACCCGCGATGCCCATCGCACCGCAGGACGGCGTGCGCCCATCACGGTCGCAGTCATGGTCATGGTCGAGCCCGTCATCGCCCTCGCACCTCGTTTTCGGTGTTCGCCTGGCGGCCTTGCGTCTGCCGCCGGGGCCATCGGCCTTTTACCCGACGCGTTACTGCTCTGCCGTTGCGCCTTGGGCATTCCGGCTATAGTCCCGGTGGTTCGATTTCGGCTTCTCGACCTCGGCTCTCGATCTCGACACTTAGTCTTCGATTTCGAGCTTCGGCCATGCCGCGAGCGCCCCCTGCGGGCGCCCGCCATCGCCCGCCCGATGCAAACCGTGCGGCGGCACCCTGAATGCTGCCCTTGCCAGGCGGCACCACGAGCGCGGATCACGAACAAGGCCGTAGCCGAGAGCGAAGGTTTCATCCCCAACGCAACACGACGTCCGTGCAATGCAGGCAGTTGGCCAGAGGCTCATGTCGTAGTCTGCTTACCACCAACTCGTTCACCTACACGGATTCCGTATCCCTGTACGTAACTCAATTATCCGCAGACCCACCCCAGGCTGCATCACCCACACGATGAGAAAGCATTCACATTCCACTGAACGCGCTGCGCCCCAATCGAACCTGCACTTCATAAGCGCCTGGAACCCCACCCGGGCGACCGCGACTCCGGGCACCCGCCGCCCGACCCCGCCCACCCTCCACCTCTCCGTCGCTGACCGGTTGAAGCGAGGACCGCTCAAGAGCGGAATGCCGCCAGATCCCCGAATCACGCGTCGGCCATTTCCTCGTCTTCCGCCTCGCGCTGCACGTAGGTCTGGGCCATCGCTTCGGGGTCCTCTTCGGCAGGTTCCGGGGCGTCCTCCCTCTGCACTGTCGGGTCGGCGAGGCGCTGGACGTCCGCGTCGCCGCAGCCGTCGTCGCAGCGCTGCACCGGAGCGGCCGGGGCCGGGGCGGGGGTGGACATGATGGCGTCGGCGTTCGCCGAGGCCTCCCGCTCGAAGCGGTCCGAGGGGTCGCTGACCTTCACTCCCCCGCCGGCGTCCGAGCCGTCGACGGGGCCGCTGCGCTGCTGCACGACGTGCGTCAGCTCGTGGGCGAGCATGTGCTTGCCCGAGTCGCTGCCCGGGTCGTAGTTGCCGCTCTGGAACACGATGTCCGACCCGACCGTGTAGGCCTGGGCGTTGACCGACTTCGCGGATTCGCTCGCGGCGCTGTCGGTGTGGACGCGCACGTTCGAGAAGTCCTGGCCGAAACGGCTCTCCATGTCAGTGCGGGTGTCGAGGTCGAGCGGGCTGCCGCCCGAGCCGATGACGTCGTGGACGGGCGAGCGCTCCTCCTCCATCATGGTCGCCACGCCCGCGTTGCCCACGGCGCGCTGCAGGCCGAGCATGCCCTCGGCGCCGAGCACGTCGGCGCGGCCGAGGGCCGCCGCCGGGAAGGCCGGTTCGAACTCGGAGTGGTCGATCCGGTCCGCCTTGGGACGCAGGGAATCGGATTCGAACTCGTGGCCGTGGTCGCGCATGGCGGTTCGCCTCCTCGCGCCCGCACCGGGCGCAGCGGTGTCAGAGACCTCCAGGTTCCACCGCCCGGCCCCGCAGGGCAAGAGGCGGGGCACCGGCCGAACGGGCCGACGCCCCTGCCCGTTCGGGCATTTCATTCCGTCACCGGTCGATTTCAGAGGGTGGGAGAGCGCCGGTTGAGCGCACGTTGAGCGACGGCGGCGACACTGCACGCAGTGCCCCGTCAGCCCCGTTACCCCTGGGAGAGGTCGATGAACCGTGTGCCCGTCTACATCAGCGCGAGCGACCCCATCTGCCACGCCGGACTCGCGAGCCAATTGCGCCCGCGCCCGGAGGTGCTGGTGCTCGACGAGTCCGAACGCGACCGCGCCGACGTCGGCATAGTCGCCTCCGACGCGGTCGACGAGGAGGCCCTGCAGTCGCTGCGGACCCTCAAGCGCGGCGGCGTGCCGTGGCTCGTCGCCGTCTGCGGCCGCGTCGACGAATCCGACCTCGCCTCCATCATGGACGTCGGCGTCGCCGGGATCGTGCGGCGCAGCGAGGCCACCCCGGACCGGCTCGTCGCCGTCATCGCGGCCGCCGCGAAGGGCGAAGGGACCGTCCCGCCGGACCTGTTGGGCCGCCTGCTCAGTCAGGTCGGGCAGCTCCAGCGCCAGATCCTCGCCCCGATGGGCATGCGGCTGTGCGGCATGTCCGATCGCGAGATCGAGGTCGTGCGCCTCGTCGCCGAAGGGCTCGACACGGTCGAGATAGCCTCGAAGCTCTCCTACTCCGAGCGCACCATCAAGAACATCCTCCACGACATCACCAGCCGCCTGCACCTGCGCAACCGCGCCCACGCGGTCGCCTACGCGCTGCGGAACGGACTCATCTGATGATCCACGAGGTCGACTCCGCGCTCCGGCGCGTCATCGTCGAGGACGCCCTGGCCGGCAGCGGCGTCGAGGTCGCGTTCGACGCGCCCACCAAGGAGTGGGCGTCGAGGCGCAACGCGCCCACGGTGAACGCGTTCCTCTACGACATCCGCGAAGACCTGCGCCGCCGCAGCCGCGGCCTGGTCAACGAGTACCGCGAGGACAAGACCGTCGCGGCCAGGCGGCTGCCTCCCCGCTACATCAAACTGTCCTATCTGCTCACCGCCTGGACGCAGCGGCCCGAGGACGAGCACCGGCTCCTGTCCGTGATGCTCGCCGGGTTCCTCAAACACGAGTCGCTGCCCGCCCACACGCTCACCGGCTCGCTCGAGGAGATCGGGCTGCCGGTGCCGATGACCGTCGCGCTGCCGCCGCCCGAGGACCGCGCCTTCGCCGACGTGTGGACCGCCCTCGGCGGCGAACTCAAACCCTCCCTGGACATCGTCGTCAGCGCGCCCATCGACTCCGGCCGCGTCTTCCCCGCCGGGCCGCCCGCCACCGGCGGCGTCGGGCTCAAAGTGGACGGCGACGAACCGGTGCAGCACCACGTGACCCACGGCGAAGGCGACGAGCACGAGGTCGCCATGACCCGGCGGCCCCGATGACCGAACTGCAAGGCCTGCTCGCCCGCATCGGGGCGGTCGAGCAGCGCCTCCGCCGGGCCGTCGCCGAACGGCGCGCCGCCGACCCGAACCCCGACGACCAGTTCCGGGGCCTCTACCTGTCCGACGAGGCCATCGACGCGCTCCTCGAAGGGCGCCGCGAGCCGTTCGCGCCGCCGGAGGCGGCGGAGACGGGGCCTTCGCGGCTGACCGCGCTGGCCGCGGCAGCGCACCTGACCGACCTCGACGTGGAACTGCTGCTCGTCGCGATGGCGCCCGATGTGGACAGCCGCTTCGAGCAGTTCTACGGCTACCTCAACGACGACGTGACCCGCCGCCGCGCCACCATCGGCCTGGCATTGCGGCTGTGCGGGCTCGCCGAGGCCGAGGTACACGGCCGGGCCCGCTTCGAGGCCGCCTCACCGCTCATTGCCTGCGGCCTGGTCACCGTGGGCGACACCGAAAGACCGCTCCTGACTCGGTCGCTGCGGGTGCCCGACCGCGTAACGGCGCACCTGCTCGGCGGCGACGGCTGCGACCCCGTCGCCGCCCCGCTGGTGGAGGCGACGACGCCGGTCCCCTGTGGCGACGAACGGCTCGCCTCGGCGATCGCGGCCGGGACCGGACTCGTCTACCTGCACGAAGGGCTGGGCGGGTCGGCCGCGGCGGCCGCCGCGGACGCGTTCGCCGCGTCCGGGCGCGCGACGCTCGCCGTCGACTGCCGCCTGCTGCCGAAACCCGAAGAACTGGCCGAGACCGCCGCCGCGCTCGCCCGCGAAGCCGTCCTGCGCGGAGCCGGCATCGTCGCCGGACCGGTCGACGCGGGCTCGTGCACAGCACTGCTCGCGCGCCTCGACCACGTGCCGGTGCCCTTGGTGCTGTTCGGCTCCGGCGGCTGGGACCCCGAATGGAGCCGCCGCCAGCCGCTGCTGCTGAGCGTCGGCGTCGCCACCCGCGCCGAGCGCGCGGACCTCTGGCGGGACGCGGCCGGAGAGGCGCTGGCGGAAGGGGTCGACCTCGCCGCCGAGACCGCGCACTTCACGCTCTCGGTGCGCCAGATCGACCGCGCCGCCGAAGCCGCCGCGCAACTCGCCAGGGCCGAAGGCGAACCGATCCGCGCCGAGCACCTGCGCTACGGCGTGCGCAGCCAGAACGCCGCCGGGCTCGAACACCTCGCCAGGCGCATCGAACCGGCCGTCGGCTGGGACGACCTCGTGCTGCCGCCGCCCATCCTCGACGGCATCCGCGAACTCGCCGTGCGGGCCAGGCGCCGCGACCTCGTGCTCGACGAGTGGCGGATGCGGCCCGGCGGCGGGCGCGGCATGGGCGTCACCGGGCTGTTCGCGGGCGACTCGGGCACCGGGAAGACCATGTCGGCCGAGGTCATCGCGGCCGATCTGGGCATGGACCTGTACACGGTCAACCTGGCCACGGTGGTGGACAAGTACATCGGCGAGACGGAGAAGAACCTCGAGAAGATCTTCACCGAAGCGGCCGGGGTGAACGGGGTGCTGCTGTTCGACGAGGCCGACGCGATCTTCGGCAAGCGCTCGGAAGTGCGCGACGCGCACGACCGGTACGCCAATGTGGAGAGTGCCTATCTGCTGCAGCGCATGGAGTCCTTCGAGGGGCTGGCGATCCTCGCGACCAACCTGCGCGCGAACCTGGACGAGGCCTTCACCAGGCGGCTCGACGTCGTCGTGGACTTCCCCGTGCCCGACCCCGAGCAGCGCCTGCTGCTGTGGGACCGGTGCCTGGGGAGGGCGATGCCGCGCGCGGCCGACCTCGACCTCGAGTTCCTCGCCGACGCGTTCGAACTCGCGGGCGGCCACATCAGGTCCGCGGCCGTCACCGCCGGGTACCTCACCGCCGAAGCCGGCGGGCGCGCCACCACGGCCACCGTCGTCGCGGCGGTCGCCCGCGAGTACCGCAAACTCGGCCGGCTCTGCCTGGAGCGGGAGTTCGGCGAATACCTCGAGCTGGTCCTATGACCGGCCGGACGCGCGGCTGCCCGTCGGGGCAGCCACGTCTTCCCTCACGCGGGTCCGTAAGGCCCGTACGGAAACCGGAGAGCGACGGCACGATCAGTGCTGTACCGACCACAGGAGGCGCGGCATGCCAACGTACTTGTCACCGGGTGTCTACGTCGAAGAAGTCGACGGCGGTTCCCGCCCCATCGAGGGCGTCGGCACCGCAGTCGCCGCCTTCGTGGGGTTCGCCGCGAAAGGCCCGGTGAACACCCCGACGCTGGTCTCCAACTGGAGCCAGTACACGCGGCTCTTCGGCGAGTTCGTCGAAGGCTGCTACCTGGCGCACGCCGTCTACGGCTACTTCCTCAACGGCGGCGGCAACTGCTACATCGTGCGCATCGGCGCCGCCGGACCCGATGGGGCCGAACCGGTCTCGGGACCGCAGGCGGTCATCGGCGGCCTGCGCGCCGTCGCGATCGAAGGCGCCGAGAACCGCGACGTGAGCGTCGAGATCGGCGACGCCGCCGAAGGCAGGCCCGCCGACCGGTTCACCTTGACCGTGAAGGTCGACGGCAAGCAGGTCGAGCAGTACCCCGACGTGACCGTGAAGCGCGGCAAGGACAACGTCGTGCGCGCCGTCGCCGAGCGGTCGAAGGTCATCACCCTCACCGAGGTCGCCGCCGCGACCCAGCCCGCCAAAGGCACCGTCGCGCTCACCGCGCCGCCCCCGGTCCCGGCCGTGCCCGAGCGCATCGTCCCCGAGGACTACACCGGCGACGTCTCGGACCGCTCCGGCCTCGGCGGCCTCGAAGCGGTCGACGAGGTCACCATGGTCTGCGTCCCCGACCTCATGAGCGCCTACCAGCGCGGCGTACTCGACCTGGAGGCCGTCAAGGCCGTCCAGCTCGCGGTCATCGCCCACTGCGAGCTCATGGGCGACCGGGTGGCCGTCCTCGACACGCCTCCGGGGCTGTCGCCGCAGCAGGTCAAGGACTGGCGCGTCGACTACGCGGGCTACGACTCGAAGTACGCGGCGCTGTACTACCCGTGGGTCAAGGTGTTCGACCCCGCCACGGGCGGCAACGAGTTCGTGCCGCCGAGCGGCCACATGGCCGGGGTGTGGGCGCGCAACGACGAGACGCGCGGCGTCCACAAGGCGCCGGCCAACGAGGTCGTGCGCGGCGCGATCCTGGTGGAGACGCATCTGACGAAGGCCGAGCAGGAGCTGCTGAACCCCGAGGGGATCAACTGCATCCGGGCGTTCCCGGGCCGGGGCATCCGGGTGTGGGGCGCGCGCACGCTCTCGAGCGACCCGGCGTGGCGGTACCTGAACGTGCGGCGCCTGTTCAACTACCTCGAGGAGTCGATCCTCGGCGGCACCCAGTGGGTGGTGTTCGAGCCGAACGACGACGCGCTGTGGGCGAAGATCCGGCGCACGGTCTCGTCGTTCCTGGTCATGGAGTGGCGCAAGGGCGCGCTGTTCGGGCTGACCCCGAACGAGGCGTTCTTCGTCAAGTGCGACAGGGACAACAACACCGCCGAGTCGATCGACGCCGGGCAGGTGGTCTGCGAGATCGGCGTCGCACCGGTGAAGCCGGCGGAGTTCGTCATCTTCAGGCTGTCCCAGTTCTCGGGCGGGGCAAGCGAAGTCAGTGAGTGACACGGCAGGTAGAGGAGCTGGTGCATCATGTCGTTCATCGATCTCAACACGGCCGTAGGCCATTCGTTCGGCATCGACGTCGACGGGATCGTCATCAAGGGGATCACGGAGATCAGCGGCCTGAAATGGGAGCAGGACGTCATCGACCTGAAGCTGAACACGCCGGACGGCAAGTACGTCCACAACAAGCTGCCCGGGCGGCCCAAGCCGGCGGACATCACCGTCACGCGGGGCCTGACGAGCGACAACAGCTTCGAGAAGTGGGTGGAGACCTGCCACTTCGGGCAGATGTCGGAGGCCCGCAAGGGCGCGTCGATCATCATCTTCGACTACGAGGGCACCGAGGTGAAGCGGTACAACCTCACCAACGCGTGGCCCAAGAGCCTGGAGATCGGCGCGATGAAGGCGGGCGACACGAGCGTGCTGACCGAGAAGCTGGTCATCTCCTGCGAAGAGATCAAGCCGGGGTAGCCGATGCGACGCACCATGACGGCGACGCCCGAGAGCGGGACCGAAGAGGGCGAGACCCGGCGTCCACTGCGGACGGAGTTCGCGTTCGAGCTGCCGCGCGGGTACGTCGACGGGTCGGGGACGACGCACACCTCGGGGGTGATGCGGCTGGCGACGGCCCGGGACGAGCTGATCCCCCTGCGGGACGACCGGGTCCGGGAGAACGCCGCGTACTTGACGGTGGTGCTGCTGGCCCGGGTGGTGACGCGGATCGGGTCGGTGACGGACGTGCACACGGGGGTGATCGAGAGCCTCTTCGCCTCCGATCTGGCGTTCCTGCAGGACATGTACCGCCGGGTCAACTCGGAGGGGCATACGAGGGCGGGGGTGACGTGCCCGGAGTGCGCGCATTCGTTCGATGTGGACCTCTCGGGCGGGCGCCTGGGGGAATCATGACGTACCCGGTCGAGCGGATCGAGGAGGAGATCGGGTACGTGGCGTACTACTTCCACTGGGGCCTCGACGAGATCCTGGATCTCGAGCATCCGGACCGGCAGCGGTACGTCGCCCGGATCGCCGCCCTCAACGCCCGGGTCAACGACGGCAGGTGAGGCGCCTCATGAGTGGGCTCGACGGTGATCTGGGGGAGGTGAGTCTTGATGTGGCCGTTCAATCGTCGGCGCGCCGAGGAGTCCTCGCGGGAGTCCGCTCCCGCGCCTTATGCGCCCGCACGCGCCGAGTGGCGGCAATTGCCGCCACTCCAGCGCATGGTCGGCGACCAGTGGCTCGTCAACCCGCCCGACTCGCTGAGCTCGCGCCTCGCCTCCTGGCAGGACCCCACCTACCTCGCGCCGCTCGGGCACGCGGTGATGCCGGAGGGGCCTTCGGGCGCGATCGAGCCCGCGCCTGCGGCACCGCCTGAACCGAGGCGGATCGACTTGCAGCGCAGCGGGGTTCGCACCGAACTGCCGACGCCGGTCCGTTCGCTGCAGCGGACCGCATCCGACCCGGGAGGGTCGGAACAGCACCGGTCGCTCGGCGATTCCGGTCCGATCGCGCTCCAACGCATCGACGCCGACCCACCTCTTGCCGCGCCCGACCCGGCCCCGGCCGCCGAGGGCGAGGACCGCCCGCTGCTCGGGGACTCCGTGCCGCAAGTCGACCTGCCCCAGCCCGACGCCGCTGCCCCGACCGAGACGGCTGCGATACCGGCACAGTCGGTTCGCTCTGAGTCGCAGGTCTTCTCGTCGCCGCTCGGTCCCATGCCGAGCGTGCAGCGGTCGCAGCTGCCCGACCCCGCTCCGATTCGCCCTTTCGGCCAGCCGTCCGAAGTGGCCCCCTCCCCGACGGCTCCGCTTCCGGTGCAGCCGGTGACGCCGCCGTTCGCCTTGCAGCGCATGCTCATCGGGGACCGTGCTTCGATCGCTCCGCCAGCCCCGCTCCCCCAAGCTCCTGTGCCCGCTCAGCCGGTCGTCGCCTCGCTGCTCGCCTCCACCGACCCGCCCGAGCGTCGGGAACTGCCCGTCGTGGCCGCGCCTCCCCCTGCCCCGCTCGACGGTGGGCGCTCGGCTCCGGCCGTGCAGCGGTCCGCCGGCGAGACCGCTCCGCTGCTCGGCGATATGGACCTCTCCCCGGCGGAGCCCGCACCGTCGTCGCCTCCGGCGCCGGAAGGCCTTGCCGGGCCACTCGCTCCGGGGCCTGCCGCGCCGGACACCAGCGCTCCGTTCGCGGAACCGGAGGGCGAGACCGCGCCGCTGCTCGGGGCGACAGGGCTCGCGGCCCCGATCGTGCAGACGATCCGCGACGAGGCGCCACCCGCCGAGCCGCCGGCGCCCCTGCCGATCGCTCCCCTCATCGCCGACCGACCGCGTCCGCGGCCGAGCGCCGAGTCCCATGTCCAGCGTCTCGGACTCGGATCGCCGATGAGCGGTCCGCAGCCCTCGGTGCAGCGCGCAAGCGGCCGGTCGGACCGCCCGCTGCCCCCGGCCGGCGAGCCTTCCGGCGTCCGACTTCCGCTGCCGCAGTTCGTGCAGCGTCTCGAGGGCGCGTCGTCGTCACCGGAGGTCCCGGTCCATTCGCATCCTGCCGGTTCGCCCTCGTCGGGTCTCGGGCTCCCTGTCGCGGTGCCCGCAGCGTTCGACGTGTCGGTCCCACAGGCCGCGCCGAACTCGTCCAGCCGACCCGCCCGGCCGCTGCCTCCGCCGGTCATGGTGATGCGCGCCGTCTCGCCTTCCGTGGTGATGCCGGTGGTGTCCCGGTCGATCGAAGCGCCGGAGCCGCTCTACGCACCCGAGCGGGGACCGGAGGCGCCGCTTCTCGGCTCGCGGCCCCTCGCCGCCGCGTTCGCCGAGACCGAGCCCGCCGCCGGCGCGCCGCCCGAACCTCGCGCAAGCGAACCCGGTTCGGCCGTCGCTCAGCGGTCGACCTGGTCGCACATGCCGTCACCGGTGCCGCAAGCCGACCTCGAACCGGCGCCGGTCCCGTTCGGCGGCGGACCCGCTTCCGGGGCCGTCGCCCCGGGGACGGGCGCTGCCGTGCAGCGGGTCGCACAGGCCGCTTCGAGCGTGGAGAGGCGTGATGCTCCAGTGGCCCAACGGCTCCAGGTGGAGGAGCCGCTGCCGGTCGCCGCCGCTCCCGCGCCGGTCCAGGCGATGGCCGAGCCCGCCCCGCCGCAGTTCATGGAGCCCGTCCAGGCCGTCGTGCAGCGCGTCGCCGCTCCCCCGCAGCCGGTCTCGGTGCAGACCGCCGATGCCGCACCCGCCGCCGCCACAGCGGCTCCGGCCGCCGCCGGGGCCGCGCCCGCCGCCGACCCCGCTGCGCTGCTGGCGGTCCTGTACGAACCGCTCGTGCGTCGGCTGCGCGCCGACCTGCGCGTCGACCGCGAACGGCGCGGCCGACTGACCGACCTGTGAGGACTGGAGGACCCGACATGCCCGCTGACATCCACGCCGTGGCCGTGAGTTTCGTCGTGAGCATCGACGACGAGGACCTGGGCTCCTTCAACAGCTGCGACGGGCTCGGCTGCGAGATCGTCATGGAGCAGCGCGAGGAGGGCGGCAACAACGGCTACGTCTGGCAGCTGCCGACCCGCATCAAGTACTCCAATGTGAAGCTCAGCCGCCCGCTCACCGAGCAGAGCGCCAAGATCGCGGACTGGTTCGGCTCCATGGCCTCCGGCATCAAGCGCAAGACCGCCACCATCGAGGCGCGCACCGCCGAGGGCAAGGTCATCGCGAGATGGGCGCTGGTCGACGTGATCCCGGTGAAGTGGAGCGGGCCGCAGCTCTCGCTCGACAGCGCGAAGGTCGCGATCGAGACCCTGGAGCTGGCGCACCACGGGTTCCTCGCGCCGGGATCAGGGGGCTGACATGGGCGGGTCACCGGTCACGTTCACCGCGCCGGGCGCCTCCGCGGGCGACCAGTCGAACCTGCAGCACGCCTACCTGGAGCTGCGCGAGCCGCCGTCGGACGGCGGGACGGCGACGCCGAGCAACGAGACGCTGGGAACCATCGACTTCCAGTTCAACCCGAAGGAGCTCTCGCTCACCAAGAACGCCAAGTGGAAACGCGAGGCGCAGCGCAACGCCGAACGGTCCGGGCCGCCCGAGTTCACCGGGTCCGACCCGTGCAAGCTGAGCGTCGAGATGTTCCTCGACGCAACCGCCGCGATGGACGACTCGGTGGTCAAGGCCGTCGAGAAGCTGTTCTCGTGCGTGGTGCCGACCGAGAAGAGCCTTTCGAACGACAAGGGCTCGCCGCCGTGGGTGATCTTCCACTGGGGAGGATTGACGAGCTTCCCGGCGTTCGCCAGCGAGGTCGCCGCCAAGTACACGCTCTTCACGCCCAGCGGCACCCCGGTGCGCGCGGTGTGCACCGTCAAGCTCGAGGAGATCTCCGGGTCCACGCCCGGCCAGAACCCGACCTCCGGGTCGCTCGAGGCCCGCAGCACCCACGTCGTGGTTGCGGGCGATTCACTCCCGTCGATCGCGTACCGGGCCTACGGGGACCCGAACCGGTGGCGGCTCATCGCCGAGGCCAACGGCATCGACGACCCGGCGCGGCTGCGCCCCGGATCGCGGCTGCTGGTCCCGGCCGGGGACGGGAGGTAGCCGGTGGCCAACGAGAGCTTCGCCAACACGCTGCAGGTGTCGGTCAACGGGACGCCGCTGCCCGCCGACGTCGCCACCATGCTCACGCAGGCGGCCGTCACGGCCAGCCGCAACCTGCCCGACGCGTGCCATCTGCGCTTCCGCGACCCCGAGAACGTCGTGGTGAAGAAGACGCGGCTCGGCATCGGGGTCAAAGTGGAGGTCGCGGTGCAGGCCGCCGAGCCGGGGAGCCCGCAGCGGCTCATGTCCGGCGAGGTGGTGGCGATGGAGATCGACATCGACGCCGCCGGGACCTTCCTCGAAGTGCGCGGTCTCGACCCTGCGCACCGGCTCTTCCGGGGCCGGCGCGTCGCCGCGTACCCGAAGATGGGCCTCGCCGACGTCGTGCATGCGGTCGCGGTACGGGCCGGGCTCCAAGCCGGGACGATCGACGACGTGAAGGGCTTCGGGGAGGCCGACTCCCAGATCAGCCAGGACAACGTCTCGGACTGGGAGTTCCTGTCGCGGCTGGCCGACCAGGTCGGCGCGCAGGTCACCGCCTCTGACGGCAAGCTGAACTTCCGCCTGCCCGACCCTCCCAAGGGCGCGCCGCCCGAATCGGCCACGGCCGCAACCGATCCGCTCGTGCTCGAACCGGGGGTGAACCTGATCGCGCTGCGCGCGGCCGTGTCGGCGGCCGAGCAGGTGGGCGAGGTCAACGTGCGCGGCTGGGACTTCGAGCACAAGAAGGAGATCGAGGCCAAAGCGAGGCCCACCACCAAGGGTTCGCAAGTGGACGGCGTCGATCCGGTGCAGCTGGCGGGAAAGTTCAATGCCCCGCCGTACTTGGAGGCGGGCACGAGCCTCAGCACCCAGGGGCGGGTGCAGGCGTACGCGAATGCGCTGGCGGCCGAGATCGGCGCGACCGCGGTGGAGCTCGACGGCGTGGCGAAGGGCAACCCGAAGCTGGCGCCCGGCGCGGGGGTGACCCTCGCGAACGTCTCGGACCCGTTCGGCGGCAAGTACACCCTGACCAGCGCCCGGCACGTGTTCAACGAGCACGACGGCTACACGACCGCGTTCACCGTCTCGGGCCGGGCCGAGCGGACCCTGTACGGGCTGACCTCCGGCGGTGGCGGCGGGGCCGTCCCGAACGGGCTGGTGTCCGCAGTGGTCAGCGACGCTCGCGACCCGATGAAGCTGGGCCGGGTCAAGGTCACCTTGCCGTGGCTCTCGAAGGACTTCACGACCACGTGGGCGCGCACGGTCTCGGCCGGGGGCGGGGCGGGCCGGGGGCTGTGGGCGATTCCGGAGGTGGGCGATGAGGTGCTCGTGGGGTTCGCCGACGGGGACATGGACCACCCGTACGTGCTCGGCGGTCTCCACAACGGCAAGGACACGCCGCCGAAGCTGGAGGCGCCCACCGTCGACGGCTCCAGCGGCGAGATCGGCGTGCGGGCCCTGGTGTCCCGCGACGCCCACAGGCTAGAACTCGTCGACGACCAGTCGAAGAAGGGCATCCTGCTCTCCACTGGGGACGGCAAGCTGTTCCTGAGGATGGACGCCACGGGCAAGGTGATCGAACTGAAGTGCTCGGGTGAGGTCAAGGTCAGCGGCATGGGCGTCAAGATCGACGCCGGGTCGGGTCCCCTGGAGCTCTCAGGGTCGGAGGTCAAGGTCACCGGACGGTCGAAGGTCGAGGTCTCGGCGACGACCGTCAAGGTCGCGGGCCAGGGCTCGGCCGAGCTGTCGGCGTCGGGGTCGGTCACCGTCCGCGGCGGCATCGTCCGCATCAACTGATCGAGAGGAGGGCGGCCATGCCGCCAGCGGCGAGGGTCGGCGACCCGACCGGGCACCCCGGAGTCGTCACGGGTCCCGGCAAGGCCACGGTGCTCATCGGCGGCGTGCCGGCGGCCGTCGTCGGCGACATGCACGCGTGCTCGATGCCCTCCACACCACCGCATCCGCCGTCGGCGATCCTGCCGCCCGGATGCCCGACGGTGCTCATCGGGGGGATGCCGGCGGCGCGCATGGGCGACCTCTCCGCCTGCGGGGCGCCGATCATCCAAGGCTGCCCGACCGTACTGATTGGAGGATGACATGGCCGGCATCGTCGACCCGCCCGCGTTCGTGGGCTCCGGCTGGGCCTTCCCGCTCCGCACCGACGCCACCGGGTCGGTGGCGCTCGTCGGGGGCGAGCGCGAGCTGATCGAGAGCATCCACCTGATCCTGGCCACGGCCCCCGGAGAGCGGCCGATGCGACCCGAGTTCGGTTGCGCCATCCACGATCTCGTGTTCGCTCCCGCCGATTCGGCCACGGCCGGGAAGATCGCGTACGAGGTGCGGGTCGCGCTGACCCGGTGGGAGCCGCGCATCAGCCTCACCGACGTGGTCGTCACGTTCGACCAGGCCTGGCGCGGCCGGCTGAACATCGACCTGTCCTACACCGTGCGCGGCGACAACGACCCGCGCAACCTGGTATTCCCGTTCTACGTCATCGGATCGCACGAGAGCCCCGAGACCCAGGAGGCCGCCCCATGAGCCTGCCAGTACCCAATTTGGACGATCGTCGGTTCCAGGACCTGGTCGACGAGGCGAAGCGGCTGGTGCAGCAGCGCTGCCCGGAGTGGACGGACCATAACGTCTCCGATCCGGGCGTGACCCTCATCGAGACGTTCGCGATGATGACCGACCAGCTCTTGTACCGCCTCAACCGGGTCCCGGACCTGCACTACCTGCGGTTCCTCGACCTCATCGGCGTCAGGCTGCACCCGCCCACGGCCGCGCGCACGCCGGTGACGTACTGGCTCTCGGCGGCCCGCGACCAGACGGTGCCGGTCCCGCGCGGCTCGCAGGTCGCCACCGACCAGTCGGGCGGCACCGAAGCGCCCGTGGTGTTCCGAACCGAGGCCGACCTGGCGATCGTCCCGTGCTCGCTCGCGCTCGTCCTCACCGGCGGCGCGACCGGGCGGCTGAGCGACCAGACCGGGCAGCTCGTCTCCGGCGAGGGCCTGCGCTGCTTCCAGGAGGCCCCGGCCGACGGCGACTGCGTCTACTTCGGACTGTCGAACGCGGTGCCGCGCTGCGCCGTGCAGCTGCGCGTCGCCTGCCACGCCGAAGGCGTCGGCGTCGACCCCGAGCGGCCGCCATGGATATGGGAGGCCTTCGACGGCACCGCTTGGACGCCGTGCGAGATCGAGTCCGACTCGACCGGCGGCTTCAACCAGGACGGCATCACCGTCGTGCACGTGCCGCCGGGCCACCGCGAAGCGCTGCTGGAGCGCCAGCGCGCCGGCTGGCTGCGCGCGCGCCTCGTGCGCGCCGAGGACAGGCCGTTCTACCGCGACTCGCCCCGGCTCATGACCGCCGTCGCCGCCACGATCGGCGGCACCATCGACGCCTCGCACGCCGGGCTCGTCGCCGACGAGGTCGTCGGGCTCTCGGAAGGCGTGCCGGGCCAGCGCTTCCAGCTCGCCCACCGGCCCGTCGTCAGCGGCGGCGAACCGCTCGTGGTCGAGGTCGCGGGCGGCGACGACTGGCAGCAGTGGCACCAGGTCGAGAGCTTCGCCGAGTCCGGACCGGAGTCGCGGCACTTCGTGCTCGACGCCATCAACGGCGAGCTCCGCTTCGGCCCGGCGGTGCGCGGCGAGGACGGCGCCATCCGCAATTTCGGGGCGGTGCCGCCCAAGGCCGCGCCCATCCGGGTGCCGCAGTACCGCAGCGGCGGCGGCAAGTCCGGGAACGTGGCGCGCGGGCTGCTCAACGTCCAGCGCGACCCGATCCCGTTCGTGACACGGGTCGTCAACCGGGGTCCGGCGACGGGCGGCGTCGACGGCGAGTCGGTGTCCAACGCGTCCGCGCGCGGCCCGATGCTCCTGCGCACCCGCGACCGGGCCGTGACGATCGAGGACTACGAGTACCTGGCCAAGCAGGCCGCGCCCGACGCGGCACGGGTGCGGTGCGTGCCGGTGCCGGAGCGGCCGGGCGAGATCCGGCTGCTCGTGGTGCCGGACGTCGCGCTCGACACGAGTCCTGAGGTGCACCGGCTGACGCCCGATGTGGACCTGGTCAACCGCATCGGCTCCTACATCGAGCCGCGCCGCTGCCTCGGCGCGACGGTGCGCGTCGGCCCGCCGCAGTACGACGGCGTCACGGTCGTGGCCCAGCTGCGGGCCGCCTCCGGCGTCGTCGCCGAAGCGTTGCGCGGCGAGGCCTTGGAGGCCCTCTACGCCTACCTCAACCCGGTCACCGGCGGCCTCGACGGCACCGGCTGGCCGTTCGGCCGCCCGGTGCAGTCGGGCGAGGTCTTCGCTGTGCTGCAACGGCTCCCGGGCACCGCGATGGTCGAGGACGTGCAGCTCTTCGCCGCCGACCTGGCGACCGGCCGCCGCAGCGGGCCGGTGCAGCGCATCGAGCTCGCCGACCACGCCCTGGCGTTCTCGTTCCAGCACCAGGTGCGCATCCTGGAGGGGGACGACCGTGCCTCGTAGCGCCGCGCCCGGTCTGCCGACTCCGCACCCTATCGCCGACCAGCTGCCGGGCGTGCTCGCCGAAGACGACTTCACGCGCCGTTTCACGCAGGCCCTCGACGAGGTCCTCGCGCCGGTCCAGCTCACGCTCGACGGGTTCGTGGCCTACCTCGACCCGGCGCTGGCGCCGCCTGACTTCCTGGACTGGCTGGCCGGGTGGGTGGCCCTGCCGGTGCAGGAGCAGTGGACGGTCGATCAGCGCCGCGTCCTGGTCGCCCACGCGGTGGAGCTCCACCGCTGGCGCGGCACCCGGCACGGCCTGGCGACGCATCTGCGGCTCCTGACCGGCGGCCGGGTCGAGGTCGCCGACACCGGCGGCACCATCGCCTCGGTCCAGTCGACCGACCCTGCGGGCGCACCGGTCTCGCCGCACGTCACGATCACCGTCGCCGTCCCCGAACCGTCGCTTGTGGACGAGTCTCGGTTGCGCAGCGCCGCAGCGGAGCACGTGCCGGCCCACGTGCCGTTCACGTTGCGCGTCGAGCGGGCGGTCCCGAGCGGCTAGGGCCCGTCCTGCGCGTCAGGGAGCGGCGATATCCGAGTCCGTTCGTTCCCTCGCAAGGCGGAGGGACCTCCCGATGCCGGGGTGGTATCGGGAGGGCCGACAACGCGGCGAGCGGGCGAGCGGGCGAACGGGCCGGCGTCGAAGCACTCGAGGCCGCAGGGGTGCCGATCGCCGAGCCGGAGAGGGCGGTGTCCGCGTAGAACGAACGGAAGTACTCGATCGGCGGCTGAGCGCGGCGACGAACGCGGGGAACCGGGACAGTAGTTCATCCACAAGGGATCGCATTTCCTCGTTGGCGAGGCGGACCGGCCGCCACGACTCGATCGACCGGTCGCGCCGCTCACCGGAACGAGCGCTGCGACGAGGTCGCCCGTCCGGTGGCGGGGGCTTCGGCTATTCGGTGTGGACGCCGAGTTCCGCGAGCACTTCGCGGTAGCGGGCGAGGGCGTCGGCGGCGGCGGCGCGGTCGCCGTGGCGCTCATGGGCTTCGATGAGGAGGCGCCAGGCCTCGTCGTTGAAGCGGTGGACGCCGACACTGCGTCCGGCCGCCGCGAGCGCCTCGGCCACGTCGCCGCGGCGCAGTTCGAGGCGGGCGAGGTCGGCCGCGGCCGAGGAGGCGGCGAGGCGCAGGCGTTCGCGTTCGCCGACGACCCATTCGGCGGCGCCGTCCTCGGGGAGGAGGTCGCCGCGGTAGGCGTCTGAGGCCAGGCGCAGGATCGCGGCGGCCGCGTCGTCGTCGGGGGCGCTCCGGGCGAGGCGCGCGGCTTCGCGGACCGCGACGACGTCGCAGTAGCCGTCAATGGGCAGCACGAGCCGGTAGGCGTCGCCTTCGCGGGTCAGGAAGCGGAAGACGCCGCGTCCGGCGTCGGGCTCGATGAGCTTGCGCAGGCTCGACATGGCGACGTGGAGGCCGTGGGTGGCCGCGCGCGGCGTGGCCTGCGGCCAGAGGGCGTCGATGATGGCCTCGCGGTGGACGGGGCGGCCGGCGTTGACGGCGAGGAGGCGCATGAGCATGCGCACCTTGGGTTTCACCGCGGAGAGGTCGACTTGGGCGCCGTCGCGTTCGAGGCGGAAGCCGCCGAAGCAGGTGACGGTGAGGGTTTCGGGCGTGGAGGCGCGGACCGGCGGGATCGGTTCGCCGAGCCAGGACTCGACGAGGTGGACGGGGTAGCCGCAGTGCCCGGCGGCCTGGCGGGCGCGGGCGACGAGGTTCGGGGGGTGGCCGGCGGCGACGGCCGCCGCGACGTACACGAGGGGCTGCGCGCCGCCGACTCCGCAGCGGCGCACGAGGTCCGCGGCCCGTTCGATCTCGGTCTCGGCGCCGGGCACCCCGGCGTGGGCGGCCGCGACGGCGTACATCGCCTGCGCCCAGGCGGCGGGGACGGCGGCGTCGAGGGCGCGGAAGCCGTCGGCGAGATCGGCGAGGGTGGAGAGGTCGGGGTCGCCGCTGCCGAGGCGGGCGAACCAGGAGCAGCCGGCGGCGAGGAGCGCCCCCCACAGGTCGCCGTCGCGTTCGCATTCCTCGGCGACGCGGAGGGCGGTCTTGGCGGCGTCCTGGGTGCCGTCGAGGGCGATGGCGGCGCGGGCGGCGCGGGCGAGCCAGGGCAGGCGTTCGGCTTCGGCGGCCGAGACGGCGCGCGAGAGTTCGCGCAGGCCGCGGTCGCCGGGGCTTTCGAGGAGGGCGAGGATCGCGTTGCCGAGGGGGGCGATGACGGCGGCGGGTCCGGCGTCGCCTTCGGTGTGGCGCAGGAGGGTCCGGGCGGCGGGGAGGTTCCCGGCGAGGACGTGCGCGAGGAGGGCGACCATGCGGCCGTGCGGTTCGGGCATGCGGTCCTCGGCCGCGGCGGCGACGAGCGCCGGATGCGCCTGGGTGGCGGCGCGGAGCCAGGTGCACCAGTCGGCGCCGGGCCGGGCGGGGCCGGGCAGCCAGATGCGGGCCGCGGCGGCGGCGTGGCGGCCGTGGGCGCGGCCGGCCTCGTCGGTCGAGAGCGCCTGGCTGCGTTCGAAGCATTCGACGGCTTCGGCGATGCGGCCGCGGCCGAGGCGGTTGCGGCCTTCGGCGAGGACCATCCAGGGGTCGTCGGCGACGAGCCAGGACGGGAGGAGGTCGCGCCAGGCGTCGAAGTCGTCGCCGGTGATCTGGGGGCCGAGGAGGTCGAGGAGTTCGCGCACGGCGGGCCAGTCCTCGGCGCGGGCGAAGCTGCGGGCCGCTTCGACCAGGGCGCCTTCGGCTTTGACGATCTCGGCGGCGGCGGCGTGGAGGCGGCGGGCGGCGGCGCCGCCGTGGCCGTCGGCGAGGACCGCGGCGAGGTGCGAGCGCATGGCCTCGTGGAAGCGGTAGGTGTGGCCGCCGTCGGGGGTGGTGATGAAGACCTGGCGGCGGTGCAGTTCGGCGAGGTGCGCGGCGGCGTCGTCGATGCCGAGGAGGCGGTCGCAGCGGGCGGCGGTGGCGACGTCGAAGACGCTGATGCGGGTGACGAAGGGCAGCAGCGGCTCGGGGAGCTCGGCCAGGACGGTGCGGCTCATGTAGGCGTGCGCGAGGGAGGCGCGGCCGGTGAGGGCGGCGACGGCCGAGCGGCGCTCGGCGAGGGGCCTGCCCTTGGTCGACAGGTGGAAGAGGTGGAGTCCGGCGGCCCAGCCGCCGAGGCGGCGCTCGAGGACGGCGATGTCGCCGGCGGGCAGGGGCTCCTGGTAGTTCTCGCGCAGCAGCAGGTCGATCTCCCAGGTGCGGAAGCGCAGCTGGTCGGCGTCGATGAAGCGCAGGTCGGTGAGTTCGTGCCGGGCGAGGTTGACGCCGGGCAGGCGGCGGGTGGCGAGGGCGAGGCTGCACTGCTCGGGCAGTTCGCACAGCAGCCGGTCGAGGACGCGCTCGGCGGCGGTGTCGTCGAGGTAGTGGACGTCGTCGAGGACGAGGAGGGTGGCCCCGGTCAAGGCGCGCAAACGGTTCCAGAGCCGATCCGGGGTTTCGGCGGGGTCGGGCGCGGCCGTGAACGGCATGATCGCCCGGTGCAGGTCGGCGGTGAACTCGCCGGGGTCGGCGTGGGCGGGGGTGAGGCCGAGCCAGGCCGTGCCGCCGGCGAAGGACCGGGCGTGCTGCGCGAGCAAGGTGGACTTGCCGAAGCCCGCCGGAGCGGTGATGACGGCGCGGCGGACCGGCCCCGAGCCGTCATTGAGCTCGGCGAGCAGTCGCGGCCTGGCCACGCTCGACGACGCAGGGATAGCAGCCATGACGAGTCACCTCCCGTGCCCACCGCGAACGGCGGCACTGTCCCCCACAACGCTGGCGCGCAGGCTTTGCCGGGAGCTCCGCGCTTGCATCAATGATGGCGCATCGGGGCAGGGTTCGCTTCCCCCGAGGTGTCCACAAGGGCGTCTTTTCGTGCAGCGGGCCAGGATCATGACCACCAGTGCCGTCCCGTCGCGGTCAGCGCCGCACCGGCGTCCTCCGCACTCGGGCCGGGCGGGCGCCCCGGTCGGGCCGCCGGGTGCGCGGGTCCGATCGCCGCGGCGGCGTGCGGGCGGCGGCCACGTGGGCGCCGACCGGCCGTGGGGCTTCGGGTTCGGTTGCGGGCCAGAGCATCAGCGCGGCCGTGGCGGCGGCTGCGGCGACGGCGGCCAGGACGCCGGCGGCGAGGGCCGTGTCGGCGGCGGCGAGCGCACCCGCGAGCGGGTAGGTGAGGAGGAACCAGCCGTGGGAGAGCGAGAACTGGGCGGCGAACGCGGCGGGCCGGTCCTGCGGGGCGGCCGCGCCGGTGACGAGGCGGCCGGTCGGGGTCAGGATCGCGCCCGTTCCGAGGCCGAGCGCGGCCCACGCCGAAAGCAGCCCGGCCCAGCCGAGGACGCCCCAGGCCAGCGCGGTCCCGAGGGATGCCAGGACCGCGGCGAGCGCGAACGCGGCGGGCAGCACCACGGCCCTCTCGGGGCGGCGGCGCAGCAGGCGCGGGATGGCGGCGGCCGCGAGCATCGAGCCGATCCCGTACGCGCCGAGGGCGACCGCCACGTCCCCGGCACCGCGCCCGAGGCCGTCCCGCACGAGGACGACCGTGTCGACGACGACCAGCGCGGTCGCGGCGGCGACGGCCAGGTGGGCCAGGATGAGGCCGCGCAGGCGCGGCACGGCCGCGTAGAGGCGGAAGCCGCGGGTGGCCTTGGCAAGGCGCCCTTCGGTTCGCGGCGCGGGCGCGAGGCGCGGCAGGGTGACGGAGAGGACGAGCGCTGCGGAGGCGAGGAACCCGATCGCCGTCCCGGCGAACAGCTCCCGGTAGGAGACGAGGGCCAGGAGCGCGGCGGCGAGCGCGGGGCTGGCGAGGCTCTCGAGGTCGTAGGCGAGGCGGGAGAGCGAGAGGGCGTTCGTGTACTCGTCCTCGTCGCGGAGCACGTCGGGGATGGTCGCCTGAAAGGTCGGGGTGAACGCGGCGGACGCGGCCTGCAGGAGGAGCACGAGGGCGTACACGTGCCAGATCTCGGAGACGAACGGCAGGGCGAGGGCGGCCGCGGCGCGCGTGAGGTCCATGGCGCCCATGAGGGTGCGGCGGGAGAGCCGTTCGGCGAGCGCGGTGGCGATCGGGCCGATGAGCAGGTAAGCGAGCATCTTGAGGGCGAGCGCGGTGCCGAGCACGGCGGCCGCGTCCCCTCCGGCGAGGTCGTAGGCGAGGAGGCTGAGGGCGACGGTGGCGAGGCCGGTGCCGGTGAGGGCGACGACCTGGGCGGCGAAGAGGCGCCGGTAGGTGCGGTGGCGCAGGACGGCGAGCACGGCGGGTCCTCGGTCGGGGACGATGGCACCCCGACACTACCAGACATGTGCGCAATTGCGCACATGACGACGACTAGGCGTGCCAGGCCTCGCCCGTGACCTGGTGGTCCGCCCGGCTCAACGCCTCCAGCACGAGCCGCCGCAGGTGCCCGTCGGTCAGCGAGTACACCACCCGCCGCCCTTCGCGCCGCGACTGCACCAGTCCCGCGAGCCGCAGCTTGGCCAGATGCTGGCTCACCGCCGGCCGCGCCGCCTCGGTCGCCGCCGCCAGCGCCGTGACATCGGCCTCCCCGTCCGCGAGCGCCCAGAGCAGCTGCAGCCGGGTCTGGTCGGAGAGCAGCGCGAACACCGCTGCGGCGGCGGCGAACTGCTCGGCGCTCGGGGCGGCGTGATGCAACGAAGGTGCAGGAGCCTCGGGCTCGCGATTCGGCATGCGGCAATCCTATTGACATTCGGCCCCGGTGACATAGGGTCTTGATCGGTAAATCAAAGGCGCCGTCATTAAGGAAGTACGCCTCGTGAGCAAGCCCGTCCGCCACGCCCCGATCGTCAAGGGCGTCCCCCGCCTCCTCCACGGCGGCGACTACAACCCCGACCAGTGGCTCCGCACGAAGGACGAGACCTGGAAAGAGGACATGCGCCTCGCCCGCCTCGCCGGGGTCAACACCCTCTCGGTCGGTATCTTCGCCTGGGCCGCACTCGAACCCGAGGAGGGTCGCTACGAGTTCGGCTGGCTCGACGAGATCCTCGACCTCATGGCCGAGAACGACATCACGGCCGTGCTCGCCACCCCGACCGGCGCCCGACCCGGCTGGATGAGCCACCGCTACCCCGAGGTGCTCCGCGTCAACGGCGACCGCACCCGCAACCTCCACGGCGGCCGCCACAACCACTGCCTCACCTCACCGGTCTACCGGGAGAAGACCCTCGCGATCAACACGGCGCTGGCCGAGCGGTACGGCGCGCACCCCGCGCTCGGGGTCTGGCACATCTCGAACGAGTACGGCGGCGAATGCCACTGCGACCTGTGCCAGGAGCGGTTCCGCGCCCACCTCCAGGCGAAGTACGGCTCACTCGACGAGCTCAACGAGGCCTGGTGGTCCGCGTTCTGGGCCAAGACCTACAGCGACTGGTCCCACATCGAGTCCCCCAGCACCCACTGGCGCGGGGAGCAGGACATCCACGGCCTGCACCTGGACTGGATGCGGTTCACGACCGAGCAGTTCGTCGACTTCTACCTGCACGAGACCGCGCCGCTCAAGGCGATCACCCCCGACGTCCCGTGCACGACCAACCTCATGGGCACCTACCCGGGCATCGACTACTACCGCCTCGCCGAGGTCCTCGACGTCGTCTCCTGGGACTCCTACCCGCAGTGGTCCGACACCGGCCGGGACGTGCGCACCGGCGTCGAGGCCTCCTTCCACCACGACCTGACGCGCAGCCTCAAGGACAAGCCGTTCATGCTCATGGAGTCCTCCCCCTCGGCCACGAACTGGCGGCCGGTCGCGAAGCTCCACCGGCCCGGCGTGCACCTGCTGCAGTCGCTGCAGGCCGTCGCGCACGGCGCGGACACGGTGCAGTACTTCCAGTTCCGCAAGGGCCGCGGCGGCTCCGAGAAGTTCCACGGCGCGATCGTCGACCACGAGGGCACCGAGCGCACGCGCGTGTTCCGGGACGTGGCCGAGGTCGGCGCGCGGCTCGCGGAGATGGACGCGGTCGTCGGCACCTCGACCCCCGCCGACGTGGCGCTCGTCTACGACTGGCACAACCGGTGGGCGCTGGACGACATGAAAGGCCTGCTGCAGGACAAGACCGACTACTTCGGCACCGTCGTCGACCACTACCAGGCGTTCTGGCAGCAGGGCGTGCCCGTGGACGTGCTCGACGGCTCGCTCGTCGCCGCACCGGGCCGCCTCGACCGGTACAAGGTCCTCGTCGCGCCGATGCTCTACCTGCTGCGTCCCGGTGCGGCCGAGGCGATCGACGCCTTCGTGCAGCGCGGCGGCACCTTCGTCGCCACGTACGCGACCGGGTACGTCGACGAGAACGACAAGACGTTCCTCGGCGGCTTCCCCGGCCCGCTCCGCGCGACGCTCGGCGTCTGGGCCGAGGAGATCGACGCGCTCTACCCCGACGACCGCAACGCCATCGCCTGGGACGGCACCGACTACGAGGCCTTCGGCCTGTGCGAGCTCATCCACGCCGAAGGCGCGGACGTGCTCGGCGCGTACGGCTCGGACTTCTACGCCGGCCGGCCCGCGCTCACCGTCAACCGCCGCGGCGAAGGCAAGGCGTACTTCATCGCCGCGCGCACCGGCGCCGACTTCCTCGACGCCTTCTACGGCGGGCTGATCGCCGAGACCGGCGTCGAACGCGCCCTCGCCGCGGCCCTTCCGGCGGGCGTCACCGCCCAGGTCCGCAGCGACGGCGACACCGACCACGTGTTCGTCCTCAACTGCAACCCGGCTCCGGCCACGGTCGAGGTCGACGGCGAGACCCTCGAACTCGCCGCGCACGGCAACGCCGTGTTCGCACGCCCCCGCAAGTAGCTCCGAGCGCCGCAGGGCCGGGCACCGCCCGGCCCTGCGGCGTGAACGTTCATGCCGCTTCCCGCGTCTCGCGGACCGTGTCGATGTAGCGGGCGATCGCGTCGCGGCTGCGCGTGAGGGTGTCGATGCGGTCGGACATGCTGTCGCGCTCGCGCTCGAGGAGCTCGATCGTCTCCCGAGTCGCCCCCTCGACGTGGATCGCCTTGGGCTGCTTCAGGCACGGCAGGACCTGCTTGATCACGCGCGTCGGCATGCCCGCCTCCAGCAGGCCCCGGATCTGGAGCGCCCGTTCGACGCACCGCTCGTCGTAGTCGCGGTAGCCGTTGCCGCACCGGTCGGGGACGAGCATCCCGGTCTCCTCGTAGTACCGCAGCATGCGGCGGGGAATGCCGGTCCGCTCCGACAGCGCTCCGATCCTCATATGACGCACCTCATTCGATCCCGGCTTGACCTTCACACAAGTGTGAAGGTTGGAACGTATGAGACATGACAACGACGCACGCCCATCGTATTCCCGAGCCGCCGACATCCGAAGCGCGGCAACGGCTTCCGGTCCTTCCGCTGCTGGCGCTCACCACGGCCGCGTTCCTGGCGATCCTCACCGAGGCGCTGCCGGCCGGGGTCCTCCCCGAGATGGCCGCAGGTCTCTCCGTGAGCGAATCGGCCGCCGGCCAGACGCTCACCGTCTACGCCATCGCCACCGGCCTCTCCGCGATCCCGGTCGTGGCGGCGACGGCCTCCTGGCCGCGCCGCCGCCTGATGCTCACCGCGGTCCTGACGTTCGCCGTCGCCAACCTCGTCACCGCCGTCTCGGACTCGTACCCGCTCACGATGGCCTTCCGGCTCCTCGCCGGCATCGCGGCGGCCGTGGTGTGGGCCGGCCTGGTCGCCTACGCCCGCAGGCTCGCCCCGCCGCACCTGCAAGGACGGGCGATCGCGCTCACCATGGCGGGGATTCCACTGGCGCTGTCGCTCGGCATCCCTCTGGGCACCTTCCTCGGCGACGCCTTCGGGTGGCGGCTGACCTTCGGGATGATCGCGGCGGTCTCGGCGCTGCTGGCGGTGTGGATCCGCGCCACGGTGCCCGAGTTCCCCGGCGAGGCGCGGGGCCAGTCCGAACCGATCCTCAAGGCGCTCAGCGTCCCCGGCGTCGTCCCGGTGCTGTTCACCGTCGCCGCGTACGTGCTGGCGCACAACATCTTCTACACCTACATCGCGACGTTCCTGGCCGCGAACGGCATGGACGCCCAACGCAACGTCGTGCTGCTGGTCTTCGGCATCGCCTCGGTGGCGAGCATCGTCGCGACCGGGGCACTGGTCGACCGGCGGCTGCGGCTCCTCACCATCCTGAGCACGGCCCTGTTCCTCGTCGCGGCCGCGCTGCTCACGGTGCTCGCCGGGAACCCGTTCGCGCTCTACCTCGCGATCGTCCTCTGGGGACTGGGCTGGGGCGGCGCGGCCACCCTCCTGCAGACCGCCGTCACGGACGCGGGCGGCGACCGGGCGCAGCCGCTCCTGGTGACCACCTGGAACTCCTTCATGGCCGCCGGCGGCGCGGTCGGCGGCCTCATGCTCAGCGGCCTCGGCGCGGCGTCGTTCCCTTGGGGCGTGGTCGCCTTGATGGTTCCGGTCGTGCTGGTCGTCCTCGCCGCGCGCAAGCGCGGCTTCCCGGCCGCACGCCCCGGACTCTGACGCAGCGCTGTGCGGGCGGGGCAGGACCCGCCCGCACGAGCATCCCTCGCATTTCAATGCGGCAGAATTTTTGTCGGACCCCTATGGGATGGTGTCTTACCTTTCTGTTGGGCTGGTTTCTGGTCGTTCGTAGGATCGGAACACCCAGGGGATGCGGGTATGGCTGGGATAGTGGAGCCGTTGGATGGCTCAAAGGACTTGGCCGCCCGGATCCCGCGACTCCGGGCGCATCAGCGGCAACCTGCGCCGACGCCGCCGATACCACCGCGCCCTGCTGCGCGTGTGCTACCTCTCGGCCATGGCCAGCCTGAAGCACCGCGCGGCCTCCCGGATCTTCTACAGCCGCAAGCGGACCGAGGGCAAAGGACACAAACAGGCCCTCATCGCCCTCGCCCGCCGACGCCTCAACGTCCTGTGGGCCATGATCCAAACCGGCACGCTCTACCAAGAACCAGAGCCGGTCAGGACTTGACAAACCCATTGGGAAGTCCTTTTCACTGGTAGTGGTGAAGGTGAAGGTGGGAACGGGCGGGTACCCGGGGCCTCCCGTGTCGGTCGCGGCGGGCGCCGCGCGGACACGCTGCGCCGCGCCCGGCCCAGCTCCCGCGCCGCTCACACCGCCGGCAGCACCTTTCCCACGACCTCGCCGAACCCGATCCGGGCGCCGTTCGGGCCCGGCGCGGTCGCGCTGATGGCGACCTCGTCGCCGTCGAGGAGGAAGGTGCGCTCCTCGCCCTTCACCGTGATCGGCTCGCTGCCGCCCCACGTGAGTTCGATGAACGCGCCGCGCTGATGCTTCGCGGGACCCGAGATCGTGCCCGACGCGAACAGGTCGCCCGTCCGCGCCGAAGCGCCGTTCACCGTCATGTGCGCGAGCATCTGCGCGGGGGACCAGTACATCTCGCGGTACGGCGGCCGCGAGACCTGCTCTCCGTTCCACTCCACCGAGAGGTCCACATCCAGGCCCCAGTGCCCGCCGCCGCGCAGGTACGGCAGCGGCGCCGGGATCTGGCGCGGCAGAGGCACCCGCGCCGCCTCGAGCGCGGCCAGCGGCACCACCCACGGCGACACCGAGGTCGCGAAGCTCTTCCCCAGGTGCGGCCCGAGCGGCTGGTACTCCCACGCCTGCAGGTCGCGCGCCGACCAGTCGTTCACCAGGACCGCGCCGAAGACGTACTCGGCGAAAGACTCGACGCCGATCCGCTCCCCCAGCGCCGTCCCGGCCCCGACCACGAACCCGAGCTCGGCCTCGATGTCGAGCCTGCGGCTCGGCCCGAACGCCGGGACGGCCTCGCCGGGGTCCTTCCGCTGCCCGCACGGGCGCACGATCCCGGTGCCCGAGACGACGACCGTGCCCGCCCGGCCGTGGTACCCGACCGGCAGGTGCTTCCAGTTGGGCAGCAACGGGTCCGAGCCGGGACGGAACAGCCGGCCGAGGTTCGCCGCGTGATGCTCCGAGGCATAGAAGTCCACATAGTCCGCGACCGCGAACGGCAGGTGCAGCCGCACCTCCCGGACCGGATGCACCGCCTCGTCCGGGACGGGGCCTCCGATCGCGGCTTGGATGCGCTCGCGGACCTCGGCCCACCGCGCCGGGCCCTGGGCCATGAACGGGTTCAATGTCGGGACCGCGAAGACCGGGTCGTCCAGTAGGAGGGCGAGGTCGACCACGCTGTCGCCGTAGCGGACCCCGACACGCGGTGCCTCGTCCCCTGTGGAGTATGCGCCGTAGGGCAGGTTGTCGGGCCCGAACGGCGAGCCGTCCGGGAGTTCGATCTCGGTCATGGTCCCTCGGGATGGGTAGGAGTGGTGATGAGCCCCAGGCCGATCAGCTCGTCGAGCGGTTCGGTGACCGAGCAGGTGCCGAACGAGGTGAACGCACCCCGCACGGCGCGCGCCCGCGCCCCTTCGAGGCCGTGCGCGAGGTCCGCGATGCGCTCGTCGTCCCGTTCGGACAGCAGTGCCCGCGCGTCGGTCTCGTCGCCGCCGTGCAGGAGCGCGTCTGCGGCGAGGAACAGGTTGAGAAAGCCGTGCTGCTCGAACCCGGTCTCGGGGTCGGTGTCGCGCACCGCGTGGTGCAGTCCGGCGGTGGCCTTGAACGGCACCCCGGCCGCGACCGCGGCGGCCAGCGCCGCCGCGAGTTCGGCCTCGTCGGGGTACAGCTCGGCGCGGACGCCGCCGGTGCGGAACTTGGCGCGGTGCCGGCCCTTGATCGCCGCGAGCACCGGGAAGCGCCGCCCGTCGCGCGGCACCTCCACGAACACGTCGAGGTCGGGCGCGTCCTCGAGCGCCGCCTCGAGGGCCGCCGTGAACGCCTCCGTCGTCATGCCTTCGGGCACGGCGACCTCGATCGAGCGCAGGTCGATCGGTAGCAGGGCCGCATTGGCAAGGGCCGCAGGCACTCCGGCGGGTCCGTCGGGGAAGGTCGCCGAGATCGGCAGGGTCGGCTCGCCTTCGGGCAGCAGGGGCGCGAGGCGCGGCAGGGCCGCCGCGGGGAGCACCAGCGGCCCGGCGATCGGCGCGTACCAGACGCGCCGCCGCGCGCCGTACGCGCGGACCGCGAGGGCCAGCGGCGCGCTTCCGGGCGGGAACACGGCGGCGTCGTCGAAGAGGCCCGCGAAGAGCGGGGTCATGCGCGCGGCCCCCGCCCGGCCCAGGTCCAGGCGTAGCCCGGGTCCTCGCTGGCGGCGGCGCCTTCGCCGAGGTCCAAGGGGCGGAAGGTGTCGACCATGACCGCGAGTTCGTCGAAGTACTCGGCGCCGAGCGAGCGTTCCATCGCGCCCGGCTGCGGTCCGTGGCTGTGGCCGCCGGGGTGGAGGCTGATCGAGCCCTGCCCGATCCCGGATCCCTTGCGCGCCTCATAGTCCCCGCCGCAGTAGAACATCACCTCGTCGCTGTCCACGTTGGAGTGGTAGTACGGCACTGGGACGGCGAGCGGGTGGTAGTCGACCTTTCGCGGCACGAAGTTGCAGATGACGAAGTTGTGGCCTTCGAAGACCTGGTGCGCGGGCGGCGGCTGGTGGACGCGGCCGGTGATCGGCTCGAAGTCGGCGATGTTGAACGTGTACGGGTAGAGGCACCCGTCCCAGCCGACCGCGTCGAAGGGGTGCGTCGCGTAGACGTACCGGGTGCCGGTGATGCCGCGCGAGCCGCGGTGCTTGACGAGGACCTCGACGTCTTCGCCGTCGACGGTGAAGGGCGCGGTGGGGCCGTGCAGGTCCCGCTCGCAGTACGGGGCGTGCTCGAGGAGCTGCCCGTACCGGGAGAGGTACCGCTTGGCGGGCGTGATGTGAGAGTTTGCCTCGATCGCATACAGCCGCAGAGGTTCTGGACCGGTCGGGACCCATCGGTGGGTGGTGGCGCGCGGGATGACGACATAGTCGCCCTGGCGGGCGTCGAGCACGCCGAAGACGGTCTCGACGGTCGCGGCACCCGACTCCACATAGGCGCATTCATCGCCGACCGCGTTGCGGTACAGGGGCGACGCCTCGCCGGCGGCGACGTACGAGAGGCGCACGTCGCCGTTGCCGAGGACGAGGCGGCGGCCGGTGACCGCGTCCACGGACTTCCAGTCCGCCGCGGTGAGGTCGTGGAGTCTGAAATGCCGGGGCTTGAGCGGCCGGTGCTCCTCGAGCGCCTGCCCCGGCACGTCCCACGGGGCGGCGTCGACGATCGCCGACGGCACCCCGGAGTGGTAGAGGAGCGACGAGTCGGAGGAGAACCCCTCCTCGCCCATGAGCTCCTCGCGGTAGAGGCCGCCCGAAGGGGTCCGGTGCTGGGTGTGCCGCTTGGGCGGCACGCTGCCCACACTGCGGTAGTACGCCACGTCCGCCCCTTAGAAGTTGCCGCGCTTGGCCTGCTCGCGCTCGATGGCCTCGAACAGCGCCTTGAAGTTGCCGATGCCGAAGCCGAGCGAGCCGTGCCGCTCGATGAACTCGAAGAAGACCGTGGGCCGGTCGCCTAGGGGCTTGGTGAAGATCTGCAGCAGGTAGCCGTCCTCGTCGCGGTCGACGAGGATGCCGCGCGCCTGCAGCTCCTCGATGGGCACCCGGACCTCGCCGATGCGGGCGCGCAGCTCGGGGTCCTCGTAGTACGAGTCCGGCGTCGGCAGGAACTGGATGCCCTTGGCGCGCAGGATGTCGACGGTGCGGACGATGTCGTTGGTGGCGAGTGCGAGGTGCTGCACGCCGGGGCTCTCGTAGAACTCGAGGTACTCGTCGATCTGGGACTTCTTCTTGCCGAGCGCGGGTTCGTTGAGGGGGAACTTGACGCGGCGGTTGCCGCTGGCGACCACTTTGCTCATGAGCGCGGAGTACTCGGTGGCGATGTCCTCCCCCACGAACTCGGCCATGTTGGTGAAGCCCATGATGCGGTTGTAGAAGTCGACCCACTGGTCCATGGCGCCGAGTTCGACGTTGCCGACGACGTGGTCGAGGGCCTGGAAGATCCGCTTCGGCTCCCCTTCGGGCTTGGTGTAGCCGGAGCTGCGGGCGACGTAGCCGGGGAGGTAGGGGCCGGTGTACTCGGAGCGGTCCACGAGGGTGTGCCGGGTCTCGCCGTAGGTGGCGATGGCGGCGGTGCGGACGGTGCCGTGCTCGTCCGAGACGTCATGGGGCGCTTCGAGGATGCGGGCGCCCTGGGCTTCGGCGTGCTTGATGCAGGCATCCACATCGGGCACTTCGAGGGCGACGTCGACGACGCCGTCGCCGTGGCGGCGGTGGTGGTCGAGGAGGCTGCTGCGGGGGTCGACGCCGCCCTTGAACACGAAGCGCACGGCCCCGGAGCGCAGGACGTAGGCGTGGTGGTCGCGGTTGCCGGTCTCGGGGCCGGAGTAGGCGACGAGCTCCATGCCGAACACGGCCTGGAAGAACAGGGCGGTCTGGGTGGCGTTGCCGACCGACCAGACGACGGCGTCCCACCCGGAGACCGGGAACGGGTCGCCCGCGGCGTCGTACTCGACGAGGCCCACGAGTTCCTTGAGCTGGTCGAGGTCGAGGTCGGCCAGGCGCTCCTGGCTGGTGAGGGTCTGGTCGATGGTCATGGGTGCCTCCCGTGGCCTATGAGGGTTTGTCGACGCCTAGGACACCGCATCGGCGATCGGTTGGCAATAGTGACCGTTTCGATTGACCGCTATGCCTAACTGATGTCAGTGATCTGTGCTTCGCGCTATACAGATTGCTCAATGAACGCTTCCAGTGCGGTGGGGTCGGCGAGGGAGCCGACCGCGACCGCTTCGGCGAGCGGCACGCCTTCGAGGAGGCGTTTGACGGGGACTTCGCATTTCTTGCCGCTGAGGGTGCGGGGGATCTTCGGGACGGCGATGATCGCGTCGGGGACGTGGCGGGGGGAGAGCTCGGCGCGGACGGCGGCGCTGATGGCGCGTTCGAGGGCGTCGTCGACTTCGACGGCGGCCTCGATGAACACCAGGAGGCGGTCGTCGTCGCGGTCCAGGTGCACCACAAGGGAGTCGGTGACGCCGGGGACGGCTTCGACGACGGCGTAGAACTCGGCGGTGCCCATGCGCACGCCGCCGCGGTTGAGGGTGGCGTCGCTGCGGCCGGAGATGACCGCGGACCCGCGGTCGGTGATGGTGATCCAGTCGCCGTGCCGCCAGACGCCGGGCCAGCGGTCGAAGTAGGTGTCGCGGTAGCACTGCTCGAGCGGGTCGCCCCACAGGGCCACCGGCATCGAGGGCATCGGAGCGGTGATGACGAGTTCGCCTTCGCGCCCGATCGCGGCGTTCCCGGCCGCGTCGAAGGACTCGACCTTCGCGCCCAGGCACAGGCAGGAGAGCTCGCCGCGCCAGACCGGGACGGTGGGCGCGCCGCCGACGAAGCCGGTGCACAGGTCGGTGCCGCCCGAAAGCGACTGGAGCTGCGCGGTCGCCGAGACCGCGTCGTAGACGTAGTCGAATCCGCTGGGCGGCAGTGGGGCCCCGGTCGAGCCGATGCCGCGCAGGCGCGAGAGGTCGGCGAGGTCTATGGGCACGATGCCCCGGTCGCGGCAGGCCATGAGGAACGGCGCGCTCGTGCCGAAGTACGTCGCGCCGGAGGCCTCGGCGAGCCGCCACATGCCCTCGGGGTCGGGCGCGCCGTCGAAGAGGACGGCGGCCGCGCCGACCAGCGGGGCCGAGGCCAGGTAGTTCCACATCATCCAGCCGGTCGTGGTGTACCAGAGGAAGCGGTCGCCCGGGCCGAGGTCGTGGTGCAGGCCGAGCATCTTCACGTGCTCGAGCGCGATGCCGCCGTGGCCGTGCACGATCGCCTTCGGCAGGCCCGTGGTTCCCGAGGAGTACAGGATGTACAGCGGATGGTCGAACGGGACGGCCTCGAAGGCGAGGTCGCCGTCCGCGCCGAAGCCGTCCCAGCGCTCGCCGACCGCGAAGCTTTCATCCAGATAGGAGAAGGTGACGACGGTCCTGGGCCGCAAGGCCTCCACGACTTGCGTGATTTCGCGGTCGCGGCGGATGGTCTTGGCCCCGTAGCGGTACCCGTCGGTGACGAACAGGATCGCCGGTTCGACCTGCCGGAGGCGGTCGATCACGGCCTTCGCGCCGAATTCCGGTGCGCACGAGGAGAACACCGCCCCGAGCGAGGCCGCGGCGAGCATGAGCGCGTACGTCTCGGGCACGTTCGGCATCCAGGCCGCCACCCGGTCGCCGCGGCCCACGCCGGCCGCGATGAGCCCGGATCGGGCCTTCGCGACGGCCGCGCGGAGTTCGGCGAGGGTCCACTCGATCGGCGCGCGGGTGTCGGAGTAGGCCAGGACGGCGACGTCGCCGGGGGCCATGCCGGGCGCGTCGAGCACCGCTTCGGCGTAGTTCAGCCGCTCATCGGGGAACCACGCCGCGCCGGGCATCGCCGCCGAGGTCAGCACCCGGTCCTCGGGGACGGGGCCGCCGAGCCCGAAATGCTCCCAGACCGCGCCCCAGAACAAGCCGGGCCGCTCGACGGAGCAGCGCCACAGGTCCTGGTAGTCGTCCAGGTCCCGACCCGCTAGTGACGCGAGCATCCGGCCGAACGCGCCGATGTTCGTGGTCTCGCCCGCGTCGGGCCGCGGCCGCCAGAGCACTTCGCCGGTCACTGTCGCCTCCTCGTACGGGGCCGCCGTCGGCCCGCTGGTCGGTGCCAGTGTCCCCGAAACGCGCGGGCCGGACAGTGGTTCGCGCATACATACCTGCGGCGGCAAGGGTGGGTCCGGCGCACATGGAGGGCGAGCGTCGTCGCCCTTACGATCGGGGTATGGGAACCGCGAACCGCTCCGAGACCACCGTCGTCCTCGCCGCCGCCCGCACGCCGATCGGCCGCTTCGGCGGGGGCCTGGCCGAGATGCCCGCGACCGCTTTGGGCGGCATCGCCATCGCCGCCGCGCTCGAACGGTCCGGAGTGGACCCCGGGCGGATCGGGCAGGTGGTCCTCGGGCACGTGCTCCCGGCCGGATGCGGCCAGAACCCGGCCCGGCAGGCCGCCGTCGCGGGCGGCCTCTCCATGACCGTGCCGAGCTTCTCGGTCAACAAGGTCTGCCTCTCGGGGATGACCGCCGTCGGCATCGCCGACCGGTTCCTGCGCGCGGGCGACTTCGAGTTCGTCGTCGCCGGGGGCATGGAGTCGATGAGCCGCGCCCCGCACCTGCTGCCGGGCTCGCGCCGCGGCTTCAAATACGGCGAGGTCACGATGCTCGACCACACCGCGTTCGACGGGCTCACCGACGCCTACGACGGGGTGCTCATGGGCGAGGCCACCGAGCGGCACGCGCGCGGGGCCGGAATCGCCCGCGCCGACCAGGACGCCTTCGCGCTCGCCTCGCAGTTGCAGGCCGCCAAAGGAAACGCTTCGAGCGAGATCGCCCCGGTCGAGACCCGCAAAGGCGTCGTGGACGCCGACGAGAGCCCGCGCCCGGAGTCGACCCTGGAAGGCCTGGCGGCGCTGCGCCCGGCGTTCGCCGAGGGCGGGGTGCTGACCGCCGGGAACTCCTCGCCGATGAACGACGGCGCGTCCGCGCTCGTGCTCACCACCCGGTCCACCGCCGAGCGGCTGGGCTTGGAGTGGGAGTCGGAGATCCTGTCGTACACGACCGTGGCCGGCCCGGACAACTCGCTGCTGCACCAGCCCGCGCGCGCCATCGAAGCGGCCGCCGCGCTCGCCGGGGTCGCCGTGGCCGACCTCGACACGATCGAGATCAACGAGGCCTTCGCCGCGGTCGCGCTCGCCTCCATCCGCGAACTCGGCGTCGACCCCGAGCGCGTCAACCGCGACGGCGGCGCGATCGCCCTCGGGCACCCGCTGGGCGCCAGCGGGGCGCGGCTCGTGCAGACCCTCTCGCGCCAGCTCCCGAGCGGCGCGATCGGCGCGGCCGGGCTGTGCGGAGGCGGCGGCCAGGGCGACGCGCTCGTGCTGCGCGCCAGGTAGATCAGGGCTTGGAGAGCCGGTTGACGCGCAGCGCCAACTGGACCTCAAGGGACCGCTCCGGGGAGTTCCAGTCGCGGCCGAGGATCGAGGCGACCCGCTCGAGGCGCTGCGAGACGGTGTTGAGGTGGACGTTCAGCACGGCCTTGGTCTTCGCCAGGTGCCCGCCGTTGGCGAAGTACGCCTCCAGGGTGCCGACGAGGTCGGTGCCGCGCTTGGCGTCGTATTCGAGCAGCGGGCCGATCGTGCGCCGCACGAACGCGTCCGCGCCCGACTCGCCGAGCAGCACGCCGATGAAGCCGAGCTGGTCCATGCCGCCGCCTTCGCCCTTGCGGCCCAAGGCGATCATGGCGTCGGTGCAGCGGACGGCGGCGGTGTAAGCCTCCGGCAGCCGCTCGATGTCGTTCGCACTGGACGAGGCGCCGACGGTCACCGGCCGCCCCGTGGCTCTGCCGAGGTCGGCGGCGAGCTTCGCGGCCCGCCCGCCGGGGTCGTCCCCCGGCAGCAGGAGCACCGTGCGGCCGTCCCGGCTCCCGGCCAGGCCGCCTTCGGCGCGGGCGTGCCGCTGGGCCTCCGAGGCGAGCCGGCCCTGCGCCGCGGCGTCGCCGTCGAGGACGAGGACCGCGTGCGGGCGCCGCAGATCCATGCCGAGCTTCCCGGCCCGGAGCCGCGCGCTGGTGGCCCGCTGCTTGCCGGGGTCGCTGAGGAGGTCGTCGAGGAGTTCGCCGCGCACCCGGTCCTCGGCGTCGGCCACGGACCGCCGCAGGAGCAGCAGCAGCGCGGTGACCAGGGAGGCGCGCTCGAACAGCTGCCGGTCGGCCTCGCCGAGGCCGGGTCGGCCCGCGAGGACGATGCTGCCCAAGGGCTCCGGGCCGGCCATGACCGCGCACACCCACCGGCCGTCGACCAGCACCGCGCCGCGGCTCGCCTGCGAGTCGGCGGCGCCCTCGGCGACGAACCGCACCTCGCCTTCGCCCGCGCGGGCCAGCGCCTCGCCGTCGGCGCCGAAGATGCCGATCGCGCCGCCGAAGAGCTCGGCGGCCTGGGCGGCGAGGTCGGCGACGTCGCCGCCGCTGAGCACCAGGCCTGTGAGGCGGTCGTGGGCGTCGGCGGCGCGGCGCAACGCGAGGTTCAGCCGCTCGGAGCGCAGAGCGGTCTCGCTGAGTTCGCGCAGGGTGCGCGCGGTCGCCTCGAGCTGGCGGACGCTCTCGATGGCGACGGCGGCATGGTTGGCGAGGGAGACGAGCATGGCGACGTCGTCGGGCGCGAAGGCGCGGGGCGCGCGGTCGGCGGCCCAGAGGACGCCGATCACGTTGTCGCCCAGGCGGAGCGGGACGCCGACGATGCCGTGTACGCCTTCTTCGACGACCGCGGCGTCGATGAGCTGGGTGTGGCGGAAGCGGGAGTCCACCTGGTAGTCGGTGCTGGCGTAGGGGAGGGCGGTCTCGGCGACGAGGCCGCCGAGCCCTTCGCCCATGCCGAGGCGCAGCTGCTGGAACCGGGCGGAGACGGAGCCGTCGGTGACGCGCATGTAGGTGTCCCCTTGGTCGGGGTCGTGGAGCGCGATGTAGGAGAGGTCGGCGGCGAGGAGGGTGCGGGCGCGGTGGACGATGGCTCGCAGGACGGCGTCGAGGTTGCGGGAGGCGGCGAGGTCGCCGGCAGTGTCGAAGAGGGCGGCGAGTTCGGCTTCGCGACGGCGGCGCTGGTCGAGGGTGCGCTTGACGCCCCGGGCGGTCGCGGTCGCCCGCTGGACCGCGGCGAGGGTTTCGGGGGCGGCGCCGGAGCGTTCGAGGTGGCGGAGCGGCTCGGTGAGCTGGTCGTCCGAAGGGTCGGCCGCGAGCAGGTCGATCAGCCGCAGCAGGGCTTCGGCGGCGGGGCCGAGGCCGGGAGCGGCGGCGGGCGGGCTGTCTTCCACGTCACCGATCCTACTCGTCTGATTGACACGTCATCTATCTAGCGGTACGGTAGTTGATACGTCATGCACCTCGCGGCCGAGTGGTCCGCCGAGATACATGATGCATCAAGTACACGTTTTCTTTAGGCGGCGACCACCATGAACCTCGTCCTCTGGATCCTCGCGGGCCTCCTGGCCCTGTTCTTCGCCTTCGCGGGCTTCAACAAGCTGGCGCGGCCGAAGGAGCGGCTGCTCGCCTCCCCCGGCATGGGCTGGGCCGCGGACTTCTCCCCCGGCCCCATCAAACTCATCGGCGCGCTCGAGGTGCTCGCCGCGATCGGGCTCCTCCTGCCCGGCGCGACCGGCCTCGCCACCGTGCTCGCGCCGCTCGCGGCCACCGGACTGGCGCTCATCATGGCCGGCGCCGTCGCCACCCACGCCCGCCGCAAGGAGGGCCAGGCGATCGTCGTCAACGCGGTCCTGCTGGTCCTCGCCGCCGTCGTCGCCTGGGGCCGGTTCGGCCCCCACGCCTTCTAGCACTCCGCAGACCTGAACCACCAACGAAGACACGTTCCGAAGGGATTCGTCATGGCAGACAAGAAGACCATCGCAGTCGTCGGCGCCACCGGGCAGCAGGGCGGGGGGCTCGCGCACGCGGTCCTCGCCGACCGCGGCTCCGAGTTCGGCGTCCGCGCCGTCACCCGCAACCCCGGCTCCGACAAGGCGAAGGCCCTCGCCGCGCTCGGCGCCGAGGTCGTGCAGGCCGATGTGGACGACGAGGCGAGCGTCGCCAAGGCCCTGGACGGGGCGTACGGAGCGTTCCTGGTCACGAACTTCTGGGAGCACATGTCGCCCCAGCGCGAGTACGAGCAGGCCCGCAACCTCGCCCGGGCCGCCAAGAGCGCGGGCGTCAAGCACGCCATCTGGTCCACACTGGAAGACACCCGGCTCTCGGTCCCGCTTGAGGACGACCGCATGCCGACCCTCATGGGCGAGTACAAGGTCCCGCACTTCGACGTCAAGGGCGAGGCGAACGCGCTCTTCACCGAGGCGGGCGTGCCCACCACGTTCCTGCAGACCACGTTCTACTGGGACGGCTTCCTCGGCTCCTTCGGCCCGCAGCGGCAGGAGGACGGGAGCCTGGTCCTGGCGATGGCCATGGGCGACAGCAGGCTCGCCGGGATCGCCTCGGAGGACATCGGCCGCACCGCCTACGGGATCTTCAAGCGCGGCGGCGGGTTCGCGGGCGAGACCGTGAGCATCGCGGGCGAGCACCTCACGGGACGGGAGATCGCCGCGGCCTTCACCGACGCGCTCGGCGAGCCCGTCCACTACCACGCCGTCCCGTTCGACGGCCTGCGCGCCGCCGGGTTCCCCGCGGCCGAGGAGATCGGGAACATGTTCCAGTACTACGCCGAGTTCCAGGACGAGTTCACCGGCCGCCGCGACCTCGCCAGGGTCCGCGAGCTCAACCCGGAGCTCAAGTCCTTCCGCACCTGGCTCGCCGCCAACAAGGAGGCCCTGGGCACGCGCGGCACGGCCGAATAGGCCCTGGGCAGGGCAGCGGGCGCGTCGCAGCGGAGTGCGGCGCGCCCGCTGCCGCACCTATCATTGACATGTCAACCGATTGGAGGAGCCGCATGCCACCTCGGCAGGGCCGCACCGCCCTCACCCGCACCGAACTCGACAGCTGGCGCGTGTTCATCGAGACCACGGAGGAGCTGCGCACCGCCATCGAAGGGCGGCTCCAGTCCGACAGCGGGATCTCCGCCGGGGACTACCGGGTGCTGCTCGAGCTGAGCGAGGCGCCGGATCGGCGCCTGCGGTCCTCGCACCTCGCCGACGCGATC
The DNA here is from genome assembly GCF_040674615.1 of Glycomyces sp. NPDC049804. Classification (NCBI taxonomy): domain Bacteria; kingdom Bacillati; phylum Actinomycetota; class Actinomycetes; order Glycomycetales; family Glycomycetaceae; genus Glycomyces; species Glycomyces sp. NPDC049804. The sequence continues at coordinate 39,181 of NZ_JBFAMQ010000015.1, forward strand.
GGCTGGGAGCGCAGCCGCCTCTCGCACCACCTGGGCCGCATGGAGAAGCGCGGACTCATCCGCCGCGAGGCCGCCAAAGGCGACAACCGCGGCGCCGAAGCCGTGCTCACCGCCGAGGGGCGGGACGCCCTGCGGCGCTCCAGCGTCCCCCACTTCCACGCCATCCGCGAGCTCTTCCTCGACGCGCTCACCTCCGAGCAGCTGGCCGCCGCCCGCGACATCGCCGAAACCCTGAGTGGTCACCTCGCACGGCTCAAGCAGACGCCTTAGTGCTCCTGCGGCGAGGTGAGTTCGGCGTCCAGCCAGTGCAACAGCTGCGGCGTGGGCCGGTCGACGGCGTCCGCGAACTCGGGGTGCTTCTTGATGAACCGCGCGACGTACGGGCAGACCGGCACGATCCGCTTGCCCGTCGCGCGCGCGTCGTTGAGCGCCTGCTCGACCAGCATGGCGGCCAAGCCTTTGCGTGAATGCGCTTTGTCCACTTCGGTGTGGTAGAAGACCCGCTGGTCGCCGCGGTCGCGGTAGGCGGTGAGACCGGCGCGGAAGCCGTCGATCGCGATCTCGTAGAGCCGCTCGGCGTCGACGCGGCGCACCACCGGCTCGGTCGCCGCGTCGACCCGCTCCCGCACCGGCGGGTTGCGGCGGGGCATGATGACGGCGTTCGGCAGCGGCGGCGCTGGCAGGCGGCGGCCCGGATAGCCCTCGACCTCGCCGAAGCGGTCGGAGCCGGCCTCCCACTCCTCGCGAGCCCGCACGATGTCGTCGTGGCTGCGCGCCACGAAGTTCCACCACATGACGATCTCCTCCTCGAACGGCGGGCCGCCCAGCAGGATCGTGCGCGCCGGCGCGTCAGAGCAGTTCGAGAGGGTCAGCACATCGAGGCCGGCCGCCACATAGCCGAGCTCGGCGGGACGGACCACCGTGCCGCCCAAGCGGACATCGCCCGAGTCGACCAGCAGGCCGTGCTCGAACGCGGGGTCCACGGCGAGGGTGATCGCCGCGTTCGGCTCCAGGTCGATCTGCGCGCCCAGCAGCGGCGTGAACGTCCGCACCGGCGAGGCCGCGCCCGCGAGCGAGCCCAGGAAGACCCGGATCTCGGCGCCGAAGACCTCCACCGGCTCGGGCACGTAATGCTGGAAGTCGCGTGCGGCGGCGCTGTGCGCCTCCGGCAGGGCGACCCAGAGCTGGACCCCGTGCAGCAGTTCGGTGTCCGGAGTGGAGACTTCCGAGTGGGCGATGCCGTGGCCGCCGGTCATGAGGTTCATCTCGCCGGGGCGGATGAGCACATGGCTGCCCAGGCTGTCGCGGTGCTCGACCTCGCCGCTGAACAGCCAGCTGACGGTCTGGAGGCCGGTGTGCGGGTGGGGCGGGACGTCCATGCCGCCGGTCGCAGGAACCTCGACCGGCCCGTAGTGGTCGGCGAAGCACCACGCGCCGACGAGGGTCCGGGCCCGCTGCGGGAGGGTGCGCCGCACCTGCAGCGCGCGAGGGCCGCCCAGGGGCACGTCGCGCGCTTCGAGCACCTCGACGACCCCGGACGCCTCGGTCGGGGCGCACTGCGTCTCCTCCGGAGCCGCTTCGACGTTGCTCACTGGATCACCTGCCATCCGGACTAGTTGTCATATCATCTATATTCGCACATGCCCCTAAGATCATGGACGCCGACGGCCATCCCTGCGGGGAAAGAGGAGGAACTGACGTGAGCAGTGACGGGTCCGCACTCCCGAGGATCTACATCGACAAGCAGACGCCCGCGGTCTTCCAGGCGATGCGCGAGTCCTCGCGCGCGGCGCGCGAGGCCGCCCACGAGGCAGGGCTCGACCGCGTCCTCGTCGAACTGGTCAACCTCCGCGTCTCGCAGATGAACGGCTGCGCCTACTGCCTCGACCGGCACACCAGGTCGGCACTGAAGGCCGGCGAGACGACGCAGCGGCTCGGCGTCCTCTCCGCCTGGCGCGACACCGAGGTCTTCTCCCCCGCCGAGCGGGCCGCGCTCGCGCTGGCCGAGGCGACCACGGACCTCTCGGACCCCGCCGCGCAGGACGAGGCCTACGCGGCGGCGCGCAGCGCCTTGACCGAGCACCAGATCTCGGCCGTCCTGTGGGTGGCCATCACCATCAACGCGTTCAACCGCGTCTCGATTCTGAGCCAGCATCCCGTGCGACGACCTGCGTAGACACCGCTCCAGGGTGTCTCCGGTCGCACTCCCGGCCCATATAGTTGACGCATCATGTAGATGCTCTTATGATTGACGTGTCAATCAGTTCCGGCCCGCGGGTCGGCGAGCGAGGAGCGCACCGTGAACGGCATCGAGTTCGGCATCGACAGCTTCGGCGACCTGCCCCGGGACGACCAGGGCAACGTCACCTCGTACGCCCAGGCCATCCGCGCCACCGTCGAGGAGGCCGTCCTGGCCGACGAGATCGGCATCGACATGGTCGCCCTCGGCGAGCACCACCGCCCCGAGTTCGCGATCTCCTCCCCCGAGACCGTCCTCGCCGGGATCGCCACCCGCACCGAGCGCATCCGGCTCTCGTCCGGCGTCACCGTGCTCAGCTCCGACGACCCGGTCCGGGTCTTCCAGCGGTTCGCCACCGTCGACGCCCTCTCGAACGGGCGCGCCGAGATCATCCTCGGCCGCGGCTCCTTCACCGAGTCGTTCCCGCTGTTCGGGTACGACCTCGCCGACTACGACGCGCTCTTCGAGGAGAAGATCGACCTCTTCCACCAGCTGCTCGACGAGAAGCCGGTGACCTGGCGCGGCACCCAGCGCGCGACCCTCATCGACCAGGACGTGTTCCCCAAGACCGAGTCCGGGCGGCTGCGCACCTGGGTCGGCGTGGGCGGCAGCCCGCAGTCGGTCATCCGCACCGCCAAGTACGGGTTCCGGCTCATGCTCGCCGTCATCGGCGGCCCCGCCGAGCGGTTCGCGCCCTACGTCAACCTGTACCGCCGCGCGACCGACGAACTCGGCACCACCGCCTACCCGGTCGGACTCCACTCCCCCGGGTTCATCGCCGAGACCGACGAGGAGGCCAAGGCGCTGTTCTACCCGGGCTACAAGGAGGTCCGCGACCGCATCGGGGCGCTGCGCGGCTGGCAGCCGCTGCGGCGCGAGGAGTTCGACCACGAGATCGAGCACGGCTCGCTCTACGTCGGCTCGCCCGAGACGGTGGCCCGTCGCATCGCCAAGGCGATCAGCGCGCTCGACGTCGGCCGCTTCGACCTCATCTACTCCTCCGGCGGCGCCCTGGCGGCCAGCGCGCGGCTGCGCGCGGTGGACCTGTACGGCACCAAGGTGATCCCGATGGTCCGCGAGCTGCTCGCGGATGAGGAGGGCGGCGCGCGATGAAGCGTCCCGAGACGGTCGGCGTGCTCGGTGCGGGCAAAGTGGGTACCGTCCTCGCCCGCCTCGCGGTCGCGGCCGGGTACCGGGTGCTCATCGCCGGTTCGGGCGATCCTTCGAAGATCGCGCTCACCGTCGAGGTGCTGACGCCGGGGGCCGCCGCGGTGACGGCGGCCGAGGCGGCGGGTGAAGCGGACATCGTGGTGCTCGCGCTGCCGCTGGGGAAGTTCCGCGCGATCCCGGCGGCGGCGCTGGGCGACGCGCTGGTGGTGGACGCGATGAACCACTGGTGGGAGGTGGACGGGCCGCGCGAGCGCGTCCTCGATCCGGGCACGACGTCGAGCGAGGCGGTGCGCGCGTTCCTCGGTGCGCCGCATGTGGTGAAGGCGTTCAACCACATGGGCTACCACGATCTCGAGGCGGAGGCGCGACCTGCTGGGGCGTTGGGCCGCAAGGCGATCGCCATCGCGGGTGACGACGACGCGGATGTGGCGGCGGCCGCGTCCTTCGTGGACGCGCTCGGGTTCGACCCGGTCGTGGCGGGGCCGCTCAGTGAGGGCGCTCGGATGGAGCCGGGCAGCCAGGCGTTCGGCGCGAACACGGATGCCGGGCGACTGAGGAAGCTCCTCGACGCCGCTTGAGCCTCGCGAGCCCTAGGCTCGGCGTTCACCCTGTCCGGCTTCTCGACCCGCACGCTCGACCCCGCCGCCGAGGAACCGAACCTCGTGCGCACCTCCGGTGGACCGCAGTCCCGGCTCGACGTCTAGAAAGGACGTGCGGCCGGGTCGGAGCTCCGGCCAGTCCGCTCCTTGCAGCCGCCGCTGCCGCCCTCCCCCTGACCGGCTGCACGGCCGGCGAGACCGGCTCCGGCGGCGAGACCGCCTGGACCCCTCATCCGGACCGCCCGCCGCCAGCGGCTCGTCAGCCTTTGACGAGGGCGTACCAGACTTCGGGGCGGCCGACGCTGCCGTAGTGGGGCCGGCGGCGGGCGACGCCGTTGTCCGCGAGGTATTCGAGGTAGCGGCGGGCGGTGACGCGGGCGATGCCGACGGTCGTCGCGACGGCGGCGGCGGAGAGTCCTTCGGGGGCGTCGCCGAGAGCGGCGGTGATGGCGTCCAATGTGGTGGAACTGAGGCCCTTGGGGAGCGGGCCCGCGCCCGGGGTGCGCAGCTCGGAGAGCATGCGGTCGACGTCGTTCTGGCCGCCGACCTCGCCGGGCTGGGCGACCTGCGCCCGCCAGGCCGCGTAGTTCTCGAGCTTGCCGCGGAGGGTGGCGAAGGTGAAGGGCTTCAGGAGGTACTGGATGACGCCGGAGGAGACGGCCGCGCGGACCTCGGAGAGGTCGCGGGCCGAGGTCACGGCGATGACGTCCACAGGGGCGTTGGCGGCGCGGAGCGCCGCGCACACCGCGAGGCCGTGCGTGTCGGGCAGGTAGAAGTCGAGGAGGACCAGGTCGACCGGGTGCTTCGCGCAGAAGCGCACGGCCTCGTTGCCCGCGTGGACGACGCCCGCGACCGTGAACCCGGCGACGCGCTCGACGTAGGCCCGGTGGGCCTCGGCGGCCACCGGGTCGTCCTCGACCACCAGTACGCGGATCATCGGTCCGACGATAGCGGCAGGTGCACGGTGAACACCGCGCCGCTGCCGTTCGCGGGGCTGCCGGGGGCGACGCGGATGCGGCCGCCGTTGCGTCGCACGGCCTGGCCGACGAGGGCCAGGCCGAGTCCGCGGCCGCCCTCGCCGCCCGATTTCGTGGACCAGCCGCGGCGGAAGATGTCCGCGCCCGCGGCCACGCCCGGGCCGGAGTCGGCGACGCGCACGAAGAGTTCCCCCGGGTCGGTGCGGACCGTGACCTGCACCTTCGGAGACCGCTCGGCCGCGTGCTCGACCGCCGCGTCCAGGGCGTTGTCGATCAGGTTGCCCACGATCGTGATGAGGTCGCGCGCGTCGAGGCCCTCTGCCGGGTCCTGCATGGCGGTGTCGGAGGTCAGCTCGAGTTCGACCCCGCGCTCGCTGGCCTCGCTCAGCTTGCCGAGGAGCAGCGCGGCCAGCACCGGTTCGGTGACCGCGCCGACGACCCGGTCCGTGAGCTGCTGCGCGGCCTCCAGCTCCGCGGTCGCCAGCGCGACCGCGCGGTCGACGCGGCCGAGCTCGATCAGGGAGATGACGGCGTGGAGGCGGTTGGCGGACTCGTGGGCCTGGGAGCGCAGGGATTCGGCGAAGCCGCGCACGGAGTCGAGTTCGCCGGTGAGGTGCTGGAGGTCGGTGTGGTCGCGCAGGGTCACCACATTGCCCATGCTGCGGTCGCCCGAGCGCACGGGCATGGTGTTGACCAGAAGGAGGCGGGTGTCGGTGAGGTGGAGTTCGTCGGTGCGCGGCTCGGGCGAGGCGATCGCGGCGGCGAGGGCGTCGTCGAGGCCGAGTGCGGCGACGGGCCGGCCTTTGGGGTCGTCGGGGAGGCGCAGCAGGTCGCGGGCGGCGTCGTTGGCGAGGGCGACCGTCCCGTCGCGGCCGACGAGGACGAGGCCTTCGCGGACCGAGTGCAAGATGGCCTGGTAGTACTCGAACATGTCGCGCAGTTCGACGGGGGCGACGCCGCGGGTCTGGCGGCCGAGGCGGGCGCTGACGAAGAAGCTGCCAGCGACGCCGACGACGAAGACGCCGAGGGCGACCGCGGCGAGCGGGACGAGGCGTTCGTTGAGCTCGTCGGAGATCGCCTCGATGGTGATGCCGACGGCGACGAGGGCGACGATGCGCCCGTCGGGGTCGAAGACGGGCACGACCGCGCGCATGGACGGCCCGAGCGTCCCGGTGTAGGTCTCGGTGAAGGCGTTCCCGGCCAGCGCCTCCTCGGTGTTGCCGATGAACTGCTCGCCGATCCGGTCGGGGTCGGGGTGGGTGTAGCGGACGCCTTCGGGGCTCATGATCGTGATGAAGTCGACCCCGGTGTCGGCCCTGACCTGCTCGGCGAACGGCTGGAGGACGGCGCTGGGGTCGGGCTCGGCGAGGGCGGCGGTGAGGCTGGGCGAGTCCGCGACGGTGGCGGCGACGGCGAGCACTTCTTCGCGGGCGTTGTCCTCGGTCGCCTGCTGGGCGTCGGCGTACGCGAAGGCGGCGCTGGCGCCCACGAGCAGGGCGACCAGCACGAGCTGCAGCACGAGGAGCTGCCGGGCCAGGGGCCACGGTTTGGTCACGCCCCATTTCTACACGCGCCGTTGACGCGACCGTAATGAACTAAATAGTGACTGGCTTCACAAGCAACTGGATACTTTCGGGAAACTTCCCCTGAACGAGGAGACAACGATGTCCACGCCGCCGCCCCCGAAGCGCCGCGATCGCACGCACTACCTCTACTTGGCCGTCATCGTCGCCGTGGTCCTCGGCATCGGCGTCGGCTTCGCGTTCCCCGAGTTCGCCAAGCAGCTCAAGCCCCTCGGCACCGGGTTCGTGTCCCTCATCAAGATGATGATCGTGCCGATCATCTTCTGCACCATCGTGATCGGCATCGGCTCGGTGGCGAAGGCCGCGAAGGTCGGCAAGGTCGGGCTCATCGCCCTGGGCTACTTCCTGCTCATGTCGACGTTCGCGCTGGCGATCGGCCTGGTGGTGGGGAACATCCTGCACCCGGGCTCGGGCATGAACCTGGACCCGGCCGCGGCGGCCACCGCTCAGGAGACGGCCGCCGAAGCGGGCGGCCACACCACGATCGACTTCCTGCTGGGCATCATCCCGGAGACGATGGTCTCGGCGTTCACCTCCGGATCGGTCCTGCAGACGCTGCTGGTGGCGCTGCTGGCCGGGTTCGCGCTCCAGAAGATGGGCCGCGCGGGCGAGCCGATCCTCACCGGGATCGGGCACCTGCAGAAGCTGGTGTTCCGGATCCTCGCGATGATCATGTGGGCCGCGCCGATCGGCGCGTTCGGCGCGATCGCGGCCGTGGTCGGCGAGACCGGCTGGGACGCGCTCAAGAGCCTCGCGGTCATCATGCTCGGGTTCTACGCGACGTGCCTGCTGTTCGTGTTCTGCGTGCTGGGCGCCGTGCTGTGGCTGGCGGCCCGGGTCAACATCTTCCAGCTGCTGCGCTACCTGGGCCGGGAGTTCCTGCTGATCGTCTCGACCTCGTCGTCGGAGTCGGCGCTGCCGCGCCTGATCGCGAAGATGGAGCACCTGGGCGTGAGCAAGCCGGTCGTGGGCATCACGGTGCCGACCGGGTACTCGTTCAACCTGGACGGGACCGCGATCTACCTGACGATGGCGACGCTGTTCATCGCCACCGCGCAGGGCGACTCGCTCAGCGTCGCCGAGCAGATCTCGCTGCTGGTCTTCATGATCATCGCCTCGAAGGGCGCGGCCGGGGTCAGCGGCGCGGGCATCGCGACCCTCGCCGGGGGCCTGCAGTCGCACCGGCCCGAGCTGGTGGACGGCGTGGGCTTCATCCTCGGCATCGACCGGTTCATGTCGGAGGCGCGGGCGCTGACGAACTTCGCCGGGAACGCCGTGGCGACCGTCCTCATCGGCACCTGGACGAAGGAGTTCGACCGCGGCCAGGCCGCGCGGGTGTTCGCCGGGCAGGAGCCGTTCAACGAGGCGACGCTGGTCGACGACCACAAACCCGCCGATTCGGAGGAACCGGAGCAGCCCAAGGAGAAGGAGCTCGCCTCCGTCTAGACCGGTCCGCCCCAGGACCGCAGTGCACCGCCCGGGCCATGGTGGCCCGGGCGGTGCGCGTTCAACAGCAGCGTGCCGTCGGGTGGGCGTCCCCGCGGTCGGTGCGCCGCCGCTCGAACTCGCGCCGCGGCAGGGCGGGCGTGTCCGGGTGGGCGCGCCGGTGCCGGTCGAGGTAGCGGCCGTATGCGGCCTCGCCGGTGAGTTCCCGCAGGTACCACCGGACGAGGCCGAAAAGGCGGCGCGGTGTCACGGCCGCTCCTCCTGCGACCCGTCCGCGCCGGTTGAACGGCCGGCCGTGACGAGGAGCCGCGACTCGACGTACGGGGCCTCGGTCGAGGGCAGCGGTTCGGCGGACCGGAGCGCGCGCCGGCAGATCCAGGCCGCGTTGGCGATGATGAGCACGACCAGCAGCGCGAAGAACGCGGCGAGCACCCCGTCGACCGTCGAGTTGGTGACCACGGTCTGCATCTGGCCCAGGTCCTTCGCGGGGGCGAGCACCTCGCCCTGTTCGAGGGCTTCGGCGTACCGCTCGCGCTGGGCGAAGAACCCGATGCGCGGGTCGTCGGAGAAGACCTTCTGCCAGCTCGCGGTCAGCGTCACGACGGCGACCCAGGCGAGCGGCGCGGCCGTCACCCACGCCCATTTGAGCCGCCCGCTCTTGACGAGCACGGTGGTCGCGATGGTGAGCGCGATGGCGGCGAGCAGCTGGTTGGCGATGCCGAAGAGCGGGAACAGCTGGTTGATGCCGCCGAGCGGGTCGTTGACGCCGGCGTAGAGGAAGTAGCCCCACGCGGCGACCACGAGCGCGCTGGTGATCCAGATGCCGGGCTTCCAGCTCACGCGGCCGATCGGCTTCCAGACGTTCCCGAGGGTGTCCTGCAGCATGAACCGGCCCACGCGCGTCCCTGCGTCCACCGTGGTCAGGATGAACAGGGCTTCGAACATGATCGCGAAGTGGTACCAGAACGCCTTGAGCCCGTCGCCGCCGAATACGGACGAGAGGATCTCCGACATCCCGACCGCGAGGGTCGGCGCGCCGCCGGTGCGGGCGACCAGGGACTCCTCCCCCACCGCGTCGGCCGCCGCCTGCAGGTCCTGCGGGCTGATGGTGAACCCGAGGTTCGCCACGGCCGTCGAAGCGGACTCCACAGTGGTGCCGAGGACGCCCGCCGGGGCGTTCATGGCGTAGTAGAGTCCGGGGTCGAGGATGCACGCGGCGATCAGGGCCATCACGGCGACGAACGACTCCATCAGCATGGCGCCGTAACCGATCATGCGGACCTGCGACTCCTTCTGGATCATCTTCGGCGTCGTGCCGGAGGCGATGAGCGCGTGGAAGCCCGAGAGCGCGCCGCACGCGATCGTGATGAACACGAACGGGAACAGCTCGCCGGAGAAGACCGGCCCCATGCCGCTGATCGCGAAGTCAGAGACCGCGTCGGCCTGCAGGGCCGGGGCGACGATGAGCACGCCGACGGCCAGCAGCGCGATGGTGCCGATCTTCATGAACGTCGACAGGTAGTCGCGGGGCGCGAGCAGCATCCACACCGGCAGCACCGCCGCGACGAACCCGTAGACCACCAGGCAGAACACCAGGGTCTGCGGGCTGAGCGTGAACGCGTCCGCCCACGAGGAGGCCTGCACCCAGCCGCCGGCCACGATCGCGAGGACCAGCAGCGCCACGCCGATGAGACTGGTCTCGATCACCCGGCCCGGCCGTATCGTGCGCAGGTAGAAGCCCATGAGCAGGGCGATGGGGATCGTCATCGCGATCGAGAACGTGCCCCACGGCGACGCGGCCAGCGCGTTGACCACGACGAGCGCGAGCACCGCCAGGATGATGATCATGATCGAGAAGACACCGACGAGCGCGGCCGCGCCGCCGATCGGGCCGATCTCGTCGCGCGCCAGCTGGCCGAGGCTCTTGCCGTTGCGGCGCATGGAGATGAAGAGCACCACCATGTCCTGCACGGCGCCGGCGAAGATGGCGCCGATGATGATCCACATCGTGCCGGGCAGGTAGCCCATCTGCGCGGCGAGCACGGGTCCGACGAGCGGTCCGGCGCCCGCGATGGCGGCGAAGTGGTGGCCGAGCAGGACCCGGCGGTCGGTGGGCTGGAAGTCCACGTCGTCGTCGAGCCGTTCGGCGGGTGTGGCGCGGGTGTCGTCCACCCGCAGTACTTTGTTCGCGATGAAGCGGGCGTAGAAGCGGTAGCCGATGGCGTATGAGCCGAGCGCCGCGATGACGAGCCAGAACGCGGATATCTCCTCGCCGCGGACGAGGGCGATGACGCCCCATCCGGCGGCCGCCGCGATCGATATCGCGGTCCAGACGAGGACGGTGCGCCAGCTCGGCCTCGTCCTGGTGGTTTCGGGGGCGGTCATGCGCAGTCCTCCAGTGTCGCGCCGTTGGAACAGGAGTTGCCGGGTGGGGGCGGCGTCGCGCGTGGGTCGCGACGACACATCGTAGACATAAGCGTATATCAATGTCTATTCCGACGATTGTGTCGCATTTCCGCTGGCGACACAAGACGTAGTTAACCGCTTTCAGCAGGAGTCGTCAGTTTGCCGCTGTTTATCGCCGGTTGCCTGGGTTATGCTGGAGCGCCACTCACTGTGCAAACGGGAGGGTCCTATGCGCATCAGCGACATCCTTCGATCCAAAGGCGCCGGCGTCGTCACCATCGGACCCGAGGACTCGGTGGCCAGCCTGGTGGCCGCGCTCGCCGAGCACAACCTCGGCGCCCTAGTCGTGACGACGGACGGGGCCACCGTCGCCGGCATCGTCTCCGAACGCGACATCGCCCGGGGCCTCCAGTCCGGACCCGACCTGCTCGACGCGCCCGTCTCCCAGATCATGACCACCGAGGTGCACACCAGGAACCCGGACGACTCCATCGAGGACCTCATGCTCCTCATGACCGAGCGCCGCATCCGCCACGTCCCCGTCGTCGCCGGCAACGGCGCGCTGGTCGGCATCGTGAGCATCGGCGACGTCGTCAAGGGCCGCATCGGCCAGCTCGAATTCGAGAAGCAGCAGCTCGAGGGCTACATCGCCGGAGCCGGCTGACCCGCAGCGACGCATCGCCTCTCTGAGCTGTGCGAAGTCATGGATGTCAGACCCATATGGGACCGTGTCTTTTCGGTTGGTCGGAGGCGGATGCGGGTGGGAAGGGGCATGCCCTACGTCGCGCCGCCGCGGCGTGGCGACGCCGCTCGCTCCGCCGACCGGGGGCTCATCGGCGGGCAACAGGGCGCAGCGGGAGTGCGGCTCGCAGGGTCCATGCCGTGTCGTCTTCGATTCCCGCCCAGGTGTCCCCTCCTAGGACGCGGATGCGTTCGGCGATGCCCGCAAGGCCCCGCCCGCCGGAGCCGTTCGCGTGAGTGTCGGTGAGGGGGTTGACGACTCGCAGGTGGAGCCGGTCGTCGGCAAGATCGAGGTGGATCTGGATCTCGGCGCCGGGGGCGTGCCGGAGGGCGTTCGTGACCCCCTCTTGCACGATGCGGTAGGCCTCCCTCGAGATGAGCGGCGGCACCGCCGCCGCGGCGGCATCGAGTTCGGCTCCGGCATCGCCGTCGCATGCGATGGTGAGTTCGGTGCCCGTGCTCGCGATCCGGTCGCGGAGGGCGGCGAGGTCGGACAGGGTCGGTTCGGGGTGGGTTGCGGACGGTTCGCCGCGGAGGACGCCGAGGGCGCGGTCGAGGTCGTCGAGGGCCGCGCGTGAGGCGGACTCGATGGCGTCCATGGCGAGCCGGGCGCCCGCGGGGTCGGATGCCATGGCCTGCTTGGCGACTGCGGCCTGGATCGTGGAGGCGGTCAGGGTGTGGCCGATCGAGTCGTGGAGGTCGCGCGCCAGCCGGTTGCGGGCGGCGGCGCGGTCGGCCTCGGCTTCGGCCGCGGCGAGGCGTTCGCCCAGCCCCGGGCCGAGGAGCAGCGGGGCGAGGCGGCGCATGAGGGCGGCGTAGCCGGCGGCGAGGTGGACCGTCGCGACGACGGCTCCCACCGCCGCCGCGAGCGTCCAGGCCCCGGCCGCGCCCGGCGCGATCCGCAGTTCCGCCCCGAAGGCGATCGTGTCGCCGCCGTTGAGCCACACCATGGGAAGGCCGAGGGTGAACAGCGCCAGGCTCGAGGCGCCCGCCAGCGCGCCGCCGGCGAGCGTCCACGCCAGTGTCCAAGCGGCCGTCGCCGTGCGGCGCGGGCGCAGTGGACGCGGCAGTCCGGTTCCCAAGAGGCCGTTGGCGAGGCGCACGCTCGCCCGCCGCACCGGTACGAGGAGTCCGATCGCGCCGGTGAGGAGCCACGCGGCCGCGGCGAACGCGGGCGCCGGAACGGCGGCGGGCCAGAGGACCAGCAGGCCTGCCGCGGCCAGGGCGACCGCGCTCACCGTGACCACTCCGAGGAGGGCGTGCACCCAGCCGCGGTACGGGCCGGCGGTGAACGGGAGGCGGAGGCACTGTCGCATGAGGCGAGTGTGCCAGGACCACCTGGCGGGCTGCCTCCCTCTCGCGAGGGATGTGGAAACCACGCTTTCTAGGGAGTCGGGGAGGCCGCGCCGCGGCGACCGTTGTGGAGTGACAACCGCCTTCCGAAAGGACCGCCTCGCATGACGACCCGTACCAAGGGCGTACTCGTCTTCATCCTCATTTCGTTCGGCCTGGCCTGGGCCGGGATGTTCATCGCGCGACTGGTCTTCGACCTGTCGCTGGTGAACCCGCTCGTGCAGCTCGCCGGGATCGCCTTCACTCCGGCGATCGCGGCGATCGTCGTCCGCAAATGGGTGACCCGCGAAGGGTTCGCGGACGCGGGCATGCGGCCGCGGATCCGCCGGAACATCGGCCTGTACCTCGCCGCGTGGCTCGGCCCGCTCGGGTTCGCGGCGGCCACACTGGCGGTGGCCGCGGCCGTCGGCGAGTGGGAGTTCGACCTGTCGGCCTTCGCGCTCCTGCCGGGACAGCCCGTATGGGTCTCGATCGCTGTGCTGCAGCTCGTCGTGATCGTCCTGGCCCCGATCTACTGGGGCGAGGAGTTCGGCTGGACGAGCTATCTGCGGCTGCGGCTGTTCCCGGAGCGCCCGTTCCTCTCGACGCTGCTGACCGGGTTCATCTGGGCGGTGTGGCACTACCCGCTCGCGTTCCTCGGCTACATCGAGTTCGCGAACGTGGCCTTCGGCCTGGTGGTGTGGACGGTCATGTTCATGCTGCAGGAGGTCATCCTCACCTGGCTGCGCATGCGCAGCGGTTCGGTCTGGACCGCGAGCCTCGCCCACGCGGGCAACAACATGATCTTCGCCATGCTGGTCGGAGAGGCGATGGCCGACAACACCCCGGACATGCAGACGCTTGTCGCGGTCGCGCCCTCGGCGGCGCTCGCGGCCTGGATCGTCTTCAGCGGCCGCCTGGCCGCCGACCGGCCGGAACCCGTTGCAGTGCCTGAATCCCGTCCGGTCGCGGCCGCGCACGGCTGAGGGCTCAGGCCTTGGCCTCCGGCACCGCGTCAGGGCCGTCGGCGGGGTGGCATCATCGGGCGATGCCCACTCCGCCGATCTCGGTGCTCATCGCCGACGACGACCCGCTCGTGCGCACCGGACTGCGCGCGCTCCTCGCCGCCCGGCCCGAGATCGAGCCGGTGGCCGAGGCCTCCGGCGGCGACCAGGTGCTGCCGTTGGTGCGCGCGCACCGACCGGACGTGGTCTTGATGGACGTCCGCATGCCCGGCATGGACGGCATCGAGGCGACCCGAGTGCTGCGCGAGACCCTGGACGAACCGCCGCAAGTCCTGGTCATCACCACGTTCGAGAACGACGAGTACGTGTACCGGGCGCTGCGCGCCGGCGCGGCGGGGTTCATCCTCAAGCGCAGCGACATCGAGCAGATCGCCCGCGCGATCCTCACCGTCGCCGCCGGAGACGGACTGCTGTTCCCCGAGGCGATCCGCTCGCTCGCCGCCGAGCACGCGCCGCCGGGCAACGCGCACGGCCCGATGGCGCTCACCAAGCGCGAAGCCGAGGTCCTGCGCCTGATCGCGGAGGGCCTGGCGAACCAGGCCATCGCGGCACGGCTGTTCCTGTCGCTGGAGACGGTGAAGACCCACGTCCGCAGCGTGCTCACCAAGCTCGGGGCCGCCAACCGCACCGAAGCGGTCATCATCGCCTACGAGTCGGGCTTCGTGCGTCCGCGCGGCGGGCGGTCCTGACACGATCGGCTTGCGGCGCAACCGGTGGCAGAGCAGTGACGCGACGGAGAGCAGCGGCGTCTCCGGTGAGCGGCTCGCCGATGGCCGAAGCCTGGTTGGCCGATCCCGCGCCGGCGGAGCCGCCGCGGAGGCGCTAAACCACCTCGCGGAGCGGTCGGAAGCAGTCGCGGAGGTCCTGGACGAGGAGGTCGGGCGCCTCCATCGCGGCGAAATGGCCGCCCCGGTCGAACTCGGACCAGTGCACGATCCGATGCGCCCGTTCGAGCAGCGGCCGGACCGCCGGGTCGGACGGGAAGACCGCGATGCCCGTCGGCACCTCGGACCGCGCCGGGGCCGGCTCGTCCCGCACCGCCCGGTACTGGTGCGCCGAAGACGCGCCGGTGCCCGTGAGCCAGTAGAGGGTGACGTTCGTCAGCAGCTGGTCGACGTCCACCGCGTGCTCGGGGAGGTCCGCAGCGGGATCGGTCCAGTCCTTGAACTTGTCGACGATCCAGGCGAGTTGGCCTACAGGAGAGTCGTTGAGCGCGTATGCGATCGTCTGCGGCTTCGTGGACTGGAGGTCCGCGTAGCCGGTGCCGTGGCGGACCAGGGCGCGGACGCCGTCAAGACGGGCGCGCTCGGCTTCACTGAGCGCCGCCAGAGCGGGGTCGCCGGGATCGGGGAGCTCCAGGCCGCCGTTGATGTGCACGCCGACGACGCGGTCGGGCGCGAGGCGGCCGAGGGCCGGTGACACTTTGGATCCGGTGTCGCCGCCGTGCGCGCCGAAGCGGTCGTAGCCGAGCCGGTCCATGAGCGCGAGCCAGGCCCGGGCAATGCGGTCGTGCGTCCAATCGGGAGCGGCAAGCGGCGTCGAGAACCCGAAGCCCGGCAGTGAGGGAGCCACGACGTGGAAGGCGTCCGCGGGGTCGCCGCCGTGGGCGCGCGGGTCGGTGAGGGGGCCGATGATCCGCATGAACTCGACGATGGAGCCGGGCCAGCCGTGGGTGATGACGAGCGGCAGCGCATCGGGTTCGGGCGAGCGCACGTGCAGGAAGTGGAGGCGCTGGCCGTCGATCTCGGTGAGCCCCTGCGGAAAAGCGTTCAAGGCCGCTTCCTGCGCGCGCCAGTCGTACCGGCGCAGCCAGTGGTCGGCGAGGCCTCGGAGGTAGGGCACCGGGACGCCGCCGGCCCAGCCCGGTTCGGGGGCGTCCCAGGGCCAGCGCGTGCGTTCCAGCCGTTCGCGCAGGTCGTCCAGCGCGGACTGCGGGATGTCGATGCGGAAGTCGGTGATCGGGTCCATGCGGTTCCTTTCATCCGGGCGCTTCGACCCATACAACCACGCGGTCGGCGCGCTGTCCGCCGAGAAAACGGCGGGCGGCGCGCCGTCCACGTGTTCTGTGCATCAGGGAGCGGCGGTATCCGAGTCCGTGGGTTCGCTCGCAAGGCGGAAGGCCCTCCCGGGGTGGTATCGGGAGGGCCGACAACGCGGCGAGCGGGCGAACGGGCCGGACAGCGACCGCTCTGATGCACGGGACAGTTCCTAGTCCTTCGCGACCTTCTCCAGCTCGGCGATGACCTCCGCGATCGCGACCGGGTCGAGCGGCCCTTCTGGCAGCCTGACCGTCTCGAGGACTTGCGGCTCGTCGGCGTCGAAGTAGGGTCCGCCGGCGTAGCCGGGCGAGAGGGCGGCCTCGACGGTGCCGCCGCCGGGGAGGCGCCGCGCGATCGCCCGCGTCCAGTTGTCCTGGCGCACCGCGTGCCAGCGGCCGCGCGTGAGTCCGTGCAGCGGCCCGGTCCGCGCCTTCCGGCCCTCGAAGCGGGTGAGCCGCCCGGCCTCGGCCTCGGCGGCGGTCAGGGTGCGGGCGGGGCGGCCGAGCTGGTCGAAGGGTTGCAGCACTTCGTAGTCGGCGAGCTGCCGCTGCCACGCGGGGAGCGCGTCGCCGAGAAGCACGGGGTGTGCGAGCCGGACGCGCGCTTCGTCGGGCATATCGACGGTGTCGTCTTCGACGTCCGCGAACGTGCGGTCCTCGGCGAGCCGGAACGCGAGCGCGGGTTCGTCGGCCTGCCAGACGAGGCGGCGGGCCAGCTCCCACAGCAGCGGGTGGGCGACGATGCGCTCCCGGAATTCGGCGACCGTCCAGGTGCGGCCGTCGGCCATCGCCCGCTCCAGGCGCTGGACCTGCTCGGTCGTGACGGCCGCCGGACCCTGTTCGGGCACGAGGCGATCGGCGAGCTGCTCGGCGTCCAGGCCGAGGCCGGCGGCGACGAGTTCGACCTGGTTCTCGGCCGCCGCTTTGACCGCCTTGGAGCCCCTGAACCTGGTGAGGCGGTGGACGGCGCGCAGCGCCTCCTCGGTCTCGACGGCGCCGAGCACTTCGAGCGCGTTGAGCGCCCGCTTGGAGAGGCGCTGGTCGGGCCAGGCGCGGATGCGGGCTTCGAGGCGTTCGACCGTGCCGGCGTCGGCGAAGCGGGCGAGCTGCGTCAGCGCCCACGTGTCCTTCCCGGGCGCGTCGTTGATCTCCCAGGACTCGAAGACGGCCCACGAGAACGCGGCCAGGCTCGCGGGGTCGCAGTGCTCCTTGACGATCGCGATGCCCGCGTAGGGGATCGCGAGGGAGTCGAGGCTCATCGCGCCGACGATGTGCTCGACCGCGGAGCGCGGCAGCCTCGCGTCGCCGCCGCGCACGAGCACTGGGGTGCCGAGGACCGGTTCGACCCACGCGGGGACCTTCGGTGCTTTGCGGCCGTCGAGGTCGAGGGGGTCGACCGCGAGGATCGCGGCGACGGCCGACACCGCCGCTTCACCGTAGGGGGCGGCGGCGTCAAGGACGGTGTCGTCGCCGAGCCTGCGGGCGGTGTCGCGCAGCGCCGCTTCGGCGGCCTTGCGCTGCTTGCCGGCCTTGCCGATCGCGTCGGGGACGAGCCATGCGGCCGCGTCGGCGCCGTGGCGGTCGAACCAGGCGGTGACGCTGACGCTGGTGGAGCGCAGCCGCACGAGCCAGTCGGCGGCGAGGCGGGCCGCCGCGACGCCGGTGAGGGGCGGGAGGGCGCGGTGCAGGTTCGGCGCCTTCGCGAGGGACGCGAGCACGTCGGCGGGTTCGGCGGCGTCCGCGAGCCGCCGCTGGATGGGGTCGCCGTCGCGCCAGGCGTCCTGTTCGCCTTCGCGCCAATGCAACCCGTCGCTCCCGTTGAGCGGCGCGACCTCGACTGCCGGGTGTTTCCGCTTGGCGGTCTTGCGCTTCCACGGCGGGCTTGCGAGGAAGTCGGGCAGCGCCTCGGCTTCGGGCGGGACGCCGTCGAGTCGCCGCAACCGGTCGATCACGTCTTTGACCTCGGGTTCGGCGACGGGGAGTGCGGCTTCGAGCATCGGCGAGGTCGCCAGCAGGTGCGCGAAGCGCGACCGCAGGGACGGGCTCGCTGCGGGTGCCTTGCGGGCGAGGCCGCGCAGCATCCGGCGCGGGAAGCGCTCGGCGAAGTCGCGCGCGAACGGCCCGGTCCGTTCGGCGACCAGGTTCACGAGGAGGTAGTCGGCGACCGCGTCGCTGGGGAGTCCAGCGAGGACGACGTGCATGCCCTCGTCGCCGATGTACTCGTGGGTGTCGACCTCCAGGGCCGCGATGAGGAGCGGGGCGCAGTCGGCGCCGAAGGCCTCCACGAGCGAGGCGACCGCGTCGGAGTGCGGGTTGTGGCTGGGGGCCCGGTGGAACCCGGCCGCCGCCAGCAGTTCGAGCGAGGGCGCGATGGCGGTGAGCTGGTACTGGTCGTGCCAGGTCTTCATGTCCCGTTCGGGCCATTCGGCGCACACCGCGTCGACCCAGTCCCGCTCGGTCGGCATGACGAACGCGCGGGCCAGCCGCTGCTGGTGGTTGCGACCGAAGGGCTCGAGCACGGCCCGGTATCGCCGGTAGTCCGACTCTGATTGGGCCGCAAGGAAGGCTCGCAGGTGCCACTGCTCGGTACGAGTCCATTGCGCGCCCCGAGGCTGCTCGGTCGCGTACCGGAACGCGGGCGAATCGGGCCGGTACCGCGTCGGCGCGTAGACCTTCCCGGTGTGCTCGCTCACGATCCGGATCTCGAACTGCCGCATGAGCGCACGGGTGGCGAACTCGGCGCCGTGCTCGTGGATCCAGGCGTCGAACTGGCGGTAGTCCTTGGACACCTCGTACAGGCTGGTGGAGCCGGCCGCGGCCTGGAACACGGCCGCCGCGCCGAGCGGATCGGGCTCACCGTCGAGGTAGGCCCGGGCCGCCGCGGCTATCGCGGACTCGCTGGCCGGGGACGCGACGGCCGCCTGAACCTGCTCCGCGGTGCGCTCCCGGACCTCCTGCCAGTGCCCCGGCATGGACGCATCCGCTGTGTAGGCGACGTCGCCGGACGGGAAGCCGCGCCGGGGCGCGGGCTTGAGTTCGAACGTCCCGCGGTAGTCGAGCCAGGGCCGGGTGGGATCGCGGTCCTCGTTCGGGAGCTGCACATCGGTCATGGCCAACATTCTGGCGCGGCCGTGCCCGTGCCCCGCTGCCGTGCCCGCCGAGCGGTCTCCCTGGGCGGCATCGGGCTCGCCGAAGGCGCCATCGCGCGGGTCTCACCCTTGCGGCCGTTCGGTTTATGAGGGTTCCGCACTTGCTACGGTGATCCATCCAGTTGAGCGAGCAGTGACCGTCCCCTGACGGTCGGGGAGGTACGGGCCGTGGCAGAGGGCATCGCCGAGCGGCGTCGTGAGGATCGCGGCGAAGGGGCGCCGGAGGTCGGCTCCGCCATGGTGCAGGCCGACGGGGGGATGCTCGACTTCGCGCGGCAGATGCGGGAGGACTTCGCGCGCTTCATGATGGAGTACCAGTTCGCCGTCGACGAAGTGCTCACGAAGGTGACGATCCTGCGCGAGGAGTTCCGGCACCTGCACCGCTACAACCCGATCGAGCACGTCACCTCCCGCGTCAAGTCCCCCGAGAGCATCCTCGAGAAGGTCGCGCGCCGGAACCTCCCGCCGCGGCTGGAGTCGATCCGCGCCAACATCACCGACATCGCCGGCATCCGGATCACCTGCGCGTTCAAGGCCGACACCTACCGGATCCTCGACGCGCTCACCTCGCAGCACGACGTGCGGGTGGTCGAGATCAAGGACTACATCGCCAAGCCGAAGCCCAACGGCTACAAGAGCCTCCACGCGATCATCGAAGTGCCGATCTTCCTCTCCACCGGGCCGGTGCCGGTGATCGTCGAAGTGCAGATCCGCACCATCGCCATGGACTTCTGGGCGAGCCTGGAGCACAAGATCTTCTACAAATACGACGGCGAGGTCCCCGAGCACCTGGCCGCCGAGCTCTCCGCGGCCGCCGACGCCGCCGCGCACCTCGACCAGCGCATGGAGCAGCTGCACGCCGAGGTCCACGGCCCCGCGGGCACCCACGACTCCGAGCCGCCCGCGGTCCCAGAGATCGGCGACGACCTCCTCCGCCGACTCTGGACCCTCAACGGCCCCGGCGCGCCGCGGTCGTGAGCGACCGGCTCGGCGATGCGGACAGGATCGGTCCTCATCGCCGGTGACCATGGCGGAGTCAATCTCCGATGAGAGGAAAACGCCATGGCAACCCCACCCGCCGTCCCGGCCGGATCGAACACCGTGAACCCGTTCATCGTCGCCGACGCCGCAGGGGCACTGATCGAGTTCCTGGTCGCCGTCTTCGACGCCGAGGACGTGCCCGAGGCCCGCACGCTCGACACCGATGGACTGATCCTGCACGCCGAGCTGCGGATCGGCGATTCGACCGTGACGGTCGCCGACCGCAAACCCGCCTGGCCGTTCACGCCTTCGCTGATCCGCGTGTACGTCGACGACGTCGAAGCGGTCCTCGCCCGGGCCGAGAAGCTCGGCGGGCGCATCGTCACGCGGCCCACCGACTTCTTCGGCGACACCCTCGCCCGCTTCCAGGACCCGGCCTCGAACCTGTGGTGGGTCTACCGGCACGACCCGGGCGCGGAGCAGGACTGGTCCGAGGACGCCGAAGGGTGGTCCGAGACCGGGGAGGCCGCCGATTGGACCGCGTTCACCACGCCTGAGCTGGAGTACGTCCACTCCTCCCTCGACGAGGCGATGAGCGCGATCCGCGACACCCGAACCGCCGGCTGAGGGCCGCGCTGGGCCGGTGGCGCGGTCACCGGTCCAGCGCGTCGGCCGTCCGCGCGAGCAGCGCCCGCAGCTCGGCGCGGTCCGCATCGGGGATCTCGACCCGGTAGGGCGTGCCCGCCGGGAGCCACGAGAGGCCGTACGCGATGTCCCGCGCGCTCGCGCCGCCCACCGGCCAGCGCGTCCGCTCCGGTCCCTCCGCTGTCGCGCCCTTCGCCCATTCGCCAAGGGCCGCTTGGAATGCCGCGAGCGGCATGTCGACGACCGCCGCCGCGTCGGGCACCCCCGGGCTCCATGTCCTCGCGACGGTGACGAACTCATCGACCTGCTTGGGCGACAGCGTGCGCGGGGTGCCGCCGACCCGCAGGTGCTCGACG
This sequence comes from Glycomyces sp. NPDC049804, assembly GCF_040674615.1. Taxonomy (NCBI): domain Bacteria; kingdom Bacillati; phylum Actinomycetota; class Actinomycetes; order Glycomycetales; family Glycomycetaceae; genus Glycomyces; species Glycomyces sp. NPDC049804. Next base: position 59,868 of record NZ_JBFAMQ010000015.1, read on the forward strand.
GCGGCGAGGCGGTCGGCGCGGAAGGTGCGCCAGTCGGCGCGGTCGAGGTCCCAGCAGACGAGGTACCAGTCGCCGCCGGTCGGGACGAGCGTGTGCGGTTCGACCCGCCGCTCCTGCTCCTCGCCGCCGCCGGGTCGGTACCGCAGCCGCACCCGTTCGCGGTCGCGGCACGCCAGCGCCAGGTCCACGAGCACGTCGGTCGCGGCCCCGTCCCGGCCCGCGGTCCCGGGTTCGGGGCCGAAGGCGCGCACGCGCCGCCGCAGCCGGGCGGGCAGCACCTGTTCGAGCTTCGCGAGGACCGACAGCGCGAACTCGGCGCCGCGCGCGAGGCGACCCGCCGCGACTAGGCGGAGCCCGATCGCGATGGCGACCGCCTCTTCGTCGGAGAGCAGCAGCGGCGGCAGCGAGGCGCCCGCTTCGAGGCGGTAGCCGCCGAACGCTCCCGGCGCGGAGTCGATGCGGTAGCCGAGGTCGCGCAGGCGTCCGACGTCCCGCCGCACGGTCCGGACGGTGACGCCGAGCCGCCGGGCCAGCTCCGGCGCGGACCAGTGCCGGTGCGATTGCAGCAGGTTGAGCAGACTGAGCGCGCGGGCGGTCGTGTCGGACATGGGCCGATCATCCGGCATGACGGTGACAGATCCCGTCCTGGTAGGCCGCAGGTCGGGGCTCCCCTGTTTCTCAGACCGGGGCGCGGGAATACCTCGGGTGGACGAGTGGTTGCATAGCCTTGCCAGATACCCCCTAGGGGTATATGGTCGAAGCGTTCGGCAACCAGAGGAAGGAGCCTCCAGTGAGCGGTCACCACGCCCGCGGCGACGACACGGGGCACCACCAGCGCACACCGCACGCCGACCACACCGAGCCCCATGCCGGCCCGGCCGCGGGCGGGCACCACGAGCACCACGGTCACGGCGCGCACGAGGCCCCGGCGGGCCACGGACAGGACCAAGCCGAGGCCGTCCACGGCGGGCACGCGGCCCACAGCCCCCACGGGGCCGACGCGGGCCACGGCGGGCACGCGGCCCAGAGCCCTCACGAGTCCGACGCGGGCCACGGCGGACACCCGACCCACAGCCCCCACGGGGCCGACGCGGGCCACGGCGGACACGGCGGGCACGACAAGCACGCCGGGCACGATCCGGAGGCCTTCCGCCGCAAGTTCTGGCTCAGCCTGGCCCTGACCGTGCCGCTGGTCGCCACCAGCCACATGGTGATGGACTGGTTCGGCTACACACTGGACTTCCCGGGGATGGCGCTCGTCGGTCCCGTCCTCGGTACGGCCGTGTTCCTCTACGGCGGTTGGCCGTTCCTCGTCGGCGGCGTGCGCGAGATCCGCGACCGCGCGCCCGGCATGATGCTGCTCATCGCCACCGCCATCACGGTCGCCTACATCGCTTCGCTCGCAACGAGCCTCGGCCTGTTCGACCTCGAGTTCTGGTGGGAGCTCGGCGCGCTCGTCACCATCATGCTGCTCGGCCACTGGCAGGAGATGAAGGCCATCGGGCAGGCCCGCGGGGCGCTCGCCGCGCTCGCGGCGCTGCTGCCCGACGAGGCCGAGCGGGTGGGCGAGGACGGGAGCACCTCGACGGTGCCGGTGCACGAGCTGGGGATCGGCGACGTGGTGCTGGTCCGCTCCGGCTCGCGCGTCCCGGCCGACGGCGAGATCGTCGACGGGGAGGCCGAGATGGACGAGTCCATGATCACCGGCGAGTCCCGGCCCGTGTCAAGAGGCGAAGGCGACCGGGTCGTGGCCGGGACCGTCGCCACCGACTCGGCGATCCGCGTGCGCGTCAACGCGGTCGGCGACGACACCGCGCTCGCGGGCATCCAGCGCCTCGTCTCGCAGGCGCAGGAGTCGCGCGGCCGCGGGCAGGTCCTCGCCGACAAGTTCGCCGCGCTGCTCTTCTACGTCGCCATGGCCGCGGGCGTCGTCACGTTCGCGGTCTGGTCGCTCCTGGGCGACGCGACCTCGGGCGTGGTCCGCACGGTGACGGTCCTGGTCATCGCCTGCCCGCACGCGCTCGGCCTCGCTATCCCGCTGGTCATCTCGATCACCACGGCGGTCTCGGCCAAGGCCGGCATCCTCGTCAAGGACCGGCTCGCGATCGAGAGGATGCGCACTGTGGACGCCTTGCTCTTCGACAAGACCGGGACGCTCACCAAGGGCGCGCACACCGTCGCCGGCATCGCCGGGGCCGGCGGCCGCGACACCGACGAGATCCTGCACCTGGCCGCGGCGGTCGAGTCCGACTCCGAGCACCCGCTGGCCCGCGCGATCGTGGCCCACCACGGGCACGAGCACGGTGAAGGCGCGCACGCCACGGACTTCCGTTCGCGCACCGGCAAAGGCGTCGAGGCGACCGTCGACGGCCGCCGCTACGCGGTCGGCGGCCCCGCGCTGCTCCGCGAACTCGGCATCGACGCGCCCGACGAACTGAGCGGCGACGTCGAGACCTGGTCGGGCCGGGGCGCCACGGTGCTCTACCTGATCGGCCTCGAGGACGGGGCCGAGGTGCTCGGCGCGATCGCGCTCGAGGACGAGGTCCGCCCGGAGGCCAAGCAGGCCGTCGCCGATCTACGTTCCCTCGGGGTGCGGAAGATCGCGATGATCACCGGCGACGCCAGGGCAGTGGCCGACGCGGTCGCCGCCGACCTCGGGTTCACCGCCGACGACGAGGTCTTCGCCGAGGTCCTGCCCGAGGACAAGGACCGGGCCGTGGCCGACCTCCAGTCCCGGGGACTGCGGGTGGCGATGGTCGGCGACGGCGTCAACGACGCCCCCGCGCTCGCCCGGGCCGACGTGGGCATCGCGATCGGCGCGGGCACCGACGTCGCGATCGAGTCCGCCGGCGTGGTCCTGGCCTCCTCCGACCCGCGCGGCGTCGGCGGCGTCCGCCGCCTCTCGAAGGCCAGCTACCGCAAGATGATCGAGAACCTGGGCTGGGCCGCGGGCTACAACATCGTGGCGATCCCGCTCGCCGCCGGCGTCCTCGCCGGCGTCGGCATCACCCTCAGCCCGGCCATCGGCGCCGTCCTGATGTCGGCCTCCACCATCGTGGTCGCCCTCAACGCCCAGCTGCTCCGCAGGGTCGACCTCACGCCGGAGTCCTGAGCCCCGGACGCCCGCTCGCGTCGGGCCGAACGCGGAAGGACCGGGCGGCCCATGCGGGCCGCCCGGTCGTTTTCCCTTGGGAGCAGGAGTGTTATGCGAAGGACCACCGCTGGTTGGCGGCGCCGGTGCAGGACCAGAGTTGGACCTTGGTGCCGTTGGCGGTCGCAGCACCGGCCACGTCGAGGCACAGGCCCGAGGCGGCGTTGGTGATGGAGCCGTTGGAGTTCAGGTTCCAGCGCTGGTTGGCGCCGCCGTGGCAGCTCCAGATGATCGCGGCCGTGCCGTTGGCAGTGCCGCCGCCCGAGGCGTCAAGGCACTTGCGGGTGGTTCCGGAGTAGACCGAGATCTCGCCGTTGGCGTAGGTCCACTGCTGGTTCGCGCCGGTCCAGCAGTCGTAGATCTGCAGCTGGGTGCCGTTCGTCGTGGACTGGTTCGGCACGTCGAGGCAGCGGTTCGACGCGGCGCTCCGCAGCTGGCCCGAGTCGCCGCCGCCGCCGGGGGTGCCGTTGTTCAGCGCCGCGAGCACCGAGTGGTAGGCCGGCTTCTTCTGGTAGTTGCCGTCGAAGAGCAGCGGGTTGTCGTCGCGCCACGAGTACTTGTCGGTCACGCCCCACACGGTGATGCCGGTGCAGCGGGAGACGGCCATGCAGGCCTTGGTGACGGTCTCGTAGGTCGCCGCCTGGCCGGAGCCCTGGCCGACGTCGAGCTCGGTGATCTCCACGGCCACGCCGAGGTCGGCGAAGCGCTGGAGGTTGGCCTGGTAGCTGCTCAGGTTCTCGTTGGAGGCGAGGTGGGACTGGAAGCCGACGCAGTCGATCGGGACGCCGCGGGCCTTGAAGTCGCGCACCATGTTGTAGATCGCGGTGCTCTTGGAGTTGATGGCGTCGGTGCCGTAGTCGTTGTAGCAGAGGCGGGCGTTCGGGTCGGCGGCGTCCGCGGCGCGGAAGGCCTCCTCGATCCAGCCGTTGCCGAGCTGGATCTGCAGGTTCGACTGGCGGCGCGAGCCGTCCCACTCGAACGCCTCGTTGACCACGTCCCAGGCGAAGACCTTGCCCTCGTAGTGGTTCGCGACGCCGGCGATGTGGTTGAGCATCGCGTTGCGCAGGTTCTGCCCGGTCAGGTTCTGCACCCACCCGGGCTGCTGGGCGTGCCAGACCAGGGTGTGGCCGCGGACCTTCATGTTGCGGGCCTGCGCCCAGCTGACGATCTGGTCGCCGCCCGAGAAGTTGAACTGGCCCGGGTTCGGCTCGGTCGCGTCCCACTTCATGGCGTTCTCGGCCACGACCGAGTTGAACTCGGTCGCGAGGGTGTTGGCGTAGCCGGACTCGCTGAGGCGGTTGCCGGCGACGGCCGCCCCGAAGTAGCGGCCGCTCTCGGCGGCGGAGGCCCCGAGCGTGCTCGCGGCCTGTGCGGTCCCTGATGAGAGCACGAGCGCGGTCGTGGCGGTGAGGCCCACGGTCGCGACTGCGGCGAGCGCCGACCAGACGCGATGCCGCCGCCTCGGTGAGGTGTTGATCATGTTCAATCCCTGGGTGATCGAAACTTTCGGAGAACATACCGAAACTTATGCTTTCGAACTATAGATATATTTCGATGTTTGGTCAAGGGGACCGGGCGGACAGGACCCGCCCCGACCGCGCTGCCCGCTCAGGCCCGGCGACTCGTCCGCTCGGCGGCCGGTCCGGCGCGGACCGATACACTCGGGGTCCGCGGCGCCCCCGCCGCGGCGGACCCCTGGCGCTCCCCGGACCCCCGGAAGCGGCCGATGCGCGAGTTGTGGAGGCGTGGTGAAGCGCGGCAGGATCACCATGAACGACGTGGCGGAGCTCGCCGGAGTCTCGACGATGACCGTCTCCAACGTCATCAACGACCGCGTCAGGGTCAGCCCCGAAGCCCGCGAACGGGTCCTCGCCGCCATCCGCGAGTCCGGGTACCAGATCAACGCGGCGGCGCGGAGCCTCCGGTCCGGCCGCAGCGGCGTCATCGGGCTCGCCGTGCCGCAGGTCGGCAACGCCTACTTCGGGATGTTCGCCGCGCTGGTGATCGAGGAGGCGCGGCGGCACGGTTACCACGTCGCGGTCGAGCAGACGGGCGCCGTCGCCGTGGGCGAGGCCGCGGCCGTCGCGCAGTCGCGCCGGCTCCAGCTCGACGGCCTCATCCTCTCCCTGGCGAACGCCGAAGCCGACGCACCCGGACTCCCGCTGACCGACCAGAGCCCGCCGATCGTCGTCCTCGGCGAGCAGGACCCCGCAGGCCGGTTCGACCACGTCACCGTCGCGAACGAGGCCGGCACCGCCGCCGCGACCGCGCACCTGCTCGACCGGGGCTGCAAGCGGATCGCGGTCGTCACCGGCGGGAACCTCGACCGGCTCACGATGTTCACGCGGCGGTACAACGGCTACCGGACGGCGCTCGAGGAGCGCGGGATCCGGCCCGACCCGCGGCTGCGCTTCGTCGTCGACGCGCTCTCGCGCGAGGGCGCCCGCGCCACCGGCCGCCGGATCGCGGACTCAGGGCTCGGCGCGGACGGTGTGGTGGCGCTCAACGACATGGTGGCCATGGGCGTGATCCGGGGCCTGCACGACCGCGGCGTGAGCGTCCCCGGCGACGTCCGCGTCATCGGTTTCGACGACCTGCCCGAGTCGGAGGTCTTCATCCCGTCGCTGTCGACCGTGGCCCCCGACCACCGGTGGAAGGCCGCCAAGGCCGTCGACCTGATCCTCTCCCGCATCGACGACCCGCTGATCCCGCCACGCGAGTTCACTGCGCCGTTCGAGGTCGTGCAGCGGGAGTCGACCGCCTGAACGCCTGCGGACGAAGGGCCCGGCGCACCGCCGGGCCCTTCGGTTCACAGTCCGGCGCACTGGCCGCTCTTCGGCCCCCGCACGTCGTTGCCCGATCCGGCCGGGGCCGGTTCGTTGCCGCTGCATGACAGCGGGCCGCTGATGTCGTTGCCCGCGATGACGTTCCAGCCCGATGAGCCCGTGACCGAGACGGGGCCGCGGATCTCGTTGGACGCGCAGTCCAGGGCGGGGTCGCCGAGGGTGACCGCGGTGCCGCCGTCCAGTGTCACGGGACCGGATATGTCGGTGCCGCAGAGGAACACGACCGCCGCACTCGTGGTGGTCACCGGTCCTCGGATCTGCGCGCCGTCGGCGACCAGGCCGGCCCCCGGGGCGACGGTCACCGGGCCGTGGACTGCGGTGCCCTCGGCCAGGCAGGTGGTGCCGGACGCGATCGACAGCGGGCCGGACCGCACACCGGTCACGACCGTGTCGCATGCCGGTGCGGCGTAAGCGTCCACGACATCGACGACCGCGGTGACCTCGCCGTACTCGGTCGTTCCGGTGACCGCGGTCCGGCCCGGCGCATCGGTCGCGGGGAGGTCGCCCCAGTCGACCGGGACGGCCGATCGGGAGCCGTCGGCGACAGTGAGGACCTCGACCGTGCCCGGCAGTTCGGCTGCGCTGCCGGTCAGGGCGCTGCGGTAGACCGTGTCCTCGATGACATGGGTGGCGCGGCTGCGGTGGTAGACGTCGATCGAGGCGTTCGGCTCGTACGTGTTCGCCATGCCCGGCACCGCCCGGAACATCGCTTGGAAGCCCGCGGGCTCCCAGGTGAGGGCCCCGGCCCCGCGGTTGTCCACGATGTCGTTGACCATCTGGAAGACGGCCTGTACGGCATCGGCCTGGCCCTGGACGGTGCGCGGGAACGTCGAGTTCGGCATGGTGCCGCCGCCGGTGGCGGGGTAGGAGGTCTCGGCGATCTCGAGCTCGTACTGCGGGTAGGCGGTGGCGAGCGTGTGGAGGTTCGCCTCCATCTGCGCGAGGCTGCCGTGGTGCTCGGGGTAGTACGAGAGGGCGAGCACGTCGAAGTCCTGGCCTTTGGCGTTGAGACGGGTCGTCAACTGCTGCCAGTACTCCCCCGCCTTGCCCATGCCGCTGATGCGCCCGACCACCGAGTGCAGTTCCACTTGGGACTCCGGCGAGGCGTCGCGCACGGCCGCGATCCCGGCGGCGAGCAGGGTGGTGAACCGGTCCCAGGAGTCCAGGTAGCGCTGATGTTCGGCGGGGTCCTGCGAGAACCGGTACTGCCACAGGATGCCGCCGCCGGGCTGGGACTGGTAGAGCGCGGCCTGATTGCGGAAGTACGGCGGGTCGGCGCCCGCGTGCACGGCCTCTGTGGACGGAGCGCCGACCGCCTCACTGCCCCACATGAACCCGTTGGCGATCTCGTTGCCGACCGCGACCTTGTCCGGGACGGTGCCCTGGGCGACCAGCTGCGCGACGTACTCGCGGGTGTAGTCGTAGACCGCGTCGGTCAGCTCCTCGAACTCCAGCCCGGCCCAGGCGCGGGGCTTGGGCTGCTTGCCGGGGTCGGCCCACGAGTCGGCGTAGTGGAAGTCGATGCCGAGGCCGAGCCCGCGTTCGGCGACCCACCTCGCGGAGGTGAGCGTGCGCTCGGGGCCCTGGTACGGGATAGCGTTCGGGTTGCCGGTGGACTCGTTTCGCGGCTCGTTGAACACCCGCAGCCGCGTGTACTCCATGCCCCTGTCCTGCATGACGTCGAGCAGGAACGGCCCCGCCCCGCGGTCCTCGGCCTGCGGGTGGACCCAGTACTCGCGGCCCCGCTGGTCGTCCATCCAGGACAGATCGGCGCCGAGGACGACGTCGTCTCGCAGGTAGTTGTAGACCTCGAGCTCGCTGACGCCGACCGCCGCGCCCGGTGAGGCTCCGGTGACGGCGACCCGCACGAACCTCGTCCCGGGCCGGGTGAACAGGTCGACTCCGCCCGCGCCCGGTGCTTGGGCGCCGGTCCGGTCGGCGACGGTCGCCCACGTCTCGCCGTCAGAGGAGGCTTCCACCCGGTACTGGTGGACGGCTCCCGGGTCGGCGAAGGCCACGTGGACCTTGCGGAGGTTGTCGTAGGCGCCACCGAGGTCCAGTTGGAGCCATTGGCCCGCAGCGGGTTCGGTCGGTGCCCAGGCGGTCCCGGAATCGCCGTCGACCGCGAGCGGGGCGGTCGCGGCACCGCTGCTCGCGGTCGCCTCGACCCAGGGTTTCAGGGCCAGGTTGCTCTCGATCGGCTGGATGTCGGCGGTGCCGTACAGGGCGGAGGCCGCGTCGGCCGGTCCGAGCGCGCCTACGAGCGCTCCGGCCAGCGCGAGCGCGGCGCAGGCGCCGGCCGCGGATCGTGATCGTCTGCTGTGCAAGGCGTCTCCTCTCAGCGGAACAGGCCGGCGGGCACGATGCCCTGGCGGCGCATCTCATTGCGGACGAGCTGCGCGAACTGGTCGGCGCCGTACTCGGAGGTGTGGGTGTTGTCGCTCGCCTCGTTGGTGAGGAAGAGGGCCTTGGAGCGTTCCGGGCCGAGCTGCTCGACCATCTGCTTGGTGAGCGCTGTGAGGTCGATGAGTTGCACGCCCTGCTGCTGGGCGAGGGAGCGCATCTCACGGGGCAGGTCGGCGCCGACGCCGTTGACGTGCAGGGCGGTGCCGTTGTTGAGGGTGCCGTCGCCGTTGAACGAGCGGCGGACGATCGGTGTGACGAGGACTGGGACGCCGCCTTGGGCCTCGACGCCGTCGATGAGCCGGGTGAGGTTCGAGCGGAAGGTGGCGGCGCTGGTCTGCTTGTCGTTGTGCCCGAACTGGATGAGCACGACGTCGCCGGGGCGGATGAGCGGGCGCATGGTCGGGAAGAGCCGCGAGTCCGAGAGGAAGGAGCCGGAGCTGTCGCCCGAGTCGGCGTAGTTGGCGACCGAGAGGCCCTGGTCGAAGTACTGCGGGAGCTGCTGGCCCCAGCCGGTGTACGGGCGGGTGGACTGGTCGCAGACGGTGGAGTCCCCGGCGAGGAAGAGCTGGGGTTGCCTTGCGGGGGTGACCGTCACGCTGCTGACGCGCGGCGCGGAGCCGCCGAAGTACAGGTCGAGTCCCTGGCTGCCGGTGGCGCCCGTGGGCTGGCCTTCGGGGTTGCGCACGTTGACGGTGAAAGTCTTGGTCACCTGCTGCCCGGCGGCGGTGGCCGTGGTGCCGAGCATGGTGCGCCGGGACTCGGCGGTGACCACTGTGGATCCCGTCTGGGCGCCGCCGAGGACCACGGTGACCTCGTACGTTCCCGGTGCCACGTTGTAGCGGCAGGTGATCGGCGAGGTGCCGGTGCAGCCGTCGAGGCCGCCGCCCGGGGTGCCGCCGCCGACGGGGATCAGCTGGAACTGCTGGTTGGCGCCGCCGTTGGGGGTGTACTGGCTGATACGGGTGCCGGGGGTCGTCGAGCGCTCCCAGACGTCGAGCGCCTTGCCGGACAGGCGGCTGATGAACGTCGCGTAGCCGCCGCTCTCCTGCACCTGCCACTGCTGGTTGGTGGAGTTCTGGTCGGTGTACTGCGCGATCGTCGCGCCGTCGGCGAGGCTCTTGCCCCACACGTCGATCACCTGGCCCGAGTGCCGGGCCTGGATGCGGTAGTAGCCGCCGCCTGAGTCGATGAACCGGAACTGCTGGCTCTGCGCGTCGGTGCGGGTGTTCTGGACCAGGCCGGCGCCGGTCGCGGTTGAGGCGCCCTGGATCTCGAACACGAGCCCGGAGGACCGCGACTGGATCACGTACCAGGCCGAGGTGTCGGGCGCGGCGGACGCTGCCGCGGGGGTGAAGACCAGGAAGGTGAGGACCGCTGCCGCGGCCGCCAGGACGGCGGCCGGCTTGCGCAGCCACGGGGAGGACGGCATGACCGCTCCGATCTCGAGGAGGAATGGACTGTCCCGGGCTACTTCACGTGCCCGGCGATGGGGAGCGGGAGCGCCTTCGCGCCTTCGGAGACGATGCGCGCCATCTGGTTCGCGCCGTACTCCTGGAAGTGGGTGTTGTCGGCGACGCCGTTGGGGAAGGCCGGGTACTGACCGGCGGCGAGGTGGAGGAAGACGCGTTTGGCGGCTTCGGGGCCGATGCCGTTGAGGTAGGCGCGCGAGCGGGCCGAGAGGTCGATCATGGCGACGCCGGTCTCGTTGGCGAGCTCGTAGACCTTGTTGACGTAGTCGGGGAAGGAGACCCGGAAGTTGCCGCTGGAGTCGTAGTCGCGCCGCGAGACGGGGGTGAGCAGGACCGGGACGGCGCCGCGCGCGGTCGCGCCCGCCATGTAGTGGTCGCGCAGGTACATCTTGTAGTCCGCGGGCGAGGTGTACCGCTCGGGCCGCGAGACCGTGGCGTCGTTGTGCCCGAACTGGACGAAGAGGTAGTCGCCGGGGCGGATCGCGTTGAGGATCGCGGCCAGGCGGCCCTCGTTGATGAACGAGCGCGAGGAGCGCCCGCCGATGGCGTGGTTCGCCACCGCGGTGTTCGCGTCGAAGTAACCGGCGAGCTTCTGGCCCCAGCCCATCTGCGGGAAGTAGCCGGAGTTGTAGGTCTGGGCGGTGGAGTCGGAGGCGATGAAGATCGTGGGCGTGCCGTCGCTGGGAGGGGCGCCGACGGGCACCGCCCGGAACTGCTGGTTCGTGCCGCCGTTCGAGGTGTACTGGGAGATGCGGTCCCCGGCGGTGGTGGACTTGGCCCACACGTCGAGGGCCTTGCCGGAGTGGCGGTTCACGAAGCGCAGGTAGGTGCCGTCGTCGAGGATCTGCCAGTGCTGGTCGGTGCCGCCGTCGTCGGCCCACTGGACGACGTCCGCGCCGTCGGCCCGGCTCGAGTCGCGCAGGTCGAGGACCGCGTTCGAGTGGCGCACTTGGATCTTGAAGTAGCCGCCGCCCGCGTCGAGGAAGCGGAACTGCTGGTTGGTCGCGTCGGTGCGGTTCCACTGCACCAGCATGGCGCCGTTCGCGGTCGAGCGGCCCTCGATGTCGAGGTAGAGACCTGAGTGGCGGCTCTGGAGGAGGTACCAGGCGCCGGGTTCGAACGCGGCGCGCGCGGGTGCGGCGGCGGCGAGTCCGCCCGCCGCCGCTCCGGCGACCAGGCCGGCCAGGGCGCGGCGGGTGAACTTGGCCCCGAACGGGCCGGCGGTGTCGCAAGTGCTCATGATCGCTCCAGGTGGGAGATGGGCCGGGGCGGGACCGCGGCCGGGTCGTTGGCCGCATGCGAGCGGCACAGGGCGGGCGCATGCCCCGGGCGCCTCCGGCACGGGCGCCCGGGGCATGCGGGTCTCACGGGGTGTGGACGTCGGGCCAGGGGTAGGCGGTCTTGTCGCTGCCGATGTAGAAGCTCGGGTGCGGCGGCTGGTTGTAGGCCGTGTTCTGCCAGGCGATCGCGACCCGGTACTGAGGGTCGTGCATGAGGGTCGCGATGCGCAGGTTCGTCTGGTGCGGGGTCGCGTAGATCCGCAGAGCGGAGCTGTCGGAGGTCTTCCAGACGACCTCTTCGCGCCAGTCGCCGAACAGGTCCGCCGAGAGCGCCGGAGTGGACTTGGTGCCGTTGTTCGACGTGACGCCCGAACCGCTCAGGAGCGTGCCCGAGGGGTAGTTGGTGATCTGGGTGCCGTCGAGCAGTTCGCGCTCGCCGTCGCCGTCCCACCATGACAGGAAGTTCATCGAGCCGGGCTTCGCCCCGATGTTCTGACCCGAGGCGTTGAGCAGGCCGCCGACGTTCGCCGACCAGTACTCCGCGCCCGGGTTGGAGGCGAGCACGTTCGCGGCCACGCCGCGGCCGTTGTCGCCGCTCGCGCCGGTCTGGAACATGATCTGGCCGTTGGAGCCGTTCAGGTGCGAGGACGGCTGGTTGCCGGCCTCGTGCACCATGAAGACCTCCTGGCCCGCGCGGCTCGGCACGAAGTCCGAGACGTGCAGCGCGTCCCCGTGGCCGAACCGGGTGTTCCACAGCGCCTGCCCGTTCGAGCCGACCGCCATGGCGCCGTAGACGACGTCCTGGTTCCCGTCGCCGTTGAGGTCGGCGATGGAGAGGCTGTGCGCGCCCTGGCCCGCGTACTGGGAGCCGGCGGTGTTGGAGTCGAAGGTCCAGCGGGTGGTCAGGTCGGTGCCGTTCCAGTCGACCGCCCAGATCACCGAGCGCGTGTAGTAGCCGCGGGCGAAGATCATCGACGGGGTCGCGCCGTCGAGGTAGGCGGTCCCGGCGAGGAACCGGTCGACCCGGTTGCCGTAGTTGTCGCCCCAGGACGAGACGTTGCCGCGCGGCGGGTTGTAGTTGACGGTGTCCATCGCCGCGCCGGTCTGGCCGTTGAAGACCGTGAGGAACTCGGGCCCGGAGAGGATGTAGCCGTCGCCGTTGCGGTAGTCGGCGCTGGCGTTGCCGATGACGGTCCCGGCGCCGTCGCGGGTGCCGTCGGCGGTCTTCATCGCGACCTCGGCCTTGCCGTCGCCGTCGTAGTCGAAGACCTGGAACTGGGTGTAGTGCGCGCCCGAGCGGATGTTGCGGCCCAGGTCGATGCGCCACAAGCGCTGGCCGTTGAGCTGGTAGGCGTCGATGATGGTGTTGCCGGTGACGCCCGCCTGCGCGTTGTCCTTGGCGTTGGACGGGTACCACTTGACGATGTACTCGTAGTCGCCGTCCCCGTCCAGGTCGCCGACGCTGACATCGTTGGCCTCGTAAGTGAAGCCGCTCGCCGAGGGTCGCTGGATCGGGATGTTGAGGTGACCGCTGGAGTTGAACACCGCTTCGGCGCCCGCGGCCGGCCCCTCGGTCCCGTTCACAACCGAGCGGACGGTGTACTGGGAGGTGGCGGCGCCGCCGGTGTCGAGGTAGTTCGACGCACCGGTGAGCGGCGAGGCGTTGACCTTCGCGCCGTCGCGGTAGACGTTGAAGGCCACATTGGATGGATCGGTGCCGAGCAGCCGCCACGAGACGAGTCGGCCGCTGCCCGAGGGCACCACGGTCACGCCGCGCGTCAGCGCCTCGACCTCGTAGCGGCCGTCGCCGGTCTGCGGCGGGGCGCCGTCCTCGAGTTCGATGAAGTCGATGTTCGCCAGCCCGGCTGCGGTGGAGGCGGCCAGGCGGACCGTGTTCGCACCGGCGTTGACCGGGATCGTCACGTTCTTCGTCGACCAGGTCGTCCAGGCTCCGGTGGCGGGGAAGGCGCTCGCCGCCTGGACGGTCGTGCCGTTGACGACGATGTCGGCCGAGCGGGTGTCGGTGCCGCCGTGGGCGTACCGGATCGCCAGGGTCGCGGTGCCCGCGCTCGCGGCGTTCACCGTGAACTGGTTCGCCGCGCCCGCGGCGTTGCTCGAGTTGCAGAACCCGCTGCCGGAGAAGCCGGCGTGGTTCGTGTCGATGGTGCCGTCGCAGGTGGCCGGTGCGCTCTCGGCTTCATAGCGGACGGTGGCGGCGTCGGCGGCGTTCAGTGTGATCATCGTGGCGGCCGCGGCCACGAGGCCGATCACCGCCGCCGCGGGGGCTCGCAGGCGTCGCGCCTTGCGAGAGGTTGGCTTGTGCATGTTCACTCCAGATCGGATGGTCGAGGGCCGCCCGCCGCGGCGGTGCGAGCCGCGTCGGGCGGTTGGATCGTTCCAATACGCGCGGGTCAGACGGCCTGGCGGGTGAAGCGCTGGTTCGGGGCACCGTTCGGGGTGTACTGCGAGATGCGAGCGCCGTCCGCGGTGGACTTCTCCCAGACGTCCATCGCGAGGCCGCTCGAGCGGTTGATGAGGCTGACCGTGCCGTCGCCGTTGTCGGTGACGCGCCAGTGCTGGCTCGTCGAGGTGCTCTCGGGCTGCTGGGTGATGTCGGCCCCGCTGCCGCTGCCCGCCTGCAGGACCAGTCCGGAGTGGCGGGCCTTGATCCTGACGTGCCCCTCCCCCGCGTCGGTGAACGCGAAGTCCTGGTTGGTGCGGCCGGTGGGCGCCCACTGGATCAGCCGCGCCCCGGCCGCGGTGGAGAGCGCGTCGATGTCGGCGTACTTGCCGCTGTGCTGGGCGATCAACCGGTAGTGCCCCGAAGGGCCGGGCGTGTCGCCGAGCTGGGACTCCCACCTGGTGTTCGACCCGGCCGCGTCGGACGGGAGGCGGTCGCGGGCGGCGGTGTCCCCGTACATGGTCCAGCGCGCCCAGTCCACGACCGTGCGCGGGAACCGCTGGTCGCTCCAGAAACTGGTGTGGCTGCCGCCGACGAATGTCAGGAAGGCCTTGGGCCAGTTCATCTCCGTGTACGCCTGGCGCGCTGAGGAGTAGGTGGTGGTCGAGTCCCGGTCGCCGTGGACGAAGAGGACCTTCGCGTTCACGGCCGCCGCCGGGTTGCCCATGTCCACGCAGGACTGCGGGTTGGCGGAGACGATCCGGCTGTCGGGCCAGGAGGTCAACAGGCCGTGGGTGGTCATGCCGCCCAGGGAGTGGCCCGAGACGCCCACGCCGACGCTGGTGTCGATCCGCCCGGCCAGGGGTCCGCTCGCGTTGAGCGCCAGCGTGTTCGTGAGGATCTGCGAGACGTCCTTGGAGGTGTTGCCGTTGTTGACGTCGGTGAAGTTGTGGTTGAAGTGCGGAGCGGGGACGACGAAGCCCGCCGCGGCCAGCGCGCTGATGATGAACAGCGAGTTCTGGGGGCTGCTGCCGTAACCGTGGGTGAAGTTGTAGACGGGGAAGACGCCGTTCGCGGCGGGGGCGTCCGTCACCGGGCTGCCGCCTGCCGAGCCGGTGGCCGGGTAGTAGACGTAGGTGGTGCAGGGGCGGCTGCCGCGGGTCCAGTTGTAGCGGCGCACGCCGACGGCGAACGGGGTGGAGGGGGCGGGGTCGGCGTGCGCCGGGGCGCCGCCGAGGAGGGCGGCGCCCGCGCCGGCGGCCGCCATGGCGCCGAGGCCGAGGAAGGTCCTGCGCTGCATTGGCATGGTTGCTCCTTGAGTGAGGTTCGGGAGATCGGCGGCCGTGCGCTGGCGCACGGCCGTGGCGGTGCGGGCGCGCTCGCGGCGCCGGGTGGGAGGTCGTGTGAGGAGGCCGCTGCCGGGTCGGCCCCGTTCATGTCGCGGTCCTTCAGGTCTCAAGGCCGCGGCTTCCGTGGAAGCGGTTACAACAAATTGAATTATATGGATAAATCGATACTTGGTCAAGCGTTCCGGCGAGCGCTTGCGAACGGTTTTCCCTGGGGCGGTGCCGGCTCAGGCCGAGCCGCGCACGACCAGTTCGGTGGGCAGCACGACCGACTCGGCCGGCTCGCCGTCGAGCAGGGCGATGAGCAGGCGCACGGCCTCCTCCGCGACCCGGTCGAGCGGTTGGCGGACGGTGGTGAGCATGGGGCTCGTCGCCGCGGCGATCGCGGAGTCGTCGAACCCGCCCACCGCCACGTCGCCGGGCACCGCCCGGCCCGCCCGCTGGAGCGCCTGCAGCGCCCCTGCCGCCATGAGGTCGGATGCGACGAAGACCGCGTCGAGCGCCGGGACGTTCGCCAGGAGCTCGGTCATGGCCCGCTCGCCGCCGGCCTGCGTGTAGTCGCCGTGCACCACCATGCGCTTGGTCGCCTTGCGCCCGAGCACGCCGGTGAAGCCCTCCATCCGGAGCGTCCCGCCGGGCGTGTCGAGCGGACCGGTGACCATGCCGATCCTGCGGCGGCCCAGGCCCACCAGGTATTCGGTGATCAGCTTGGCGCCGCCGCGGTCGTCGGCCGCCGCGTACGGGACGACGCGCTCGCTGCCGAGGACCGCGCCGCACGCCACGGCCGGGACCCCGCTGCGCTCGATGGACTCCAGCAGCGGGTCGCCCGCGTGGGCCGAGATGAGGAGCACCCCGTCGGCGTGGCCGCCGCGCAGGTACCGGGCGACCCGGTCGCGCCCCTCGTCGTCGACCACCATGAGCACCAAGGACATGTCCCGCTCGGCGAGCCGCCGCGTGGCCGCCCGCAGCAGCACCGGGAAGTTCGGGTCCTCGAACAGCCGCTCCTGCGGCTCGGACACCACCATCACGACCGAGCCGGTGCGGCTGGTCTTGAGGCTGCGGGCCGCCCGGTTGACGACGTAGCCGGTCTCGTCCACGGCCCGCCGCACCGCCAGTTCGGCGGCGAGCGAGACGTTCGCGTGCCCGTTGAGGACGCGCGAGACGGTCCCCGTCGAGACGCCCGAGGCCGCCGCGACGTCGTTGATGGTCGGCCGTTTCCGTACCAAAACCCGGTCCTTCCTTCGGTGGTCCGTGCGCGTGGTCGGCGGGGGCGGCGCGCGGCCGCCCCCGCCCCCCCTCACGCGGTCCGGACCAGGCGCACGTCGTCGACGTTGATCCAGTTGCCGCCGTTGGCGCTCGTGTAGAAGCCGGCTTCGATCCGGCCGCTGGTGACCTGGATGCCGGCGATGGTCACCTGCGTCCACGTCGAGGTCACGGGCAGACCGGCCTGGCGTTCGGTGCCGCCGTGGTGCTTGGCGTACAAGCGCGCCGCGCTCTGGCCGCCGCCGTTCATGACCCAGGCGGTGAGCGTGTAGGTCCCGTTCGGCACGGTCACCGCCTGGTAGGCCGAGGCGGTGTACGCAGTGGACTTCCAGAAGGTGAGCTTGCTCGAGCCCTGGTAGATGCTGCCGCGCGATTCGCGGAAGACCGCGCTGGTGTCGGCGCTGGTCGGCCCCCACACGCTCCAGCCGCTCGCGGGGCTGCCGGAGGTCTCGAAGCCGCCGTTGGCGAGCACGTTCTGGCCGGTGCCGGGGTCCCCGCCGCCGGTGGTCTCGGCGAAGACGTCGAGAGTCGAGACGGCCGCGCCGCTGCAGTTGAACAGGCCCTGGTTGTCCCAGGCGTTGCTCTCGCCCGCGAAGTCGTTGATGTACGCCATGCCCGCCTGGTTCGCCCAGCTCGTGGTGCCCAGCCAGGCCGGCTCCCACCAGACCAGGCCGCGGCCGCGGTCGTTCGGCACGGCCTGCACGGCGTTGCGCAGATCCCGCAGGAACTGCGTCTGCCCCGCGACCGTGGCCGGATAGCCCGACTCCTGCGCGTGGGAGCTGGTGAAGATGTTGCCGCGCCCGTCGCAGTCGGTGAGGGTGTGGGCGTAGGCGGTCTCCACGATGAGCACGTCCTTGCCGTACCGGGCGGCGACGTCGTTCATGTTGGTGCGCAACTGGCTCAGCGTGCCGTGCCAGTACGGGTAGTAGGACATGGCGATGATGTCGTACGGCACGCCCTGGTTGCGGGCGTTGTCGAACCAGGTGCGGTAGGCGGCGTTGTTGCCGCCGCGGTCGAGGTGCAGCGCGATCTCGATGCCGCCCGCGCCCTCGTGGACGCCCGCGATTCCGGCCTTGAGCAGGCCGCCCAGCTGGCTCCAGTTCGAGGTGCTGCCGGTCGGCAGCAGCATGCCGTTGGTGATCTCGTTGCCGACCTCCACGATGTCGGGGGTCGCGCCCGCGGCGGCCATCTGCGAGACGACGCTGCGGGAGTAGTCGCGCACCGCGGTCGTCAGCTGGCTGTACGACAGGCTCTGCCAGGCCTTGGGCTTGATCTGCTTGCCCGGGTCTGCCCAGAAGTCCGAGTAGTGGAGGTCGAGCAGCACGTCCATGCCGAGGGCCTTGGCGCGCTGCGCCATCGCGATGGTCTTGGCGAGGTCGTTCGTGCCGCCGCCGTAGGCCTGGCCCGAGGAGCTGTACGGGTTGTTCCACAGCCGCAGGCGCACCAGGTTGGCGCCGTTGTCGGCCATGATGCTCAGGGCGTCGTCCTGGACCCCGTTGTCGGAGAAGCGGATCCCGGACCGCTCCACGTCGATGAGGGTGCCGGGGTCCACGCCCATGTAGAAGTCGTCGCGCACGGCCTGGGCGGGCGAGGCGGTGGCGAAGGCGGTGAAGCTCAAGGCGGCGGCGAGGGCCACCGCGACAATGCGTCTCATGTGTCGCTCCTTTGCGATGGGGGTGCCGGGCGCCGCGCGCCCGGGCGGTCGAGGCCCTGGAGGGGGCCGGTGGGTCTCATCCCTTCTCCGCCCCTGCCATGGCGCCGGTGACGAGGTGTCGCTGCAGGACGATGTAGAGGATCGTGATCGGCACCGCGAGCACCACCGCTCCGGCGGCGAACGTGGTGAAGTCGTTGGCGTACTGGTCGGTGATCAGCTGGAACAGGCCGATCGCCACCGTCTGCTTGTCGCTGCTCTGCAGCAGCAGCCGCGGCAGGATGAAGTCCATCCACGGCGCCGTGAAGCTCGTGATCGCCACGAAGGTGAGCATCGGGCGCATGAGCGGCAGCACGATCTTGCGGAAGATGGTCAGCCGCCCCGCGCCGTCGAGCGCCGCGGCCTCGTCGAGGCTCGCGGGCAGGTTGTCCGTATAGCCCTTCATGAGCCACGTGTTGTACGGCAGGGCGGCGGCGATGCTCACCAGCGCGAGCCCCGTGAGGGAGTCGAGCAGCCCGAAGTTGAGGAACAGCATGTACACGGCGATCGCGGTGAGGAAGCTCGGGAACATCTGCAGGATGAGGATGCCGAGCATGCTCGCCTTGCGGCCGCGGAAGCGGATGCGGGCGAACACCCAGCCGCACAGCGCTGAGAGCGCGACCGATCCGGCCATGTTGAGCACCGCGACGTACAGCGAGTTCAGGTACCAGCGGCCGTAGTCGGTTTGGGTGAACAGCTCGGTGTAGTTGTCGAGCGTCGCGTCCGCGGGGATCGGGCCCGCGTTCGCCAGTCCCCCGGCGGGCCCGAACGAGGAGCCGACGACCCACAGGAGCGGGAAGACCACGACGACCGCGACCGCGAGGAGCTGGAGGTGGAGCAGCGCGGAGGTGGCGCGGTCGCGCGCCCGCTGGTTGACTGCGGCCATCACAGCTCCCGGATCGCTTTGGTGCGGTTGAGGTTCAGCACCGAGATCGTGCCGACGATGACGAACACGACCAGGCTCATGACCGCGCCGATGTTGTAGAGGCGGTTGTCGAGGGTGAGCTTGAACAGCCACGTGACGAGCAGGTCCGTGCTCCCGGCGAACCGGTAGTCCACATTGTCCGGACCGCCCTCGGTGAGGAAGTAGATGACGCCGAAGTTGTTGAAGTTGTGCACGAACGACAGCACGAGCAGGGGCATGACGGTCCGCTGGACGATCGGCAGCGTGATGTGCCGGAACTGCTGCACCGGCCCGGCGCCGTCGATGCGCGCGGCCTCGTAGTAGCTCTCGGGGATGTTCGCGAGGACGCCGCCGACGAGGGCCATGAAGAACGGGAAGCCGAGCCACAGGTTGACCAGGAGGGCCACGGCGCGGGCGAGGTTGGGGTGGGACGGGTCGGTGAACCAGTAGACCCGCTCGTCGGTGACGCCGAGGTCGACCAGCCACTGGCTGACGGGTCCGAACTGGCCGTTGAACATCGAGCGGAACACCAGGGCCGAGACTATCGCCGGCACGGCCCACGGCAGCAGGAACACCGAGCGCCACATCCGCGGGAACTTCACTTTCGGGCTGGCGAGCAGCACGGCCTGGAGCATTCCCGCGGCGTACGTCGTGACGGTGGCGAGGACGGCCCACACGACGGTCCAGCCCAGGATGCCGCCGAACGTCTCGGTCCAGGAGGGGACGGCGAAGATCGTCGCGAAGTTGTCGAACCCGACCCAGTCGACGAGGTTCTTGGGCGGGAGGTTGTCCCGGTTGTAGTTCGTGAACGCGACGAGGATGCCGAAGAGCACCGGCAGGACCGCCATGAAGACCAGGAGGACCATGCCCGGTGAGAGCACGATGTACGCGAACGCGCCCTCCCACAGCCGCCTGAAGTAGGCGCGCGAGGTCTCGGCCGCGCCGCCAGCGTTCAGGGCGGCCCGGTACCGGACGGCGTCGCGGACGCTCCATCCCCACAGGACGGCGAGCAGCGCCAGGGTCAGGAGCGCGATGAGGCCGTTGGCCATGAGGACGATCGAGTTGTCGCCCTCGGTGAGGCCTGTCAGGGTCATCTCGCGCGGCTGGGTGCCGAGCGTGGCCAGGCCCCACAGGCCGTGGATGAAGAAGCCGCCGTTGGCGCGCGCCGTGAAGTCCATCCCGGGGTAGTAGTTGCCGCTGGCGATCTCCCAGGCGATGGTTCCGGCGAATGCCGCGAAGAAGAACGCGGCCTTGCCCGCCTGCCGGTTGATGAGCTGCCCGGCCCCCCACGCCAGCGCCGAGGCGAGGCCCGGCACCGCAGCGGGGAGGCAGCCCGGGCCGCGCGGGGCGCGGTCCCGGGTCGGGGCGGGGGTTTCCGGGTTCGTCGTGGTGGTCACTGCCGCCGGTCCTCAGAGTCCGTGCAGTTCGCTGTAGCTGGCGGCGGCCTTCTCCTGCGCCGCCGCGGCGTCGGAGAGGCCGTCCCAGACGTCGATGACCATGGTGTTGCCGGTCTCCCAGAAATACTGCGGCACTTGAGGGATGAGTTCGGCGTTCGCGGACTGGGCGACGACGCCGGCCACGTGCGGGTCGTCGGCGATGCCTTCGATGCCCGAGAGCAGGTCGCCGCTGATCGCGGGGATCTGACCGGTCGCGCCGTAGACGGCGGCGGCGCCCGCGTCGGAGGCCATGAAGTTCGCGAAGACCCTGGCCGCGGCGGGATGTTCGGAGTAGCCGGAGACGACCGCGACGTGCATCCCGGCGAACGAGCCCGCGGGCTCACCGCCCTCGATGCCCGGCAGCGTGGTCACGCCGTAGTCGAAGCCGTGCTCGGCGGCGCCGGCGTCGAAGAGCGAGAAGCTCCATGGACCGGTGATGACGTAGGGCGTCTCGCCCTTGGCGAAGGCCTCTTCGATGGTCTCCCAGGTGCTGTCGGCGCTGGGCACGTCGTAGAGCTCGCGCAGGCCGGCGTAGTAGTCGAGCGCGTCGGTGAGGGCCGGGTCGTCGAACCCGGGGGCGTCCACATCGCCGCCGGGGTACACCTGCCAACCCGCGGAGGAGAGGATCGGATAGGCCCGGTAGATCTCGGCGGTGGACATGCGCAGGGTCCACCGGTTCGCCGATGGATCGTTATAATCGGCGGCGAGCGACCCGATCTCCTCCCATGTCGCGGCCGGCCGATCGGAGCCGGTCAGCTCCTCGAGCAGCGTGGTGTTGTAGATGAGCGCGAGCGATTCGGTGGTCACGGGCACGGCGTGCATCTGGTCCTCGACCGTGACGACGCTGGTGAAGGCCTCGCTGATCCGCTCCTGGAGCACACCGGTGTACTCCCCCATCGGCGCGGCGGTGCCGTCGTCGATCGCGCGGGCGACCTGGTCGTAGAAGCTCATGTAGACGTCGGCGCCGTTCCCGGCCTCGCCGGCGAGGGACATCTTCTCGACCGCGTCGTTCTTGGCGACGAGCTCGTACTCGATCTCCATGTTCGGGTACTCGTCCTGGAACTCCGCTTCGAAGGCTGCGATCACGGCCTCGGCGAGGTAGTCCTCCTCGAACCAGACCTTCAGCGGCACGGCACCGGAGGCGATGTCCTCCTCGATGACGTACTGCCCGGCCTCGGCGTCCCATTCCAGTTCGGAGGTCCGCTCCTCCTCGGCCGGTCCGCCGCACCCGGCCAGTCCCAGCACTGCCGCCGCCGCGCCGGCGGCAACTCCTCTGCCTCGCATCGCGTGTCCTTGTCTCCGTTGAGGGATCACGCCGCCGGTAACCCGGCGACTGTGAACGTTTGCATAAAAATAGCGACATGCATCACTGAATGCAAGCCGCTTCTGTACCAAATAGACCGAATGCCCGGATCGAAAACGTTAAAATGATTGCCGTTCTGTCACGTGCCGCCGCGATCCCGCCTCTTGAACCCCATGAATCCCATTATTTCGCGTGCACGTTCACAGTCGCGTGGCACACCGTTGCGGCCGTCGCGCGACACCGGTTCGCGAGGCGGCCGCAGCGGTGTGCGGGATCAAATGTCGGACGGTTCCCGTTCGCGTGCAACGCGTTTCGCGGTGGCGCCGGGCCACCAGAGGCGTTCGCCGATCCACAGGCCGAGCGCGGGGACGAGGAGGGACCGGACCACGATGGCGTCCAAGAGGACGCCGACGCAGACGACGACCCCGAGCTGCATGAGCGAGGTGAGCGGCATGAGCGTCAATACGGTGAAGGTCGCCGCGAGGACCAGCCCGGCCGAGGTGATGACGCCGCCGGTGACGGTGAGCGCGTTGAGGGTGCCCTCGCGGTGGCCCCGGTGCGGGACCTCCTCGCGGACGCGGGTCATGAGGAAGATCGTGTAGTCGACGCCCATCGCCACGAGGAACAGGAACCCGAAGAGGAGGAAGCCCGTGTCGACCGTGCCGTGCCCGAGGGCGTCCAGGATGAGCGCGGCGGCGCCGACCGCGGCGGCGAAGGACAGGACCGTCGCGGCGATGAGCACGGCCGCGGCGATGAGCGCCCGCAGGAGCACGAGGATCACCAGGAAGACGACCGCGAGGATCAGCGGGATGAGGAGCGCGGTGTCGCGCCCGCTCGCGACGGCGAGGTCCATCTGAGTGGCGGTCGGGCCGCTGACGAGCGCGTCGACGCCCGCGTCGTCGAACGCGGCGCGGAGGTCGGCGACGGCGTCCTCCGCTGCGGCGGAGGAGGGTTCTTCGGTCAGGACGGCGGTGACGCGAACCCAGTCGGAGCCGGCGGCGTGCTCGGGCTCGCGCGTCTCGGCGATGCCGTCCGCCCCCGCGAGGACCGCGGTCGCGGCGTCGAGTGCCGCTGCCCGCACGTAGACCTCGGCGGGCTCGGTGGCACCGGCAGGGTAGTGCTCGGCGAGCCGGGCGGCGACGCGCTGGGCCTCGGTCTCGGCAGTGAGGAGTTCGGAGCGTTCGAGGCCACTGGAGAGGCCGGTCCAGCCGAGGGCGAGCAGCGCGAGGACGAGGGCGGCCGAGGTCGCGATGACGCGCGGCCGGGCGGCGACGGCTGCGGCGATGCGGCCCCAGAAGCGGTGGGGCGCCTCGGTTCCGGTCGGTTTGAGCCTGGGCACGACGGGCCAGAACACGGCGCGGCCGAACAGGGAGAGCACGGCCGGAAGCAGGGTCAGCGAGGCCAGGACGGCGCTGAGGACGCCCGCGATGAGGACCGGGCCGAGGGCAGCGGTCGAGGCGACGGACGCGAGCGGCATGACCGCGAGCGCGAAGACGACCGTGGCGGCGGAGGCGAGCACGGCGGGCGCGGTGCGCAGGACGGCCTCGCGGAGCGCGTCGAACCGGTCGGCGCGGCGGTGGAGTTCTTCGCGGTAGCGGGAGACCAGGAGGAGCGTGTAGTCGGTCGAGACGCCGAAGACGAGGACGGTGAGTATGCCCGTGCTCTGGCCGTTCACGGTGACGTCCGCGTACTCGCCGAGGAGGTAGGCGGCGCCGGCGGCGAGCTGCTCGGACAGGCCGATGCACGCCAGCGGCAGGACGAGCAGCAGCGGGGACCGGTAGCTGAAGGCGAGGACGAGGGCGACCACGGCCACGGTCATGTACGTGAGCGGCCCGTCGAGCTCCTCGAAGGCGGACTCCATGTCGCGGGCGACCGCGGCGCCGCCGGTGAACCCGGCCTCGACGCCCGCGGGGAGTCCGGTCTGGACGATGTCGTCCGCTTCGGCGAAGATCGCCTCGCCGTCGGTGTCGATCGCGGTGTCCTGCAAGGGAACGATGAGCATGAGCGCTTCGCCGTCCTCCGAGGGGACCGGCCCCACAGTGGCCTCGCCTAGGGCGGCGAGCGTGTCGAGGGCGGCGCGGTCGGCTTCGACGGCCGCGTACACGGCGTCATCGAGCGACCCGTCGGCGGTGTAGAGCACGACGAGGCCGGTGAGGCCCCGCTGGTTGAACTCGGCTTCGGCGACGCGCTTGGCCTCGGTGGACTCGGCGTCGGACGGGAGCCAGTTGATCTGGGCGTCGTCCTGGATGTCGGCGAGCTTCGGCGCGAGGGCGAAGCCGACGGCGGCGAGGAGCACCCAGACCACGAGGGCGGGCCACCGGCCGCGCCGCCCGGCCGCGAAGGCGAGGAGGCGGAGCGGGGCGGACGAAGGGCGGAGTGTTTCGGAAGGGATTGCCATGCCCCGAATCTCGCCGCTCGAACCCGCACGCGCATCGGTCCGGCAGCGTATTCGCCTCTACGTCAGCGAACTGACCGGTCCCGCGCGGTCCGGAGCGCCACTGCTCACACTCGAGCACTACCTGCTGTCACCGGACCTCGTGTCGGCGGAGGCCGGTCCCTGGCGGCAGGTCATGCGGATCGCCGACGGCGCCGACGAGGCCGCGGTCGCCGCCGCGCTCGGGTCGTTCGGCGAGGTGTCGACGGTCGAGCGGTGGGTCCGCGCGACGGCCGCGGAGGACGACCGGCTGACCCGGAACCTCATGGTCATGCTGCTGGGCCTGACGATGGTGTACACCGTCATCGCGATGGTCAACGCGGTCGTGATCGCCGCGTCGAACCGCCGCCGCGAGTTCGCGGCGGCGCGGGTCACGGGGCTGTCCCGGGCGCAGGTGGTGCGGGCGGCGTTCGGCGAGTCGCAGGCGGTGGTGGCCGTGGGCCTGCTGCTCGGCGGCGCGGCCGCGGCGGCATCGGTCCTGGGCGTCTCTACGGCGCTGCGGAACCTGAACGGGCTCTCCGTGGTCGACGTCCAATGGCCGCTCCTCGCCGGACTGGCGCTCGGCCCCGCCGTCGTGAACGGGGCGACCGCGGTCGTCGCGGTGCTGTCGGCGACGCGCACGCCGCCGGTCCGGCTGGCGGCCTCGCGCGAGTAGCGCGCCGTGTCAGCGGGTCTCGGCGCCGTCCGCGGGGAAGAGCTCGGCGAGGAGGCCTTCGATACGGGTCTTGATCTCGTCGCGGATGGGGCGGACGGCGGCGACGCCCTGTCCGGCGGGGTCGTCGAGCTGCCAGTCGAGGTAGCGCTTCCCGGGGAAGACGGGGCAGGCGTCGCCGCAGCCCATGGTGATGCACACGTCGGAGGCCTCGACCGCGTCGACGGTGAGCAGCTTCGGGCGCTGGTCGGCGATGTCGATGCCGACCTCCCGCATCGCCTCGACGGCCGCCGGGTTGACGCTCTCGGCCGGGGCGGAGCCCGCGGAGCGGACTTCGACGCGGTCGCCCGCGAGGTGGGCGAGCCAGCCCGCGGCCATCTGGGAGCGGCCCGCGTTGTGGACGCAGACGAAGAGGACGGACGGCTTGGCGGGCATGGGCGTTCCTTTGCTTTCGATGGCGGTCATGGCCGGGCTCCTTCAAGGGCGCGGAAGCGGGATCGGGCCCGCAGGCTCACGTAGACCAGGGCCACGAGCACCGGGACCTCGATGAGCGGGCCGACGACCCCGGCCAAGGCCTGGCCGGAGGCGGCGCCGAATGTCGCGACGGCGACGGCGATGGCGAGTTCGAAGTTGTTGCCCGCAGCGGTGAACGCCAACGTGGCGGTGCGCTCGTACGGCAGGCCGATGGCCCGGCCGAGGGCGAACGCCCCGGCCCACATGAGTCCGAAGTAGACCAAGAGCGGGACGGCGATGCGCACGACGTCCAAGGGCCGCGCGATGATCGCCTCGCCTTGGAGGGCGAAGAGCACGACGATGGTGAACAGGAGCCCGTAGAGCGCGAACGGGCCGATGCGCGGCAGGAACCGCTCCTCGTACCAGTCGCGGCCGCGGCGGCGCTCGCCGATGCGGCGCGTCAGGTATCCGGCCGCGAGCGGCACGCCGAGGAAGACCGCGACGTTCAGCGCGATCTCCCGACCCGAGACGTCCAGGCCCGCGGCGTCGAGACCGAGCAGGCGCGGGAGGGCGTCCAGATAGAACCAGCCGAGGGCCCCGAAGGCGATCACCTGGAAGACGGAGTTGAGGGCGACGAGGACGGCGGCGGCTTCGCGGTCGCCGCAGGCGAGGTCGTTCCAGATGACGACCATGGCGATGCAGCGGGCGAGGCCGACGATGATCAGGCCGGTCCGGAACTCGGGCAGGTCGGGCAGGAAGATCCAGGCCAGCGCGAACATCAGGGCCGGGCCGACGAGCCAGTTGAGGACCAGCGAGGAGACGAGCAGCCGCTTGTCGGCGGTGACCGCGTCGAGCCTGTCGTAGCGGACCTTCGCCAAGACCGGGTACATCATGACGAGGAGCCCGGCGGCGATCGGCAGGCTGATGCCGCCGATCTGGATCGCGTTGAGCGCCTTGCCGACTACCGGCACCCACTGGCCGAGGGCGATCCCGGCGAGCATGGCGGCGCCGATCCACGCCGGGAGGTACCTGTCGAGGGTGGACAGCCGCCCGAGTTCGGCGGCGGTCATGCGTCGACCGCTTCCGGGACCGAGAGCACCGTCGAGAGCAGGTTCAGCGCGGCTTGCTGGGCGCGGTAGTACACCCAGGTGCCGCGCCGCTCGGAGGTGACGAGGCCGGTCTCCTTGAGGACTTTGAGGTGATGGGAGATGGTGGGGGCGGTCAGGTCGAACGCCTCGGTCAGGTCGCACACGCACACTTCGCCGCCCGCGTGCGAGGCGATGAGCGAGAGCAGCCGCAACCGCACCGGGTCTCCGAGCGCTTTGAACCCGGGCGCCAGGCGTTCGGCCTGCGGCGCAGTCAAGGGCTCGGCGACCAGGGGGACGCGGCATTCCTCAAGGTCAGCGGCGCTCGCGAGGCGCAGTGGCTGTTTCGACATGCGTCTATTTTGATGGCCATCGAGTCGATCGGCAACCCCGGACCAGCGGGTCCGCGCCGGCGCGGTCGCTGCCGGTACTGCCCGCATGGGCTACTACCTGCAAAAAGGCGGTGCTCCTGGGGCGCGAGCGTCGTTGAGTTGCGGCCCGCATTTCACCGGCGGTTCACCTGGGACCGGACCGGCGCATCCACCTCCCGGTCTTGGCTCCAGCCGAGCTCGTGTACGCCTCGGCCGCTGCTCTTCACCCGACCCAGAACACCAGCACGGCGAGGCTCGCGGCGGCCCCCGTGAAGCACGCGGCGGCCGTCTTGGGGCTCGGCCCGACGGTACCGGTGTGGCCGCTCAGCATCGACTCGAGTCGGTCGCGCAGCTCCTCGTTGAACGCGAGCCCGGCGGCGAGGATCAGCGCCGAGGGCAGGGCGTAGACGAGGGTGTAGCCGACGAGGACGGCGACTGCGGCCGGGGCCGCGACGTCGGCGGCGATGAGGCGCTCGACGGCCAGGACCATCGGGAACGCGTTGGGAAGGTCGCCGACCGTGGCGAGGACGCCGAACGGCAGCGCGCTCCAGGCGTTCACCCACGGCGGCAGCGTGAAGCCCTTGCGCTCGCGCGGCCGGAGCCGCCGCGCGCCCATCACGATCAGCGCCGTCGCCAGCCCGGCGAACAGCAGGCGGCGCAGCCACAGCGTGAAGTCGTCCAGCACCGAGTCCGCGAATGAGAGTCCGAAGTAGAACATCAGGGCCAGGGCCAGGAATGACACGGCCGCACCGAGCATGAAGGCCCACCCGGTGGGCGCGGGTCGTTTCGCGCCGAGCAGGATCACGATGACGATCCAGATCGTGGCCGCGTTCACCGAGTCCAGCAGCGCCAGCCCCGTCAAACCCCACAGCAGCCCGCCCGTCACCGGGCACCGCCCCGCTGGCCCATGCGCGATCTCCTCCCGGTCGACGGCGCTCCCGCCGTGTCGAAGGCGGCCCGCGCCGCCCGTCCGCGCACAGTACCCAGGCGCGCCTGCGCCTCCGCCGCGGGCCGGGCCGGTGGACCCCTCGCCGGGCGAGGGGTCCACCGGGCTCAGCGGCGCGGCCGCTTGTAGACGAGCCTGCGGAGCAGGACCTCGGCCGGGCCTTGCCGCCCTTCGACTTCGAGGACCCGGGCGGCCAGGGCGCCGACAGCCCAGATCACCAGGGCCACTCCGACCGCCCCGGCCTTGCCGACCGCGTCGCCGACGCCGATCAGGTCGTGGTTCATGACCAGGGCGATGGTCAGCGAGATGAACAGGTAGACGCTCAACGAGCGCTGCCCGGCGGCGGCCAGGAGGCGGGTGCCGGGGCCTTGCCGGTCCGCCAGGCGCAGGCTCAGCAGCCCGAACAGGGCCGCGTAGCCGATGCCCGCGAAGACGCCTGTGAGTTCCTGGACCGTGTTCAGGACGCCGTAGGCGATGCCGCCGACCTCGAACGCGCCCGCGCCGGCCAGCGCCAGCGGCAGCGCTCCGGCGAGTGAGACCGAGACCCCGAGGAGGGCCAGGCGCTTGAGGAGCGGCGCGTTGTCGGCGGGGCGGTCGAGCAGGCGTTTGCGCGCGGCCCAGATGCCGATGACCACGAAGGCGAACATCGGGAACAGGAACGTGTTGCCCACCGGCCCGGCGATGACGCCGATCAGGCGCAGGGCCCAGTCCTCGCCGGTCGCGTAGCCGGGCTGGACCAGCGTGCCCTCGTCGGCGACCAGGACCGACATCATGATCACGGAGGTGGTCAGGTAGATCGGGGCGAGGATCGCCAGGGCCTTGCCGAGCCTGAAGTGCGGCTTGAAGACGAGCAGGCCGATGGTCAGCCCGGCCAGGCCGTAGGCGGCCAGGATCTCGCCGGTGTAGGCGAGGAGGGTGTGGACGGTGCCGAAGACCAGCAGCCACAGGCTCCGGCGGCGCAGGATGCGGCGGCTCTCCTCCTCGCTCAGGCCTTTGCGCCGCCCGCCTTCGACGAGCATGACCAGGCCGTAGCCGAACAGCACGCCGAACATCGGGAACGCCCGGTTCTCGACCACCAGTGTCGATACGAAGCTCACGGCCTGGTCGAGGGACGAGCCTCCGGGGCGGCGGCCGTAGCCGCCCGCGTCGCCGCCGGTCGTGTAGACCGGGGCGTAGGCCATGGCGATGAGCAGGAGCATGAAGCCGCGGGCGAGGTCGGGCGCGAGCACCCGCTGCGCGGGCGCGCGCGAGGCCGCGGTGGGCGGCTCGGTCGGGTCGCCGGGGCCGGTCCCGCGGACCCGGGGCAGGAGGACGGTGTCGGAACCGTCGGTCGGTGGGTGGGCCACAATCGCCGCCTGTGTCTCGTTAGGAGTGAGTGCTTCCGCAGAAGTCAACTGTCACAACGATTTTCGATCACAAAGCGGACAAGTACCATCCTGCTGACCTGACCCTGCGCCGTCTTGCGCTCCCCCGGCGCCGGGGTAGGGCTGGCCCCACTCGCCGGGCGTGCGGCGGTCGCTCCTACTCGGCGTCGCGCCAGCGCTCAGGGCCCGCGGCCGCGATGATCGCGTCGTAGCCCGCGCGGTAGTCGGGGTACAGCAGCGGCCCGAGGAGCGCCGCGAGCCGCTCGCCCGAGAGGACGTGTCCACTGGGGCCGGTGGGCAGCGCGGGCGGCGGCGGGACCTGGAGCAGCCGGGCGATGTGGTCGGCGACCTCGCCGCTGGTGGCCGGGTGGTCGTCGGTGGCGTGCAGTGTCGAAGGGGGCGTGGGCGTCCGGAGCAGTTCGTGGAGCGCCCGCACCAGGTCGGCCTCGTGGATGCGGTTGGTGCGCCGGTTCCGGTCGATCGGGACGCCGCGGGCGACTTGGCGGATGAGGTGTTCGCGACCCGGCCCGTAGATGCCCGCCGGGCGCAGGACGATCGCGCCGAACCGGCGGCGGGCCTCGTTCTCGCTGTCGAGGAGGGCTTGCGCGCGCGGGCTCGCGGGGTTCGGCGCGTCGTCCTCGGTGAGGGTCCGCAGGCCGGGGTCCCCGTCGAACACGCGGGTCGAGGACACCAGGATCACCCGCCGCGGGAGCGCGGGCAGCGCCTCGGCGAGCCGGCGCAGCGGGGTGACGAGGTCGGGTGACTCGGACCGGTCCGGGGTCAGGGTGACGACCATCGAGTCGACGGCCGGGAGCGCCGCGGTGAAGGGCCGGCGGTAGTCGAGGGCGATGCCCGTGAACGAGTCGGGGAGGGCGGCGGCATCGCGTCGCACCGCGAACACCGGGCGGCCGGTTTCGACGAGCGCTTCGCCGAGCCGGGTGCCGACCTTGCCGCAGCCGAAGAGGAGCACCGGGGCACCGCGGTTGTCCATCACGACCGGCCCCCTGTTCCTCGCCACGATTGTCGCATGAGTGATCGACGCGGCGGACCTGCGAGGCGCATCGCCGCGTCCGCGCCTCCCGGGGACCTCCGCCGCCGGCGCGGCGGCTGGCGTACCGTCCGAGAGGAGCGGTCGCCGACCGTCCTGAGGAGGAATCCGATGCTGAGCCAGGTCGCGGAGGGCGTGTTCACCCACCAGAGCGCGCTGCTGGAGAACAACGCCGTAGTCGTGCGGGGCCGCAACGGCGCGCTGCTCGTCGACCCCGGCCTGACCGAGGCCGAAATGACCTGTCTCGCCAACGATCTCCGCGAGTCGGGCCAGAGCGTCGCGGCGGGGTTCGCGACGCACCCCGACTGGGACCACGTGCTCTGGCACCCCGACCTCGGCGCAGCACCGCGTTACGGCACCGCCCGCTGCGCGGCGTTCATGCGGGACTTCCGTTCGAACCCGGACTGGCGGGCCCTCGCCGCCGCGGCCCTGCCGCCGGAGATCGCGGACGAGACCCCGCTCGACCTGTTCGGCCTCATCACCGGCCTGCCCGCCGGCACGACCGAGTTCCCTTGGGACGGGCCGCGAGTCCGCATCATCGAGCACCCGGCGCACGCCCCGGGCCATGCGGCGCTGCTCGTGGCGGACCGGGGGGTGCTCATCGCGGGCGACATGCTCTCCGACGTCCTGGTCCCGAACCTCGACACCTTGAACGACGCCAACGACCCGACCGAGGAGTACCTGGTCGGGCTGCGGCGGCTCGAGGCCGTGGCCGGGGATGCGGACTTCGTGATCCCCGGCCACGGGTCGGTCGGCGGCGCGGACGAGTTGCGGGCTCGCATCGAGCAGGACCGGGCCTACGTCCTCACCCTGCAGGAAGGCGACGTCCCCGAGGACCCGCGCGTCGGCTCCACCGCCAAGCCCGGCTGGGAGTGGACGACCGACATCAGTGCCGACCAGGTCGCGCGCCTCGCCGAACGCCATGAGCGCGGCGGCGTCTAGGGAACCTCCGACGTCGGGGCGTTGAGGCGGATCGTGCCGACGCGGATGATCGCCGCCGACTTGATCGCGATGCCGTCCTCGATGGCGCGGACCGACTGGTCGACCCAGACACCGGCGGCGCGCCGCCACGGGAGGAGTTCGAGCCGGACGCCGTGCCGGGCGACGGTGTCGCGGTACGGGGTCAGGTCGATGTCCCAATTGCGGCCGTGCCAGAAGTGGTCGCTGACGAACGCGTCGCCGATGTAGGCGCGGCCGGTGTCGCCGGTCCAGTCCAGGCGCAGCAGGGCGCGGTCGGCGTCGCCGAAGTCCGGCACTTCGATGTGGACGGTCGCCGCGCCCGTGTAGTCGGTCGGGGCGCTGAGGCGGCCCATGGGGCCACCGCGGCGCGGCTCGGGTGCGGTGGCGGGTCCGGGCCGTTCGACCGGGACCGGGATCGCACCGGCGTGCGCCGCGGTGAGCGTCCAGGTCGCCCAAGGGCCGTCGCCGGCGTCGGCTTCGAGTCGGCCGCCCTCGGCTTCGAGTGCGGTCGGCGCGGGGAGGAACGCGATCGCGGCGTGCTCGGTGGCGGGGCGGACGATGAGGTCGCCGTCGTCGAGGTGGACGGGCGCGTCGGCGAGGATGAGGCGGTCGCGGCCGGCGAAGGGGAGCCGGTAGAGGCGGTTCGCGCTCGCGTCGTCGAGCACGAGGAGGCGCACGCCGTCGAGGTCGATGACGCAGTCCGGGCCAGGTGCGGCGGGCAGGTCGACCACGGTGCCGTCGCCGAGGACGATCTCGACCGGGACGCCGTCCGTCGCGGCCAGGACGACGAGGTCGTCGAGGCGCGTGAGCAGTTGCGCTGTGGCGCTGCGCAATTCGAGGTCGGCGGTGAGCGGGTATCGCAGCGGCCAGGCCGCCGAGACCCCGGCGGGGAGGTCGATCGGCGCGGTCGGAACGGTCACTTCGCCGTCGTCGAAGCGGACGGTGAACTGGACACCCGACTGCGCGGCGAGGGGCCGCTTGGGCGGCTGGTACGTGGTGGTGAACAGGTAGCCGCTGCGGCCGTCGGAGCGGACGGCCCATCGCAGCTCGTCCGGGTCGTCGCTGCCGCCGCCCACAGTGGAGGCCATGGTGGCGATCCGGTGGCCCTCCTCGCGCAGCCAGAGGTGCTGGCGGCGCAGGTAGTGGTGGTGCGGGCGGATCTGGCCGTGCTCGCCGATCGGCGCGTGAAAGTCGTAGGTCAGCTGCGGGACGTCGTTGGGGTAGCCGGTGGCGTGCGACTCCTGCTGGGTCCCTTGGGCTCCGGTGCGCTGGGTGCCGCCCGCGTACATGTAGTAGCCCTGCCAGGCCGAGCCGGAGCCGATCTTGGCGAGCGCCAGGTTCGCCACGTCTGCGGAGGAGACGAGCGGGCGGCGGTGGTAAGCGACGTGCATGCCGCCGCCGAGTTCGCAGGTGGCGAACGGGGTCCGGTCGTCGTGCTCGAGCGGTTCGGCGGACTCGGTGGCGATCCCGTCGAGCGCTTCGCGGAGGTCGGCGCCGACGGTGAGGTCGTCGCGGACCTCGGAGTAGCGGAAGTGGAAGGGCGCGAAGGCGGGCCACTCGGTGGTCTCGTCCTCCCAGAAGCCCTCGGCGTAGGCGCTGTAAAGCGGCAGGAGCGTGGCGGGCACCTGCGCGCCGCCCCACCCGGTGGCCGTCCACATCGGCACCCGCAGGCCGGACTCCTCGGCGATCCCGCGGAGGGTCGCGAGGTGGTCGGGCCGGTCGTACAGCTCGTTGTCGGCCTGGGCGCCGATGACCGGGCCGCCTTCGGCGTGGGTGAGGCCCTTGAGCTGGGCGATGATCTGCGCGTAGAGGGGCCGCACCAGTTCGAGGTAGGCCGGGTCGTCGGTGCGGGTGCGGAGGTCGTCGCGCTCGGCGAGCCATTCGGGGAAGCCGCCGTAGCGGTACTCGCCGTGGCCCCACGGGCCGAGGCGGACGATCACGTCGAGGCCATGGGCGGCGGCGAGCTCGATGAACGCGCGCAGGTCCAGGTTCCCCGACCAGTCGAATCGGCCCGGCTCCGGTTCGTGCGCGGCCCAGAAGACATACGTGGCAACGGAGTCGAGGCCGCCGGCGCGGGCCTGGCCGAGCACTTCGCTCCAGCGTTCGCGCGGGATGCGGGAGTAGTGGATCTCGCCGGTGATGGGGATCCACGGACGGCCGCCGCGTTCGAACCACCGGCTGGTGACCTCGATCCGGTCGGGTGCGCCCGCGGGGTCGCCGAACGGCAGGTGGCCGCGGAGGGGCGGGGCGGGAGGGAAGACGCGCAGTTCGTGGGCGTTCATGTCGGTCCTTTGAGCAAGTTCAGCGTCAGTGTCGGCGTGTGGCGGCCGTACGCGCGTAGGGGTTGAGGGGGTCACGGGCGAGGACGCGCCGTGCCAGGTCCGCGGCCCTCTCGGTGGCGCCGTCCAGGAGCGCGAGCTGGGCGCGGAGGACGAGCACGCGCGTCTCGTGGGCGGCCTGTGCATCCACAGTGAACAGGAGCATCGCCGGCAGGGACGTCGCGAAGTAGTCGACCGTCGCCGCCGCCAGGGCCTGCTCGGCGATGTACCGCTCGAGGTCGTCGCGCAAGGCGGTCGCGGCGTCGCGCTTGCCGAGGCGGCGCAGCGCGGTGACCGCGGCGGCGGTGTGCTCGGAGTGGGCCTGCACCTGCATCCCTTGGAAGTCGCCTGCCTGCGCGGCGGCCTGCTCCCAGGCGGCGCGCGCGGCGAGCTCCTCCCCTGCCCCGAAGCGAGCGTCACCGAGGACGAGGTGCAGGTCAGCGGTGTTGGCGAGCGGATGGCGGGCCTCGCCGAGGCTGCGCGGCGGCTCCAGCGCGGCCCTGGCGTGCACGACGGCGCGCTGCGGGTCGCTTCCGATCGCGTTGCGGGCGAGGAGGAGATGCGCGTCCTCCCACGCGGCGAGCACCCGGCCCTCGCCGCCCTCCCAGGGCTGGAACGCCCGTCCGGACAGCACGCTGACGGCCTCGCCCGGGCGGCCGACGGCGGTCAGGAGCTCGGCGAGCTGGACGGACAGGTCGTCGCGCGCGTCCACGAGATCGCGCCGGCGCTCCAGGGCGGCGATGCGTTCGGCCGGATCGAGACCTCGTCGGCCGTCGAGCTGGTCGGCCTCGAAGAGCAGGCGGGCGTCATCGGGCGCGGCGGCGCGGGCCAGCGCGTACCAGTGCGCGGCCCGTTCGGGGTCGCCTTGCACGTTGTGGGCGGCGACGCCGAGGTTGCGCAGCACCACCGGGTCGCCGAGGCCGGCGGCGGTCTCCCAGGCGGCGATGGCCTCCTCGCGCCGGCCCGCGGCGTAGAGGCGGTGTCCGGCCAGCGCGGCGAGGACCGGGTCGTCGGGGCGGCGCCCGCGGAGGCGCGCCAGGGCGTCGTCCTCGGTGTGCGAGGGGAAGCACCAGGTGCGGTCGATGGCGTGGACGTGTTGCAGCGCAAGGTCGGCGGCCGAGGGGTCGCCGCGTTCGAACTCGAGGTCGGCGCGGTGGAGCCAGGCGATCGGCGCGACGTTGACCTGGCCGGGGGCAGGGTCCAGCGTCGCGGCGGCCGTGAGGAGGTCGATCGCGGCGTCGTCCTCGCGGATGGAGCGGTATTCGAGGGCGACGTCCAGGGCGATGGTCGGGTCGGTGGTCGGCTCGGCTTCGAGGCCGAGGCGCACGGCGAGGTCGCGGGCCCAGGCGTCGAGCGGGTCGTCGCGGAGGGTGCCGCGCACGAGGTCGCCGGCCGCGGCGATGTCGCCGGTTCGCAGTGCGGCGACGGCGGCGAGGTCGCGGGCCTGGACGTGGCGGGGGCTCCGTTCGATCACGGCAGCGAGTCCCGCCGTGGCGTCGCGGCCTTCGGCGAGGTCGAGTCGGGCGGTCGCGACGGCGGCGGCGTCGGCCCAGGCCTGGTCCCACAGGGCCTTGCCGAAGGCTTCGCGGGCTTCGGCGGCGCGGCCTTGGCGGGCGAGGACGAGGCCGAGCTGGTAGTGGGCCTCGCCGTCGCGCGGGTTCGGGTTGCGGCGGGTCAGGCGCTCGGTCGCGGTGCGCAGCAGGGCTTCGGCCTCGTCGAGCAGGCCGGCTTTGCGACGGCGGGCCGCGAGCGCGGTGTTGGTGCGGGCGTCGCCGGGGTCGCGGCGCAGGGCCTCGGCCCAGTACGGTTCGGGCAGGCGGGTGGCGTGCCGGTACTGGTCGAGGTGGAGGCCGGTCTGATAGAGCTCGTCGACCGATGGGATCGCTTCGGGCGCTGGCGGTTCGGTGGCGGGATCGGCGGAGGCGGGTGCGGTGGGCGCGGGCGGGGGCCGCCAGGACACGAGCGTTTCGCCGTCGTGCTCGACGGCGAGTTCCAGGCCGGTTCCGAGAGCCGCGCCTTCCGGCTCTCCTCCGGTGTCGAGGTCGAACTCCTCGACCAGCGGAGCGCCCGGCGCGAGGTCCGCGACGATCTCGCGGACGACGCGGCCGCCGGAGCGCAGCAGGACGCGCGCACCGGGGCGGGGCGAGGTCGCCGCCGCCGCGATCCGCGCCCGGTGGCCGTCGACGTCGAGCCTGACCGCCGCGTCCAAAGTGGCCTGGTGGACGGGGCCGGTGTCCTGGATCGGGTACCAGTACTGCGAGAAGGTCTTCGTCTCGCCGGGCTTGAGGAAGGCGAAGTCGGGCTGGTTGTCGGTGAAGACCCCGGCCATGAGCTCCACGTACGGGCCGTTCGTGTCGGTCAGGTGCGCGTCCCAGGCCCGGCCGAAGGGGGCGTGGCCCCAGGTCCACTGCTTCTTGCCGGGCGCGATCCGGTGGTCGGCCCAGTGCACGAACCCGGCGCGCGCGGCGTGGTCGTACCCGCCGAAGAAGTCGTCCTCGGTCCCGATGCACATGTAGGAGGTGGGCACCGGGATGTTGCGGTACCAGTCGAGCCGGTCGCCGTCAGGGCGATCCGCCGTCCGCTGCGCGGGGTAGTCGACGCCGTAGTAGCGGCCTTGCGCCGCAGGGAAAGTCGTGGTGGCGCGCTTGGCGTGGTCGGCGACCGCGCGCACGTCCGCAGGGAAGAACGACTGGTAGTCGTCGTGGACTGCGGCGGCGACGTTGGCCCACCACAGGAACGTCTGCACCTCGTCGGTGCGGTTGACCAAGTGGCCGCGCAGTTCGATCACGGCGCTGGCCGGCCGCAGCCGGACGCCGTGCATGCCCTGCATGCGCGCGAACGGGTCGTGGTCGGAGCACCAGACCGTCACGGCCCCATCGGCTTCGTGCTCGATCAGCGCCTCGACGGGGAGGTGCGTGGCGGGTCGGTGGTGCTGGGGCCAGTTGAACTCCACGCCGCCGGAGACCCAGGGCCCGGCGAGGCCGACGAGGGCGGGCTTGATGACGTCGTTGCGGTAGAAGAAGTCGTAACCGCGGGTCTTGTCGAGTCCGATGTGGATGCGACCGCCGAGTTCCGGGAGGATCATCAGCCGCACGTACGCGTTCTCGAGGTGCACCGCGTCCCAGTCGCGCGGGGCCTTCTCGCGCGAGACCGCGTCGATGAACGGCAGCGGATAGACCGCCCCGGAGGAGCCCTGGTAGACGCGCTGGTCCAGGTAGGCCGGGTAGCGGTCCGGCGCGGCGGGCGCGTACGCGTCGATCGCGACCGCCTCCCGCCAGGCGCGCACGGGCCGGTCGGCGAGCGCCGCGGGGGCCTCGGGCAGGACTATCCTCGACTCTTCGGTGGGCATGTTCAGAGCCTATGAAGACTTGACATGCCTGTCGATGGTCATTTCACTAGCGGATATGGACGAACCGATGATCGTCACCGATGCCGACGGCGTCCGGGAGGGGTTCGCGGGCCAGCGCATGCTGGTCGTGCCACGCGCGGCCGTCGACCAGGCGCTGCGCCACCCGGTGACGGGGAAGCTCCTGGTCACCGACGCCGGGTACTTTCCGCACGCCGCCCGGCACGGCCGTTCGCGGCCGCGCGGCGCGGGCCAGCACCTGCTGCTGGTCTGCACCGACGGGAAGGGCTGGTGCCGTTCGGAGGGCGCCGACGTCACCGTCTCGCGCGGCGGCGTGGTGCTCCTGCCCGCCGACCGCCCCCATGCGTACGGCGCCTCCGACGAGGACCCGTGGACGCTCTGGTGGTGCCATTTCACCGGCGCGGACGCCGCGGACCTGGTCCTGACCGCACATGCGGCGGCGGGCGGGCGCGTGACCCATCTGCGCGATCCGGCGCCGGTGGCGAGCCTGCTCTCGCAGGTGATCGACGCCCTCGACTCGGGGCCGACGATGTCGGCGCTCATCCGGGCGTCGGGCGCGGCCTGGCACGCGCTCGCGCACGTGATCGCGACCGGCCGCCGGAACCCCGGCCCGGCCCTCAACCCGCTCGAACGGGCCGTCGACCACCTGCGCGCCACCGCGCCGCGCCGCACGTCGGTGACCGCCCTGGCCTCGATGGTCGGGCTCAGCGCCTCGCAGCTCAGCTCCCTGTTCCGGGAGCACCTGGGAGTCTCGCCGCTGCAGTTCCAGGTCCAGCTCCGCATGGCCCGTGCCCGCGAACTCCTCGACGGCACCGACGTCCCGATCGCCTCGGTCGCCCGCGAAGTCGGCTACGACGACCCGATGTACTTCTCCCGCCAGTTCTCCCGCACGCACGGCATGACCCCGACGGCTTACCGGGAGCGGCCGGCGGGGACCTGAACGCGATCCCGCTCGATCCCCATTGGACTGACGGACGGCGTCTCCCGGTCGCGTTCGGCGGCGACGGCGCCGGCGGCGGCGAGGGTCGCGGCGGCGAGGCCGCCCCAGAGGGCGACGGGGCCGAGGGCGGCGAGGGCGGTGATGGCGGCCGGGGAGACGGCGAGGCCGAGGCCGGTGGAGAACTGGAAGCGGGCGAGGGCGCGGCCCATCGCATGGGCCGGAGCGAGGGCCGTGACAAGCGCGGTGGCGCTGCCGGCGTACAGGATCTCGCCGAGGTTGCAGACCAGGGACACGGCCACGATGGCCGGGGCGGCCCAGCCGTGCCCGAGGAGGCTCGCCGCGAGGAAGCCGAGGTAGGAGGCGGCCAGGACCGCGCCGCCGAGGGCCAGCACGGACCGGCGGCGATAGCGGGACGTCAGAATGGTGACCGGCACCTGCAGGGCGACCACCATGACCGTGTTCGCGATGAAGACGACCGCCGACCACGCCGGGGAGGCGTCCAACTGGGTCACCAGGACCAGGGGAAGCGCGATCTCGGGGACGTTGAGGCAGAAGGTGTAGACGACGTTCGCGGTCAGGAGCGCGCGCATCTTCGGCGGCGGACCCTGGACCTTCTCCCCCGCTTCGGCATCGGCCGTGCCGGCGCGCAAGCGGACCGACCAGGTCAAGGCGGCCGCCGCCGAGTAGGCGAGGCCGGTGACGCCCGCCAGCGCCTGCAGGGCGCCGGCGCCTCCTGTCAGGAAGGCGATCGCGAGGAGCGCGCCGACGCCCATGCCGCCGTTGCGGAGCGCGCGCCCCGCGGCGAGGGCGGCGTCGCGTTCGCGGCCGTGCGCGACCGTGGCGACCAGGGCCGCGTGGGCGGCGGGCCACGCCTGGTTGCCGACGCCGAGGAAGAGCGCCGCCGCCGTGAACATCGCGACGTTCCCGGCGGGGGCGGCGAGCAGTAGCGCCACGCCGGCCACCCGGACCAGCATCGAGGCCGCCACGACCGTGCTGCGGGCGCCGCGGTCGAGCCAGCGGCCCACGAAGGGCGTGCAAGCGAGGGCCACGACGATCCCGGCGGTCATGGCGATGCCCGTGACGGGCGCGGACAGCCCGAGCACGGTCACTCCATAAAGGAGCAGGAAGGGCCGCAGCAGACCGGTGCCGAGCGCGTCCACGGCGAGGGCGACGGCGTAACGGGGTCCTCCGGAGGCGCGGACGAGGGCGCGCGGCCGGGACTCGATGGCGGTTGGCATGGCCCCAACGTTGCGTCCAGCGCCCGGCCCGCCCGCGTCGATTGACGGAGTTCGTCAACCGATGCGGCCCCCCGCCCCGCGACCGGCGAGAATGAGGGCATGGCGTTGAGGATCGACATCGGCGGGCTGCCGCCCGGGCGGGTGCGGTTCTCCGTGTCCCCGCTGGCCGAGCTGACCGCGATGCTCCATGTGCTGGCCGAACCCTCGCACCACCCGCAGCACGTCGGCTGGGCCGGCAGCGTCTGGGCGTCCCTGCCGCCGGAGCTCGCCGAGCGGCTCGACGAGGCGGAGTTCCTCTGGCGCTCTTCACGGGCGGACTTCCTGGTGCCCGCCCGCCCCCGGCCGACGCTGGCCGAGGAGCTCGACGACGTGGACCGCATCGACGACGAGGCCTACGCGACCGCCGCGCTCGTCACCACCTGCGGCAGCAACCGGGTCCGCTTCAACGCCCCGTCGCCCCTCGCCGACGCGACGGCCCGCGACCGGGCACTCGCCCTCGCCCAGGCTCGCGGCGCGGTCCAGGAGGCCTTCGCGGAACGGCTCCTGACCGACCCCGCGGCGGTGCGGGCGCGGGTGCGCGAGACCCTCGAAGCGTGCGCCGAGGCGTTCTTCGACGCCGCATGGGCGAGCGTCGCGGTGCGACTCGCCGACGACCGGCGCCTCAAGCACGACCTGCTGCAGCGCAAGGGCATCGGGCCGGCACTGGCTGCGGTCTCCAGCGCGGTCACCCTGGCGCCCGACGGCGGCGCCATCGTCGTGGACAAGCTGCAGGACTCCGCGACCACCGCCGATGACGCCGGGATCACCTTCCTCCCCAGCGTCTTCGGCCGCCCGCACCTGGTGGCGGTCTACGCCAAGGGATGGCAGCCGGTCGTGCAGTACCCGGTCGCCGAACCGAACGCACCGGAGTCGGTCTCGCTCGAGACGGTCACCCTGCGCCTGGAGGCGCTGGCGCACCCGGTGCGACTTCGACTGCTGCGCACCCTGGCCCGCGGCGCCCACACCACCGGCGAACTCGCCCACGCCTGGGAGCTCTCACCGCCCGAGGTCTCCCGCCACCTCGCCGTCCTGCGCCGGGCGGGCCTGCTCACCTCCCAGCGGCACGGCCGCTACGTCCGCTACAGCCTCAACCCGACCGACGTAACGGCGCTGGGTTCGGACCTGCTGAGCGCGGTCCTGCGCTAGCACCCTCGGGCGGCGTCCGCGGTCGTGGATTGGACCGCGCCCGGGGCTGGCGGGCCGGTCGGCGAAGAGTGCACCGTGGGGGCGCTCGCCGGCACCCTCGGCTGACAGCGCGGATCGCTGTGCACCCGCCGTCCTACACCTTCCACCAGGCCCCCGCAGTGAAGACGGCGGCGTTGAAGGCCGCGCTCAAGCGCTCGGTGTACCCCGGGCCTTCGCCGCCCGCGGTGAGATAGCCCTCGTACGCCTCCCGGTAGTGCCTGCCCGCCTCGTTCCGCTTGCCGCCTACGAAGAGGCAGTCGGCGAGGAGGGCGTTCGCGTCGTCGAGCGCCCGCATCCAGCGGCGGTGCTGCGCGCGGCGGACGCCCGCGAACCGCGGGCTCGGCTGGAGGTCGCGCTCGACGGTGCGCACCAACGGCTCGGCAGCCGCGGCGTCGCCGTTGAGCAGTTCCATGGTCCCCATCCGGGTGCGGGCCTCGGCGAGGAGCAGCAGGTCGTCGACGCCTTCGGGAGTCACGGCGCTCACCTCCTCGTAGAAGGGCTTGAACAGTGCCCGCGCGATCTCGACCTCGCCGAGGTCGTGGCACAGCTCGGCCCCGAGGCCCGCGATCGCGACGGCCGCATCGCCTTCGGCCGCCTCGTATCGCTTCACCGCGACGGTCGCGATCACCAGCGACAAGTGTTCGAACTTGAGGGCGGCCCGCCGCAGCTTGCCGACGGCCAGCTCGCCGAGATGCCGATCCACGTCGGCGGCCACCTTGAGCCCCTGCCGCAGCGTGCCAGAGGCCGGCTGCCGCCCGTACCAGTCGGCGGAGTCCCGGGCGCGTTTCATCCGCTCGGTGATCTCGTGATCCGGCCCGAGATAGCGGCAGGCGGTCAGGATCGACGCCGCCCACCCCTCCCGCCGGACGCGGAACCGAACCGCGTTGCCCGCCATCACCTCCAGATAGAGCGCCCGCATCTCCAGCCAGACGCCGTCGCACCGCGCGAGGTGCCGGTTGGCGTCGTTCATCGCCTCGATGACCCTAGCCCAGGTCGCGCGGTCCACACGCCGCCCTGAACTCCCCGGCTGCCGCGCGAACTCCTCGACCAGCGCCCTGGTACGCCGCCGCACCGCGGCGTACTGCCCCGCGGCCCAAGGCTCGTCGAACGGCTCCGTCCCGACCATCACTGCTCACTCTCACCGGAAGTCAACCGCGGCAACCGTAAACACCCCGCCCCGGGAGGGGTCCCGGAGCGCCACAGCGGGCAGCCGGGACCCCTGGCCGGTCAGCCCTGCCCCAGCGCACGCGCGGTCGCCGTGCCCCTCATGGCCGCCACCGGGCCCTCGTACAGCACCCGGCCCCCGTGGCGGCCCGCCCCCGGGCCGAGGTCCACGATCCAGTCGGCGCGGCGGATCACGTCGAGGTGGTGCTCGATGACCACGACGGTGTGCCCGGCCTCGAGCAGCTGGGACAGCACGTCCATGAGCGTGTCGACGTCGCGCAGGTGCAGGCCGGTCGTCGGCTCGTCGAGCACGTACACCGACGGCTCGGCGGCCTCCCGCAGCTCCCGCGCGATCTTGACGCGCTGGCACTCGCCGCCCGACAGCGTCGAGAGCGGCTGGCCGAGCCGCAGGTAGCCGAGGCCGACCCGGTCGAGGTGCCGCAAGCCCTTGCGGATCGAGGGGTCGGCGAGCCGCCGCATCGCCTCGGCGATGGTCAGGTCGGCCACGTCCGCGATGGTGAGCCCGTCGACGCGGTGCCGCAGCGCCTCGTCGGTGAACCGGCGCCCGCCGCACGCCTCGCACACCGACTCGTGGCCTTCCATGAACGCCAGGTCCGTGTAGACGACGCCGAGGCCCTTGCACTCCGGGCAGCCCCCTTCGGAGTTGGCGCTGAAGTACTTGGCGGACAAGCCGCTCGCCTTCGCGAACAGCCGCCGGACCGGCGCGGCGATCCCAGCGTAGGTGAGCGGCGTGGACCGGCGGTTGGCGCCGACCGGGCGCTGGTCGACCACGATCGCGCCGTGCTGCTCGACCAGCGCCGCCGCCAGACTCGACTTGCCCGAGCCGGCGACACCGGTGAGCACCGTCAGCACCCCGGTCGGGACGTCCACAGTGACGTCTTGCAGGTTGTTGCGGTCGGCGCGCTCGATCGTGATCACCCCGGCGGCCTCCCGCGGCGCGGTGGCCGTGGGCGCCGGTTTCGCCAGGGCGAGCGCGGTCGGCGTGTCGGCCGCGCGGAGCCCGTCGAACGTCCCCTGGAAGACCACCCTGCCGCCGGCGGCGCCCCCGTCGGGCCCGATCTCGACGATCTGGTCGGCGACGGCCATCACAGCCGGGTCGTGTTCGACGACGAGCACCGTGTTCCCCTTGTCCCGCAGTTGCTCCAGCAGGCCGGTCATGGCCTCGACGTCGTGCGGGTGCAGGCCGACCGTCGGTTCGTCGAAGATGTACAGCATCTCGACGAGGCTGCTGCCCAAGTGCTTCACGGTCTTCACCCGTTGCGACTCGCCGCCGGACAGGCTCGCCGTGGCCCGCCCCAAGTGGAGGTACCCCAGCCCGATGGCGTCCATCGCGCGCAGCCGCTCCACCAGCGCCGCGACCACCGGCGCCACCGCCGTGTCGTCCACGTCCGCGACGAACTCGGCGAGCTCGGCGACCTCCATGCGCGCCATCTCGCCGATGGTGCGGCCGTGGACGGTGACGGCCCTGGCGTCGGCGTTCAGCCGGTCGCCACCGCATTCGGGGCACACGCCCGACCGGGTGAACCGGTCGATGGCCTTCTGCTTGGCGTCGGAGATGCTGTCGGAGGTGTGCAGGTAGATGCGTTCGAACCAGGGCACCAGGCCCTCGTAGTCCTTCGGCGGCCGCACGCCGAGGCGGGCGATGTGCTCGCCGCCGTAGAGCAGCGCGAGCCGCTCGTCCTCGGTCCACTCCCGCAGCGGCGCGTCGGCCGGGAGCCACTCGACGCCCGTGTACTTGTCGAACCAGTAGCCGCCGTCGCCGAAGCCGGGCAGGAGGATCGCGCCCTCCTTGAGCGACCTGCCCGGGTCGAGGAAGGCCG
The DNA here is from genome assembly GCF_040674615.1 of Glycomyces sp. NPDC049804. NCBI lineage: Bacteria > Bacillati > Actinomycetota > Actinomycetes > Glycomycetales > Glycomycetaceae > Glycomyces > Glycomyces sp. NPDC049804. Next base: position 102,768 of record NZ_JBFAMQ010000015.1, read on the forward strand.
TCACGTCGATCTCGACGGCGTCCCCCAGGCCCGAGCAGGTCGGGCACATGCCCCCGGGGTCGTTGAAGGAGAAGCGGGTCGACTCGCCGATCAGCGGTTCGCCGACCCGCGAGTAGAGCAGCCGCAGGTACGTCCACGTGTCCGTGACCGTGCCGACGGTCGAGCGGGCGTTGCCGCCGAGGCGGCGCTGGTCGATGACGACCACGGGCGAGAGGCCGGCGATCTCGTCGGCCTCGGGCCGCGTCCACTTCGGCATCCGGTTGCGCAGGAACGGCGGGTACGTCTCGCTGACCTGGTGGCCGGCCTCGGCGGCGATGGTGTCGAACACGAGGGAGGACTTCCCGGAGCCGGACGGCCCCGCGAACACGGTCAGGCTTCCCCGCGGCACCTCCAGGTCGACCGACTTGAGGTTGTTGGACCGGGCGCCGCGGATGCGGATCATGCGTTCGTTCATGCCCGCGACACTAGGCCCGATTGCGGCCGGATCCTGACCGCGATTTCGGGCAGAATGAAGGCATGTCGGATGTCACCCGCCGCATGCTCTCGCTGCTGGCGTCCCTCCAGACCGGACGCTCGTTCAGCGGCGGCGAGCTCGCCTCGCGCCTGGGCGTCAGCCCGCGGACGCTGCGGCGGGACGTCGACCGCCTGCGCGAGTACGGCTACCCGGTCGAGACGCGCCCCGGACCGGGCGGCCACTACCGGCTCACCGCCGGCGCGGTGATGCCGCCGCTCATGCTCGAGGACGACGAGGCCATCGCGGTCCTGCTCGGCCTCGCCGCGCTCGCCTCGACCGGCAGCGCCGACGAGGGGTCGGTCGATGAGGCCGCGACCCGCGCGTACGGCAAGGTCGAGCAGTACCTGCCCAAGCGCCTGCGCCACCGGATCGCGCGGGTGCGCTCCAGTCTGGAGACCAGCGACGTGCCCGCGCCGAGCACCAGCGCGGGCGACCTCGGCGCGCTCGCGGACGCGATCGCGGCCCGCCAGGTGGTGGCGTTCGACTACGAGCGCAAGGACGGCGCGGTCTCCTCGCGCCGCGTCGAGCCGCACCGGCAGATCCACCACCTGCAGCGCTGGTTCCTCCTCGCCTGGGACCTCGACCGCGGCGACTGGCGGGTCTTCCGCATCGACCGCGTCTCCGGGCTGCGCCTGTCGACGACCCGGTTCGAGCCGCGGCCGTCGCCGCCGGCCGTCGACTACCTCGTCGAGGGCATCAACCGGAACCGCGCACCGGTCGTGTTCACTGTGGATGGAACGGCGGGCCCGGTCGCCGAGGCGTTCCGCCACGACACCGTGGAACTGAGTTCGCTCGAGGACGGGCGCACCCGCGTCGACATGCGCCTCGAATCCTGGGAGTGGCCGCTCGCCGCGCTCGCGTTGCTCGACGCCGACTTCACGATCGAAGCGCCGGCGGACTTCCGGGAGGGCTACCGCCGGTTCGCCGAGCGCCTGCGCGCCGCCGTCGAGGGGGGCTGACTCAGCGTCCGCCCGCGTCCGCGGGGACCGGTTCGATCCGCGCGGTCGCCTTCATGGCGATCGCGGTCGTCAACGCCGCCAAGGCGAGCGCGGCCCCGGTGAGGGCGGTGGCCCGCGGCCCCGAGTGGGTGAGGGCGAGGCCGCCGAGGGACGAGCCGAGGGCGATGCCGATGTTGAACGCGATCGAGTTCCCGGCCGAGGCGGTGTCGGTGCTGCCGGGCGCGAACTCCATGACCCGGTTCTGCAGGGCCGGGATGAGCGCGCCCATCGCGAGTCCGGTGAGCATGATGGTCAGGGCCGCGACCCAGGGGTCGGCGCCGAACGCGAACATGGCGAGCATCGCGGCGGCGAGCAGGCCGACCGGAAGGATCACGGCGAGCCGCTGGTTGCGGTCCGAAAGGGCGCCGCCCGCGGCGATCCCGCCGAAGTCGGCCAGGCCGCGCGCCAGCAGCAGCGGCCCGAGCAGCGCCGCGGACATGCCGGCGACGATCGTGACGAACGCCGAGGTGTAGGTGAAGGCGGCGAAGAACCCGGCGACCGCGAGGGCGCTCGTGACGAGCACCAGCGTGAACTGGCGGGCGTCCGGCGTGGTGCCGCGTCCCGCGTGCTCGTTGCGGACCGGGCTGGCGGGCAGGGCGAGTACGAGGGTGAGCAGGGCGAGCATGCCGAGTCCGGCGAAGGCGAGGAACGCGATCTGCCAGTTCGCGGCCTGGCCCAGCCAGGTCCCGGCGGGCACGCCGAGCATCGGCCCGATGGACCCGCCGGTGAAGACCACGGCCATGACCCGGCCGCGGACGTGGGCGGGGAACATCCCGGCGGCCGCCGGCGCGACGATGCCCCAGAACACGGCCTGGCTGAGCGCGGTCGCCACGCGCGCCGCGAACAGCAGCTCGTAGGTGGGGGCGGCGGCCGAGAGCGCGGTCGCGGCGACGAGGACGGCCATGAGGGCCAGGAGCAGCGGGCGCCTCGGCACGCGGGCGGTCAGTCTCACCAGCGGCAGGGTGAGCACTGCGACGGTGACGCTGTACCCGGTGACCAGCAGTCCCACCTGGGAATGCGACACGTCGAGGTCGGCGGCGATCTCGGCGAGCAGCCCCACCGGGACGGTCTCGACGGTGACGTAGCAGAACGCGGCCACCGCGAGCGCGAGCAGCGCCGCGACCGATCGCCTGTCGAAATCGGACAGTATCGTCATCTGGATTCGCACCTCGGTCGCTTCTCGCCGTTCGGGGAACGGTCGGCGGACGCGCCGAATGGGGGCCGCTCGAGTGACGAGGTGAAGGGGGTCGCGCATCCGGGCCGCCCCATTCTAAGGACCGTATCCCCACCCGCGCAAGAGGATCCGACCGATCAAGGAGGCCCTGGGACACGGGCGCGATTATCTTGACAACGGGTGTTCCGCGGACCCGCGTAGTTACGGGTGCAGGGCCGCGAATCCACCGCTGCGAGGCCCCGCACCCCGACCCGTCACCCGAAAGAGGCCCCAGTGCAGAGCAAGGAGCAACGCGAGGACGAATTCCAGTCGTTCGACCTCGCACACCGCGACCGCCTCAGGCGGTACGCGTACTACCTGAGCGGGGACTGGCACCAGGCCGACGACATCGTCCAGAAGGCGCTCACGAAGCTGTTCGCCGCCTGGCACCGCGTCGAGCCCGGCGGCGCGCCCGCATACGCGCGCCGGATCGTCACCAACGTGTACCTGTCCCACCGGCGGCTCGCCTGGGTGCGCCGCGAGCGCGCCACCGACGACATGCCGGTCCAGCGCGTCGAGGCGCCCCAGGCGGAGGTCGAGCTGCGGCTCACCGTCGCCGGCGCGCTCGACCAGCTCGCGGCGCGCGAGCGCGTGACGATCGTCCTCAGGTACTGGGAGCAGCTGTCCGTCGAGGAGACGGCCGCCGCCATGGGCTGCTCCCCCGGCACCGTGAAGAGCCAGACCTCAAGGGCCATGGGCAAACTGCGACGACTGCTGGCCGGGACCCCGGTCCCCGCCGGCGCGTAAGGAAGGACACCGATGGAACACCACGACCACACCGAGCGGCTGCTGCTGCAGGGGCGCCCCGACGACCCCGCCCCGCCGTCCGCAGTGGACATCAAGCAGGTCATGAGCCGCGGCTACCGCGCCCAGGCCCGCCGCAACGCCGCGATCGGCGGCGCCTCGGCTGCCGGGGTCGCCGCGATCGCCGCGGTCCTCGCCCTGTCCCTCACCGGGCTCGGCGACGACGGCCGGGCCCCCGACGCCGCCCAGACGTTCCCGCCGGGCGAGCCGTTCGACTTCGACCCGGCCACCGCCGCCTACCCGCCCGCCCACCCCCTGTACGAGACCGCCGACCCGGTCGGCCGGGAGCTCAACACCGCCGCCAAGGAAGCGTTCGGCGAGCTCGCGGTGGACGCGGGGATCTTCGACGCGGACGCGCTGGACTACGAGTTCCCCTCCGACGAGGCGGCTCTGGAGGCCATGGAGGAGCACCGCCTGGACTACTACTCGGCGCTGTCCGAACTCGGTTTCAACCAGGAGCAGTTCAACTTCGAGCCCCGCTCGCTCGACGCCAAGGGGGGACAGGCGTCCCTGCGCGCCTACTTCGCGCTCGACTCGGACGAGGAGGCCGAGCACCTGGCGTACCGCATCGCCGGCTTCCAGCCCGGCGGCTGGACCGCCGAACCGGGGCCCACCGGCGACGTCGCCTTCCCCCAGCACCTCATCAGCGACGAGGCCGTCTGGACCGACGAGGCCCCCGAGTTCGCCACCGAGACCCTCGACGACGGCCGCGTCCTCATGACCGCCGACCACGGCTGCGCGCTCGAAGCCGCCGTCGTGTACCCGAACGGCTCGGCGCTCACCTCCTGGTGGGACCTCGACTGCCACGGCCACGGCCGCGAGATGTCCCTTGAGGACCTGAGCGCCGCGATGCTCGCCATGCCCCAGATCGACTACGACACGAGCGAACTCGCGCCGGTCGAGTTCCTCGACATGCCCCCCGCCTGGCCCGTCGACGAGTCCTGGCCCCAGGCCGCGGACGCCGACGCGCAGGCGAGTCTCGACGCGGCCGTGGCCGTGATCGAAGGCGTCTACGGCGAGACCGAGCACAACGACGGGAGCGCCGTCGGACTCCACACCGGTTCCGGCGAGGTCGTGCAGCGCACCTACACCGCCGACGTCACCATGCCGTTCAACGACGGCCTCGACACCCCGATCAGCCTGAACGTCCGCTACTACCTGCCGGGCGGATGGCTGCCGGGCCTGCCGCCCGAGGGCGCGGGCACCGGCCCGTACCTGATCGACTGCGGGGCCCCGGGCGACGACAAGGACGACCAGTGCGCCCAGAGCGAGCTCGACGGCCGCACCGTCGCCACCCGGACCTGGTGCATCGGCGACGAGCACTGCTCCTGGTTCATCGGGGTCTTCGACGAGTCCGGATGGGCCGTCGTGATCGAGACCGGCGTCGACGGCGGCACGGTCGAGGGCTACGGCCTCGAAGCGCTCACCGAGCTCGCGACCGCCCTGCCCGCCCCGGTCTACGACCCCGCCGACTACGGCACCGATTGACCCGCGATCACCACCGCCAGGGCGCCGTCCGAACCAGGACGACGCCCTTCGCGGCGTGCGGTCACGCGGCCGCCGACTCACGACGGGCCTGAGCCGCAGGCGCCGCCGTGCCCCTCGCGTCTCGCCCGCCTTTCGGCCTGGAATCGCGGCAAGATAACACGTATCCCCGGCGCGCACACCGAGTAGTGACTACTGTTCGAATAGTAAGCATTCGCGAGTCTTCCGCCGGTTCGCGACGGGAGCCCGAGCAGATAGGGAAGCGCCATGGCAAGCACAGAGACGCGCAGCACCTGGGCTGCAGGAGGCACCGTCTTCGCCGCCTCGATGATGGTGATGGTCGGCATCTGGCAGGTGCTGGTCGGCATCGCAGCGCTGGTCGAAGACGAGATCTTCGTGACGACACCGAACTACCTCTACCAGTTCGACCTCACCGCCTGGGGCACCGTCCACGTCATCGTCGGTGCGCTCGTCGCCCTGACCGGCGCCTTCGTCTTCATGGGCAGGAAATGGGCCTACTGGACCGGCGTCGTCATCGCGGCCATCTCGGCCACCAGCCAGTTCTTCTGGCTGCCCTGGCAGCCGCTGTGGTCGATGGTCATGATCGCGATCGACGTCTTCGTGATCTGGGCCCTGGCGACGGCCGCCCGCGCCACGCCGATGACCGGCACCGGCGAGGACGAGTACATGGGCCGCACCACCGGCTCCTGGTCGAACCTCAACACGCAGACCACCAGCACGGCGACCAACCCGGCCAAGGGAATGGACGACGCGCAGACCCGCATGGAGACCGAGTCCCCCGCCGCCGGACGCACCGGGAAGCGCCCGCCAGAGGCGATGTAGGGACCTGACAGCGCCCGCGGCCGTTCCGGCGCCGCAGCGCTCCGGGCTGGCCGGTCAGCAGCCGGCCAGCGCGAGGAACTCCTGGCGGGAGCTGGGATCGGTCCGGAGCGTCCCGAGCAGCGTCGAGGTCACCGTGCTCGAGCCGGTGGCGAGCGCGCCGCGCAGCGTCATGCACGAGTGCTCGGCTCTGATCACGACCCCGACCGCCTTGGCGCCCAAGCGCTCCTGCAGCCAGTCGGCGGTCTGCTTGGTCAGCCGCTCCTGCGTCTGGGGGCGGCAGGCGAAGTGCTCGACGACGCGGGCGAGCTTGGAGAGGCCGAGCACGCGCTCCCCGGGGAGGTAGCCCACGCAGGCGTGGCCGGTGAACGGCAGCAGGTGGTGCTCGCAGATGGAGCGGAACGGGATGTCACGGGCGAGGACGAGCTCGTCGTAGCCCTCGTCGTTCGGGAAGGTCGTGAGGTTGAACGGGCGCGGGGTGAGCATCTCGGCCCAGGCCCGCGCCATCCGACCCGGCGTGGCGCGGAGGTGCTCGGAGTCGTGCCGCATGCCCAGCGCTTTGAGGAAGTCCGCCGCCGCGGCCTCCGCGGCGATCAGGTCCGGCTCGAACGCCTGCTCGGCGGCCTCCTGCGCAATGGTGGACATGACGCTCCCTTCTAAAGACAAAACGTTCTTACTTTAGTGTCGGAGCCCGAGCGGAATTTGTCAAGAATCATTAGTGGTAGAGTTCACGGCATGGAGGAGGCTCCCGTCCCGGCCGACCTGGACGCCCTGGAACTGGACGCGCTGTCCAACCCGGTGCGGCGCCGGGTCTTCGACCACGTCGCCTCGCAGTCGGCGCCGGTCCGACGTGACGAGGTGGCCGAAGCGGTCGGCATCAGCCGCACGCTCGCCGCGTACCACCTCGACCGGCTCGCCGAAGCCGGCCTGCTCAGCACCAGCTACGCCCGCCCCGAAGGCCGCGGCGGCCCCGGAGCCGGACGCCCCGCCAAGCAGTACGCGCCCGCCCGCGACGAAGTCTCGGTCACCATCCCGCCGCGCGACTACGGCCTCCTCGCCGAAATCCTCGCCGACGGCGTCGCGGCCGCCGACTCCCCCGCGCTGCACCAGGCCCTGGTCACCGCCTCCGAACGCCGCGGCCGCGCGACCGAAGACCTCGGCACCGATCTGCTCGCGACGCTCTCCGCGTGCGGCTACGAACCCGAGCGCACCGAACACGGCGACATCGAAATGCGCAACTGCCCGTTCCACCGCATCGCCCAACGCGAGACCGCCCTCGTCTGCGGCATGAACCACGCCTTCCTCCGCGGCGTCCTCACCGCCCGCGACGACGCCCCCGACCGCGCCGAACTCACCCCCGGCCCCGACCGCTGCTGCGTCGTCATCCACCCGGACTGAGGCGTGACACGCCTGCAGGCAAGGGCGGCGACCTGAAGCCGCCGCCCCGCTGCACCGCGCTAGTCGGCGGGTGCGACCCGGATGAGGTTGCCGTCGGGGTCCGCCGCCACGAAGGTGCGGCCGAAGACCTCGTCGCGCGGCTCGTCGACGATCCGCACGCCCTTGGCGCGCCACTCCTCGTAGAGCGCGTCGACCGATGCGGGCGCGCCGGCCCGGTCCACGGCGAGGCAGACCTCGCTGGTGCGCACCGGTTCCGCGGCGAAGTCCACGCCCGAGCGGCTCCACAGCGAGAGGCTGACGCCGCCCCCGAGGTCGAACGAGAGGTACCCCGGCGTCTCGAAGACCGGCTTCATGTCGAACAGGTCCCCGTAGAAGCGGGCCGCCTCAGGCGCGTCGGAGACGTAGACGATGAAGATGTTCGGTGCGGGCATGATCGCCCTCCTTTCCGTCGGAGCCGCAACCGTAGACGCGAAACCTGACGGGATCTGTCAGGTTCTCTGGGAGCATGTGGGTGTGACTCCCGACAGGTGCTTCTCCCTCCTCCTCGCGCTGCGGTCGCGGCCGGACACGACGGTCGCCGCGCTCGCCGAGGACACCGGCGTGTCCGAGCGGACCGTCATGCGCGATCTGCGCTGGCTCCAGGACGCCGGCTTCCCCGTGCTCGCGCGCCGCGGCCGCTACGGCGGCGTCTCGATGCTTCCCGGCGGCGCCCTCGACACGAGCCGCCTCACGCCGCCCGAACGGGAGCACCTGGCGCTCACCGGACTCGACGACGACCAGCGCCGCCGCCTCGGCGTCGAGGCGATCAGCGACCGCGCCCGCCGCAAGGTCGCCGGAGCCCGCCCCGGCGACGGCCTGCTCGCCGTCGGCGACCTCGTCGTCAGCGACAACCGGCCGTGGTTCGGCCGCGACCCCGGCGGCGTCACCCCCGCCGCGCTCATCGGCGACCTGCGCCGCGGCGTGCGCCTCAAGGTCCGCTACGAGCGGGCGGACCGACCGCCGCAGTGGCGGACCGTCGACCCCTACGGGCTCTTGGCGAAAGGCGGCCGCTGGTACCTCGTGGCCGACGAAGCGGGCACGCCCCGCCTGCTCAACCTCCTGAAGATCGACCGGTGGGAACCGCTCCGCACCGCACGGCGGCTCCGCCCCGGCGTTCGCCTCGCCGAAGCCGCCGCCGCGTTGACCTCCGGCTGGGAGAGCGCCGGCGACCTCGAAGTGCACCTGCGCGTCCAGGCCTACCAGGTGGAACGGGCGCAGCGCATCCTCGGTTCACGCCTGGAACTCGGCGAACCCGGACCGGACGGCACCACCCCGGGCGTCCTGCGCTGCCGCGTCCTCGAAGACGTGCGCCAACTCCTGGCCTTCGCCGACTCCGCCACCATCACCGGCCCGCCCGAAGCCCGCGACCACCTCAAGGCACTCGCCCGGCGCATCATCGACCACTACCGTTGAACCGGCGAGCCCCGGCGCCTAGTCGGTCTCGCGCACCACGACGACCGGACAGGCCGCATGGGTGACGCAGTGGAGGCTGACGGAGCCGAGGAGGGTGCCTCTGAAGCCGCCGCGGCCGCGGCTGCCGAGCACGAGCAGGTCGGCCGATTTCGACAGCTCGACCAAGAGCTTCGGGGGGTAGCCCATCTCCGCGATGCGCCCCACCTCGAGATCGTCGCGGCCTTCGAGTTCCTTGTCGACCGTCTCGTTCAGCGCCCGCTGGGCGGTGGCGGCGAAGTTCTCGCCGGGGAGGATCTCCACGGGGGTGCCGTAGGTCGTGGGGATCTGCCATGCGTGGACCGCGTCGAGCCTCGCGCCCGTCCGCTCCGCGTACAGCACCGCCCATCGCAGCGCTCGCACCGAGGTCGCCGAACCGTCGACGCCGACCAGGACCCGTTCCGGCGCTTGCTGAGCCATGCCGGCCTCTTTCCTCAGATCGATTACATCGTTCCCGATATATATTCGTACTCCAGGGATGACGCCCCCGCGTCACCATACGTCCGCTGAGTCCCGTTTGGTGTGTGTTCCTCGAACTCGTCCCAGTGATCCTTGCCCGGGCCATCGTGGATGGCGGCAGTGATGCCCCGCCCTCGCGGCGGTCCAGCAGTCCCCTACCGGGAAGCGAGGAAAGAACCGTGCAGCCGACTCAACCGAACGTGGCCCGCTCGCGGCGCCATGGTGATTGAACCTATGATCGAATCGAAACAAGGCTCAAGCCATGCCCCGCAACAGATCCGAGCACACGTCCCGAGGATGCGGAGCTTCGGGATCATCGCCATCGCACTGGTCGACCTCACCGCGGCGGTGAGCCTCACCGCGACGCCGGCGCACGCCGGCGAGATCGACCTCGACACCGCCGGCGCCGGCGAGATCAGGTCCCATCTGGAGGACCTCCGGCAGCGCCAGGCCTCCGAAGAGGAGCAACTCGACCGGCTCGAATCCGAGCGGACGGCACTGCTCGCCGAGATCGAAGCGTCCGAGCGCGACTTCGGCGCCCTCGAATCCCAACTCGAGCAGGCCACTTTGGCCCTCGACGCCGCAGACGGGGGCTTCTCGGGCACCATCGAGGCACTGGGCGACTTCAGGACCGAGCAGGCCCTCCGCTACGAGGCCGCACAGGAGGCCGCCGCGCGGCTCGAAGCCGTCGAGCCTGAGATCCCTCGCAGCACCGAGACGATCGCGAAGCTCGCAGGGGACATCAGCAGGGCCGGTCGCGCCCTGGAGGCGGCCGAAGAGGCAGAGGCCCGGACCCGGGTCACGGTGACGGCCGATCCCCCGGCCGGCGCGAACGACGTCGTCCAGTTCGCCTACGACCAACTGGGGAAGCCCTACGGGTACGGCAAGACCGGGCCGGACGCCTTCGACTGCTCCGGCCTCGTGGCCGCCGCCTACGCCCAGTCGGGCGTGTCGCTCAACCGCACGTCGCAGGGGCAATGGGGCGACTCCACGGCGATCGGCCGCGGCGACCTGAGCCCCGGCGACCTGGTGTTCTCCTACGGGACCGGGCACATCGCCATCTACGTAGGCGGGGGGCAGGTCATCCACGCCTCCAAGCCGGGCGACACCGTCAAGATCGCCCCCATGGACGTCCTGCCCGTGTCCGGATACCGGCGAGTGCGGTGACGACCCGAACGGCGCGCTGACCTCGCGCGCACGCGGGCAAGCCGAAGGGCGGGGCATCCGCAGAGGGATGCCCCGCCCCTTCTTGCACGCTGGATCATCTTCATCGGGCCGTCGGCGGTCTCGCGACCGCCGCGCGGCCGCTCCGGTCAGAAGCCCTGGATCTGGAAGGAGAACCTGAGCATCGACGCCTCGCCGGCCCCGTTCGGCCCGGACAGCGCGATCGGCTCGTGGAGCTTGTAGACCGCGTCGAAGTCAGGGAAGTCGGCAGGCTTGCCGACCAGCTCGACCGGCACGTTCGCCCGCAGCGACAGCGGGTCGTCGGTCGCCTCGGGCAGGCCGAGCGCGCGCGGGTTCGCGATGTTGACCTCGCACTCGAGCGCCAGCGTGTGCTGGAACCGGGCCGAGCGCGGCGAGACGCGCCGCAGCACGGTCGCATCGGTGCGGGCGCCCGCACGCTGCTCCACGGTGACCACCGCATCGCGTGCGCCGGTCGAAGAGAGACGGAACTCGGTGATCCTCGTCCGCACCGCCCCCGGGTCGTCCGGGTGCGCCTCGATCTCGAACGTGGCCCGGCCCTGGAGCGGCCCGGTGCGGATCTTGCGGCCCGCCACGGCGAGTTCGATGCCCTTCGAGACGAGCTGGACCTGCGCGGTCGCGCCCGGAGCCGGGAGCTTCGGAAGCACCCGCTCGGTGCGGCGGGCGGCCACGGCGACCCCCGCGACCGCCAGCCCCACGGCCGCGCCAGCGGCCACTCCGGTCGTCACACGGCGCACGGTCCTCGCGCGTTTCCTCTTCTTCGTGTTGATCATGGTCACGGCTGTTGAGCCTCCTTCGGAGTCGGAAAACGACCCCCTGAGGCTAGGCCGCATCCGCGGACTTTTCACTCGAACGCGTGAATATCGACGTCAGGAAGCGGTCTTGCGGTGGCTCGAGGCGATGCTCTCGGCGACGCCGATGAGCAGCACCGACGCGACCACGGCGACCACGAAGCCGAGGACGTTCAGCTCCCAGATGTCGCCCGTCCCGAGCAGGTTCGCGATGGTCCCGCCGATCACCGATCCGACCAGGCCCAGGATGAGCGTGGCGAGGATCCCGAGGTGCTGCCGCCCGGGCTTGATGAGTCGCGCCAGCACGCCGATCACGAGCCCGGCGATGATGAATCCGATCATTGCAGCCTCCATATTCGAATGAGTCGAGGCCTGTGGTCTACCCACGACCGGTGCGTTTCACACCGCCGCAGGCAGCAGCGGCCGGACCGTCGCGGAACACGGCGTCGGGAAGGCCCGGGCCGTGGTCGCTGAGGGACGTCGATCGCCCCGTCGCGGAGGCGAAGCGCTCAGGCCCGCGATGCGCGAGGACTACGGCCGAGCCGACCGGGCTCGAGGTGTGAACGCGATCTGCGGTCGGCCGGACTCGTCCGCGTTCACGACGGCGTCCACCTCGTAGACCTCGGCGATCAGTGCGGGCGTGAGGACCTCGGCCGGCGCCCCCGCCGCGACCGCCTTGCCGCCCTTGAGGACCACCAGCGAATCGCAGAACATCGCCGCGAGGTTGAGGTCGTGCAGCGCCACCACGGTCGTGACCGGCAGCTCGGCGACGAGCCGCAGCAGGTCGAGCTGGTGGCGGATGTCGAGGTGGTTGGTGGGCTCGTCGAGCAGGAGCTCACGGGGACGCTGGGCGAGCGCGCGGGCGATGTGGACGCGCTGGCGCTCGCCTCCCGAGAGGCGGTGCCAGGACTCGCCCGCCTTGGTGACGAGTCCGGTGCGCTCCAAGGCTTCCGCGACCGCTTCGGCGTCGGCCCGGGGGTCGCCGCCGAACGCGCCGCGGTGCGGAATGCGGCCGAGGGCCACGATGTCGCGCACGCAGAGCTCCACTGTGGTGTCCGCGTGCTGGGTGACCGTGGCGATGGCGCGCGCGGCCTCGCGCCGCGGCACCGCGGACAGCGCGCGGTCGTCGAGGGTCACGACGCCGGCGGTCGGGCGGGCTATCCCTGAGAGCAGGCGGATGAGGGAGGACTTGCCGGAACCGTTGGGCCCCAGGAGCCCGATGGTCTCACCGGGGTTCGGACGGAGGCTCACGCCGTCCACGACGAGCCTGCCGCCCCGGTCCCAGGCGACCTCGCGGGCCTCGAGCGTCACAGCGTCCTCCTTCGGCGGTGCATGATCGCGATGAACACGGGGACGCCGACGAGCGCGGTGCTGACGCCGATCGGCAGCGGCGAGGGCGAGAACGCGATCCGGGAGACGGCGTCGACCCAGACCATGAAGACCGCGCCCACCAGCGCGGTCACCGGCACCAGGCGCAGGTGGAGCGGTCCGGCGAGGAACCGGGCGGCGTGCGGCAGGACGAGGCCGACGAATCCGATCGCGCCGGCGACGCTGACCATCACCGCGGTCAGGAGCGCCGCGGCGGTGATGAGCACGGCGCGCTCGCGTCCGACGTGGACGCCGAGCGAGGCGGCCACGTCGTCGCCGAACGCGAAGGCGTCCAGCACATGTGCGCGGGCCAGGCACAGGACCGTCCCGGCCAGCGCGGCGAGGCCGCAGAGGGCGGCGCCGTTCCAGCGGACCCCTTCGAGGGAGCCGAGGAGCCAGAACATGACGCCGCGGGTGGCGTCGGAGTCGGCGAAGGCGAAGATCACGAACGAGGTGACCGCGGAGAACAGCTGCGTGACCGCGATGCCGGCGAGGATGAGCTTGTCGTCGCCGCCTCCGGCGAGGCGCGCGATCAGCAGGACCGCGCCGAAGGAGACGAGCGAGCCGACGAACGCGCCGCCGGGCACGCCGAGCCCGGCCGAGCCGACGCCGAGGATCGCGACGACGACCGCCCCCGAGGAGGCGCCGGAGGAGATCCCGAGGACGTACGGGTCGGCGAGCGGGTTGCGCAGCAGCGATTGCAGGATGAGGCCGCACAGCCCGAGCCCGGCCCCGCAGGCGGCGGCTACGAGTGCGCGCGGCAGCCGGTCCTGCCAGACGATGGCCTCTTTCGAGACCCGGACCGGGATCTCCGCTCCGGCGAGGTGGTTGAGGAGGATGTCGCGCACGTTCACCAAGGACACGTCGGCGGGGCCGAGCGTGATCGCCGCGCCGATCGAGGCGAGCAGCAGGACGAGGGCGCCGAGGCCGACGGCGAGGAACCGCAGGCGGTTCCCGCCGCGCGGGGGCGCGGCCTCAGCGAGCGCGGTCGTCACGCAGCGGCCTCGATGGACTGCAGTCCGGCGGCGAGCGCCTCGATGCCGTCGACCATCCGGATCGAGGGGTTCAACTCGGCGCCCGACAGCGGCACGAATCGCTCTTCGACGACGGCGTTGAGGCTCTTGGTGACCGGGTCGGTGGTGAGGAATTCGATCTTCTCGGCGGCCTGGTCGCCGGGCCAGCGTTCGCGGCTGAGGTCGGCCATGACGATGACGTCGGGGTCGCGGTCGACGAAGTCCTCCCAGGTGGTGGCGGGCCAGTCGTCGGGGAGGTCGCCGAATACGTTCGCGACGCCCGCTTCGCCGGCGAGCAGCGCGGGCGCGCCGAGGCCGCCTGCGACGTACGGGGTCTTGAGGTCGGAGAACCAGAACGCGGCGGTCAGGTCCGAGGCGGCGATGTCCGCGAGCGCGGCCTGGCGGCGGGTCTCGAGCTGGGCGACGAGGTCGTCGCCGCGGCTGGAGACGTCGAAGATCTGCGCGAGTTCGCGGATCTCCCGGTAGAGGGAGTCGAAGGTGAGCGGCTGGGTGCGGGTGCCACCGCCGTTGATGCTGACGTCGCCGTCGCAGTCGGTGGGCGAGAGGTAGGACTCGATGCCGGTCTCGGCGAACCGGCCGCGGTCCGCGACGCCGCCCTGGGCGAAGTGGCGGCCGAAGGAGGCGGTGACGAAGTCGGGGTCGGCACCGAGGACGACTTCGTACGTCGGCGCCTCGTCGGCGAGCCGCGGCACGTCGGCGTTGGCCTCGGCGAGGGAGTCGAGGATCGGGTCGGTCCAGGAGGCGGTGCCGACGACGCGGTCTTCCAGACCGAGGGACAGGAGGATCTCGGTGGAGCCCTGGTCGAGCGAGACGACGCGCTGCGGCGCGGCGTCGAAGACGATCTCCTGGCCGCAGTTCTCCACGGTCAGCGGGTAGGAGGTCGCGCCTTCTCCGGCGGCCGCGGCCGTCTCGGGCACGGATTCGGAAGCGCCGCAGGCGGCCAGCCCGGCCAACAGCAGAGAGGCGGTTGCGGCGGATGTGATCGCGCGTCGGCCGAGATGCATGGTGGTCTTCCTTCAGGCTGTCCGGGGAGCGCGGCCTCTCGACCGCCTTGCGCGCGCTACATTAGGCTAGCCTTTCCTAATACTTGAACGTTCATCAATGACTTGTGTCGGCCGTCATAACGCGTCGGTCACGCGCCGACCTCGTGGTCGCCGCCGACGGCATCGACTCGCCGGCCCGTCAGCCCGTCGCCTCCGGGTCACCCACAGTGGAGGGGTGGTGCGTCAGCTCCGAAGGCCGCGTCGCGGCGATGAACTTCCGCACCAGCGCGGGCCAGTCCGCGAGCGCGGCGAGCGAGTCGGTCGCGGCAGATCCTCGACACCTGTTGCGCCGCTTGCGCGAGAGTCCCGCATTCGCGTGCCTGGACCGGTCCCGATCGAGTCCGGAGCGCCCCGGCGGGGCGCTCCGGAATGCCGTTCCGCGCGCTGCTACGGCGTCGCGCGGAAGCCGTAGGTCGCGCCGCTGAGCGCCTGGAACTCGGCGGCGGTCCCGGAGTCGAGCACCTTCGTGTTCGTCGTGCTGCCGTCGAGCACGGCCGAGCGGACGCCGACGTTCGCGACGTGGTGGTTCATCGCCAGGTAGTTGCCGCTCCCCGACTTCACCAGGACGATGGTCGGCACCGCTCCCGAGGGGGTGATGGAGCCGGAGGGCACGTCGTACGTGAAGTGGTTGCCCGTGACGGTGTTGCCGCTGCCGTTGAGGTGGACGAGCCCGAAGAGGTCGTCGGTTGTGAGCGGCACGCTCTGGAACGGCCCGAACGATTCGCGGTTGCGCAGGAAGTGGTTGGCGCCGATGAGGTTGCCGCGGCAGTCGCCTTCGAGGGTCACCATGCCGGACGAGAACGAGTGGAGGCGGTTCGCCGAGACGGTGCTGTCGGAGCAGTGCTTCAGGTGCACCGAGCTCTTGCCGCGCGGGAAGATGTTGTTGCCCGACACGATGAGCCCGAAGTGCCCTTCGGCGAAGAACGAGAAGCCGGCCGGGCCCGCGCCGAGGTGGTTGTCGTTGACCATCGTGGCCTGCCCGGAGCCCACGAGTTCGACGCAGCTGCCGCATTCGGCGATGAAGTTGCCGTTGAGCTGCAACGCGTCGACGCCGGTGAGGACCACACCGCGTTCGAGGTAGACCAGCCCCAAGCCGGCGATGCGCACCGAGTCGGTGTCGCTCGTGGAGCGCACGCCGATCTTGCCGTTGCGGTAGCTGTTCTGGTTCGGGGTGAACGAGAGCCCGTCGAGACAGAAGTCGACCAGTTCGATCGAGCTCAGGCGCGGCGAGCCGCCGCGGCTGATGAGGATCGCCTCGGCGTTCCCGTCGGTGTTCTCGACCTTGATGCGGCTGCCGCCCGGCCAGACCTCCCACCAGTCGGAGGTGTCGGCCGTGTTGTACCGGATGCTCGAGGAGGTGAACCCGTGGCCGGACCCCTTGATCTGGAGGTAGCTGATGTCGATCACGATGCGGGTCTTGAGCGAGTAGTCGCCCGGAGGGATGTAGACGACGGCGCCCGGCTTCGCCGCCTGGGCGGGCTGGTTCGCCTTGATGTCGGCGATGATGCTGTTCACGACGGCGCCGATGTCGGTGTACGCGGTCGTGCCGGGGCTGCCGGGGATCGTCCAGGTGGTCACGTCGTAGATGGTCGAGGGCATGGTGGTCTCCCGCTTCGTCGAGGTCGATGTCGTAGGGGGTCGGTGAGGGGCTAGATCAGGCCGAGGAGCGTGCGGTGCGGCCGCTCCTCGGACGCGGTGTCCTGCGCGGGGGCCGCCTCCGGTTCGGCGCGGGCGAGCCGGGGCGCGCCGAGCGCCGCCGCGATGCCGCCGGCGCCGACGGCGAGGATGAGGGTGCGGCGGGTGGGGCCGGTCGGTGGAAGGCTCATGATGCTCCAGAGCGGCTGGGAGCCAAATGGATTTGGCAATGTGCTGACCGATGCTAGGGGCGTGCGTCGCGGCAGGTCAATGCGCCAAACGATTTTGGCGAAATTTTTTCAATGTTTGGCGTTGACAGGCGTCGGTCCGGGGCCGCAGACTCGTGCCAAGACGTTTTGTCAAAACGTTTTGTCACCGGCCCGACGGTGACCCCTCACGCGTAGCAGAGCAGCTACAAGAACGGAGTCGAAGTAATGACGCTTCGCGATACCAGCGGTCGTGTCCGGACCGCTTCCCTCGCAACCGCACTGGCGACGGCGGGCACGCTCGCGCTCTCCGGCTGCGGCGCGGGCGGCGCCGCGGCGGAGGACGAGCTCACCGTCGTCGTCGAGGGCGGCGGACTGGCGGAACTGCAGCCGATCGCCGACCTGTACGAGCAGGAGACGGGAACGACCGTCACCCTCGTCGAGCTCCCCTACGACGGCCTCTACGACCGCATCCAGACCGAGCTCGGATCGGGCAGCGTCTCCTTCGACGTCGCCGCCCTCGACGCGATCTGGCTCAGCGCGTTCGCCGAGGGCGTCTCGCCCCTCGACGACCTGTTCACCGACGACGTGCAGGCGGACCTGTTCCCCGGCCTCGTGAGCGAGGCGCAGGTCGGCGGCCGGTTCGTCGGCATGCCGATCTTCACCAACTCCGAGATCCTCTACTACCGCACCGACCTGTTCGAGGACCCGCAGCACCAGGCCGACTTCGAGGCGCGGTACGGCTACCCGCTCGCGCCGCCCACGACCTGGGCGCAGTACCGCGACACCGCCGAGTTCTTCACGATGGACACCGACGGCGACGGCCAGATCGACCTCTACGGCACCGACGTCAAGGGCGCCGTGGAGACCGAGTGGCTCGCCACGGTCTCGCAGACGGGCGAGGAGCACATGGTCCTCGACCCGGAGACCGGCGAAGTCACCATCGGCGACGCCGAGCACCTGGAGGCGCTCGACTACTACACGAGCCTGCTGCCGTACGCCCCCGCCGGGGCGGCGCAACTGGACTGGGCGGGAGCGCAGAACCTCTTCTACCAGGGACAGCTCGCCATGATGCGGTTCTGGGGCCACGCCTACACCCAGACGCCCGCTGACTCGCCCGTCGCGGGCCAGATCGGCGCGGCCCCCATGATCGCCGGCGAAGGCGGTGTCGCGGGCGTGCCCGGCGCCTGGTACCTCTCGGTTCCCGCGGCCGGAACGAAGCAGGACCTGGCGAAGGACTTCATCGCCTTCGCTTACGAGCACAACGAACTCTCGATGGACACGTCGCTGGGCCTCGTCGCGCGCATGTCGGCGTTCGAGTCCCAGGCGGGGGTCGCCGGCAGGGAGAACTACCCCGCGATCCTCGAGACGCTCAACTCACCGGCCACCCGCGCCCGCCCGGCGACGCCGCAGTGGCAGGAGATCGTCGACACCGTGCTCACGCCCATGCTGCAGAAGGCCGTCGAGCCAGGGGCCGACAACGCCGCCCTGCTGAAGGAGGCGGAGGCGCAGATCGAGGCGATCCTCGAGTAGCCGCCGACCGCCCCGCACCGGTGGCCGACCGCGTCGCAGCGGTCGGCCGCCCCTTCCGACAGAAAGACCTCCACATTGCGTGTCTCCGATCGCCGGTTCGCCTTGCTGCTCATGGCGCCGGCAGCCCTCTTCCTCGCGGCCTTCGTACTCTGGCCGCTCATCAGGTTCGTCTGGAACGCCTTCTACGACATCTCGCCGATCGCAGGCGGACCGCGCGCCTTCGTCGGCCTCCAGAACTTCATCGACGCGTTCGCCTCGGCCTCGTTCCAGGGCGCGTCGGTCCGCACGGTCGTCTACACGCTCGTCGTCGTCGCGCTCGAGTTCGCGGCCGGGCTCGTCGTCGCCCTGATCTTCGCGGCGCTGGGCCGGCGCTCGACGGTGTTCCGCACGATCTTCATGTACCCGCTCATGATCGCGCCCGTCGTGGCCGGACTGCTGTGGCGCTTCCTGCTCATCGACAACTTCGGCATCGTCAACGAACTCCTCGCCCGGGCGGGAGTCCTCGACAACCCGAGCCGGATCGGCTGGCTGAGCGACCCGGCGATCGCGCTCTTCGCGGTCGCCCTCCCGGACATCTGGCTGACGACGTCGTTCATCACCCTCGTGCTCTTCGCGGGCCTGCAGACCATCCCGGGCGAGATCCTGGAGGCCGCCCGCATCGACGGGGCGCGGTTCCCCACGATGCTGTTCCGGGTGATCATCCCGCTGCTGCGACCCGTGATCGCCGTCGCGCTCATCGTGCGCGGCATCGACGCGGCCCGCGCGTTCGACATCATCCTCATCCAGACCAACGGGGGTCCGCAGGAGAGCACGACCACGCTCAGCCTGCTCATCTACCGCACCATGACCCGCTACGGCGACATCGGACTGGCCAGCGCGATGGGGACGATCTACCTGATCGGGATGCTCCTCGTCGCAGCGGTGGCCGTCACCGCGATCTGGCGGCCGGGGGAGGCGCGATGAACGGCCTCGAAACCCGTCGCGGGTCGACGAAGGCGATCCTCGGCGTCCTGCTCGCCGTGATCCTGGTGCTGTACGGCTTCCCGTTCGTCTACCTGCTGCTCACGTCGTTCAAGCCTCCGAGCGAGGCGATCGCGGTGCCCCCGTCGGTGGTCCCCAACGCGTGGACGCTGGAGAACTACGTGGCCGCCCTGGCGAAGGAAGGGGTCGTCCCCGCGCTCGTCAACAGTGTCGTGACGGCCGTGCTCAGCACGCTGCTCTCCCTGCTGCTCGCGGTTCCGGCCGCGTATGCGGTCACCCGGTACCGCACGCCGAGCGGGCGCGTGTTCGTGCTCGCGGCGCTGGTCACCCGGATGGTGCCGACGATCGCGATCGGGGCCCCGCTGGTGGAGACGATGCGCGCCTTGGGGATCGGCGACACCTCGTTCGCCCTCGCGATCGCCCATACGACGATCTCGCTGCCGCTCTCGATCTGGCTCATGGCGAGCTTCTTCGAGGCCGTCCCCGATGAGATCGAGGAGGCCGCGAAGATGGACGGGGCGTCGCGGCTCGGCGCGCTCTGGCGGGTCGTCCTGCCGGTGGTGTCCGGCGGTCTGGCGGTGACGGCGATCTTCGCGTTCCTCGCGTCGTGGAACGAGTTCCTGTTCGCGCTGCTGCTCACCTCGGTGCGCGCGCAGACGACCCCCATCGTGATCGCGAACTTCCAGACGCAGTTCGGGCTCGACTGGGGTGCGATGACGGCGCTCGCCGCCGTCTACTCGCTCCCGGTCATCCTGCTCACCCTCGTGCTCCAGCGCCACATCGTCGCGGGCCTCACCCTCGGCGCGGTGAAAGGATGAGCGGACGCAACCCGATGCGACAAGGCAGGAGTCCGCAATGGCGGTGAACGGAGTCGGCATCCGAGACGTGGCCCGCCTGGCCGGCGTCTCCATCACCACGGTGTCCCACGTCCTCAACGACACGCCGAACACGCGTGTCTCCGCGGAGACGCGGGCGCGGGTCCGCGAAGCGGCGGCGCAGCTCGGTTACGGCCCCAACCGGGCGGCGCGGGCGCTGCGCACCAACCGGTCCGGCCTGATCGGGCTGCTGAGCGAGGAGATCGCGACCACCCCGCACGCGGGCCGGATCATCCTCGGCGCGCAGGACGCGGCCCGCGCCCACGACCTGACCCTGGTCATCGTCAACGCCGAACGCGAATCCAGCGCCAGCGCGCACGAGGACTACGTCCAGACGCTGATCGACCGGCAGGTGGAGGCGGTCCTCTACGCGACGATGTACCACCGCCGGATATCCGTGCCCGCGAACCTGCGGCGCGTGCCGGCCGTGCTGATCGACGCGACCGACGAGGACGGCGTCGTCCCCGCGGTCGTCCCCGACGAGGTGGGCGGCGCGGTCACCGCCGTCACCCACCTCGTCGAGGCGGGCCACCGGCGCATCGGCTTCCTCAACAACGACGACGACGTGCC
The DNA here is from genome assembly GCF_040674615.1 of Glycomyces sp. NPDC049804. Lineage (NCBI taxonomy): Bacteria > Bacillati > Actinomycetota > Actinomycetes > Glycomycetales > Glycomycetaceae > Glycomyces > Glycomyces sp. NPDC049804. The sequence continues at coordinate 123,206 of NZ_JBFAMQ010000015.1, forward strand.
GGCCACGCACGAGCGCCTGATCGGCTACCGGCAGGTGCTGCACCGGCACGGCATTGCGATCGAGGACCGGCTGATCCGCCAGGCGCCGTCGGAGACCCTGCCCGGCTACGCGCTCGCGCGGGAGATGCTCGCCGGGGACGACCGGCCCACCGCCCTGTTCTGCTACAACGACCGGATGGCGATGGGCGCCTACAGGGCCGCGGCCGAGCTGGGCCTCGACATCCCGGGCGATCTGTCCATTGTGGGCTTCGATAACCAGGAGCTCATCGCCGCGAACCTCTTCCCCGGCCTCACCACGGTGGCACTGCCGCACTACGAGATGGGCGAGTGGGCCGTCGAGACGCTCGTGCGCCTGCTCGGCGGGGAAGCCGAGATCCAGAACGACGGTCCGACCCGTCTCGACTGCCCGCTGGTCATGCGCGGCTCGGTCGCCGCCCCCCAACCGCACCGAAAGGCCTGAACCATGCTTCGACTCGCCGCATCGTGGGTGTGGGACTTCTGGATCGCCGACGACGGCGACCGCTACCACCTGTTCTTCCTGAAAGCGCCCCGGGCGCTCCTCGATCCGGACAAGCGCCACTGGCGCGCGACGATCGGGCACGCGACCTCCACCGATCTGACGAACTGGACCGAGCACGCCGACGCGCTGCTCCCGGACGACTCCCCCGCCTTCGACGACCTCGCGACCTGGACGGGGTCCGTCGTCCGCGGCGACGACGGCTTGTGGCGGATGTTCTACACGGCGGTCAGCCGCGCCGAAGGCGGGCTCGAGCAGCGGATCAGCTCCGTCGTCTCCGACGACCTCTTCACCTGGCGCCGCGAGCCCGACCGGCAGGTGCTCGAACCGGACGCCCGCTGGTACGAGACGGCCGCGACACGGCAGTGGCCGGACCAGGCGTGGCGCGACCCGTGGGTGTTCCGCGACCAGGACGGCTGGCACATGCTGGTCACCGCGCGCGCGAACCGCGGCGCGCCCGACGACCGGGGCGTGATCGGGCACGCGACCTCACCGGACCTGGTCCACTGGACCGTCCGGCCCCCGCTGTCCGAACCGGGCGCCGGCTTCGGGCACGTCGAGGTGGTCCAGACCGCCGTCGTCGACGGCACCCCGGTCGGGCTGTTCTCCTGCCTCGGCCCCGAACTGGCCCGAGGCCGCCGGGACGGCGACCCCGCGGGCGGCGTCTGGGCCTTCCCGATCGACGCCATGACGGGGCCGTTCCCACTGGAGCGGGCGTACCGCGTCACCGACGAGCGCCTCTACGTCGGCCGGCTGGTGCAGGACCGCGCGGGCCAGTGGTGCTTCATGGCGTTCCGCAACGAGGACGGGCACGGCAACTGGATCGGCGAGATCACCGACCCGCAACCGGTCGGGTGGGCCGACGGCCGGCTCGCGATCGGCCGGCCCGAGACACCGCCGGCACGAAGAGGAACCTCCATGTCGGCCAACTACTACGACGTCACCCAGTGGCCCGTCGGCGACGCGGCCGAAGACATCGGCGAGGTGCTCAACAGCATCATCGCCGACATCAAGAGCCGGCAGAAGGCCACCGACGAGCACGACGGCGGCAAGCCGGGGGCGGTGATCTACGTGCCTCCCGGGGACTACCGCCTGCGCACGCAGGTGCTGATCGACATCAGCTTCCTGCGGATCGAGGGCGCCGGGCACGGCTTCACGTCGTCGAGCATCCGCTTCAACGTCCCCGAAGAGGAGTGGCCGGACCTGCACGAGCTGTGGCCGGGGGGCAGCCGCATCCTCGTCGACCTGCCCCCGGGCGACGACGAGGCCGCGGGCGCGGCCTTCCGCGTCGCACGGAGCGGGAACCCGCGGATCAGCTCGGTCGAATTCGCCGACTTCTGCATCGACGGCTTGCACTTCACTTCGGACGGGACGGGACTCCACCCGGAGAACACCTACGTCAACGGCAAGACCGGCATCTACGTCGCCGACGCCAACGACTCCTTCCGCGTCAACGGCATGGGCTTCGTCTACCTCGAGCACGCCCTCACCGTCCACAATGCGGACGCGCTCTCGGTCCACGACAACTTCATCGCCGAATGCGGCAGCTGCATCGAACTGCGCGGCTGGGGCCAGGCGTCCAAGATCACCGACAACCTCATCGGGGCCGGCCCCCGGGGACACTCGATCTACGCCGAGCACCACGGCGGGCTGCTGATCACCGCGAACAACGTCTTCCCCCGCGGAGCGAGCAGCGTCCGCCTCAACGGCGTCACGCGGTCGAGCGTCACCAACAACCGGCTGCACTCCTTCTATCCGGGGATGGTCGTCCTGGAGGCGAGCTCGGAGAACCTGGTCGGCTCGAACCACTTCCTGCGCGACCACGAACCCTGGTCCCCCTTCTTCGGCGTCGACAACGGACTCGACGACGACTTCGGCCTGCTCACCGTCAGCGGCAGCGACAACTCGGTCATCGGCAACCACTTCTCCGCCATCGTCGACGCCGACAGGGTCCGCCCGGCCGGGGCGGCGCCCGTCATCATCCGCCTGAAAGCGGGAGGCCGGAACTACGTCGCCACCAACCACGCCGTGTCGATGAACGTGCAAGGCAAGTCGAGCAGCTCCGCCTTCGAGGCGCAGGTGGACGCCCTGCTCTCCACCGGCACCGCGAAGCACCTCCCGGTCACCGCCGTCATGGTCGACCCGGAGTCGAAGCAGAACACGGTCCTCGATTCGGGGACCGAGGACCAGGTCCACATCGACCTCGCAACGAACGCCTTCCGCGCCAGTCCCGCCCTCCCCGCCCAGAACGCGGGAGGGTAGAGCCCGGCGTCCCGGGCATGCGCCGCGCGCTCAGAGTGGCCCTTCCCTCAGGGCGCGGCGCGCATGCCTCAGGGAAGATCCCAGTCCAGCTGCGGAAAGGCCATGGCCGCGGCTGCGTAGATCGATGCCGAAGCGGTGAGGACGATGTAGAGGACCGCGATCGGTTTGAGGGGTCCGAACCAACCGGCGATGAAGCGGGCGCCGTGCTTGAAGTCAGGGGCGTCGCGGGAGTCACCGCCGGAGTTGACCACGCCGGCGGTGAACAGGAGGACTGCGACCGCGAACCACCAGCGGCTGCCGTTCAGGCCGAGGAGGCCGAACGCCATGAGGGGCACGAATTCGAGGATGCCGGCCTCGAATTTCGGGTGCTTGCCGCGGATCGCGGCGGGGAATGACACCGCCATGGTCGCGATCATGCTCGCGAAGACGGTGCCGAACGGGCCGAAGCGCGAGTGCCATGCGGCGAACGCGGCTGCGGTCACGGCCGCTGCCGACAGGACGAACGGCAAGGGGCCCTTGGCGTAGAAGTCGTCCTCGATCCGCCCGGCCACGGCGGTGAGGACGAACATGACCGCTGCGGCGGTCAGCAGACCGAGGTAGGGCTCGGTGATCGTCCCGATCCAGAAGCCGACGCCGGCAGCGGCGCTGTAGGTGACCAGCGCATCGAGTCCTGCGCCCTTCTGGCGAGGTTCGCGATCGTCCCAAGTGAGGTTCCAACCCTGCGCGGCCATGGCGGCCAGCAGCGCCCATGCTCCGGTCACGGCGGGCAGCAGCTTCGCGGCGTGGTCCGCCGCGAAGCCGGTCAGGGGCAGTGGCGAAAGGATCGTCTCGGGAGCGGACATCGATGCGGCGACGGCGAGGGCGCAGGCGAGCGGGAGGCGGATGTTGCGGACGGCTTCGAGCGGATGGCGGGCCACGTCGAGCCAGGTCCACTCCGCCGGCGCGCGCCGCGCCGGCGGTCCTCCGGCGGCCCCGGAGACGATCGTCGCGATGATCGACGCCATGCCCGCGAGGACCGCTCCGGCGGCGGCGATCGCCAGCGCGGCAGGGCCGGTGAGCAGGTTGACCACCGAGCCCGCGAAGGTCGCGCACATGGTCAGGGTGCCGACCACGACGGCGGCGACGAGGACCGGGCGGCGGCCGCGGGGCTCGGTGAATTCGGGGTCGTCCAAGGCCGCTCCAGGGAGGTTCGTCGGGGGTGGTGCTCTGCATCATGCCAGGGCGCGGCCGAGGCGACTGTGGACTGCGGCGGTACGCCATGTCACCTGTCCCTGCGGCGGGCGCGCCCGCGCTGAAGCATGGGAGCGGCCGCCACGGTTCCGTCATCGATCGGTCATGCGGCGGCCGGGACGATCGGGCACCAGTCGAACAGAGAGCGCTTGCCAAGTCGTCGTGGCGGAGTTGGGCGCTCGGACCCCTGGAAGGTCGGACCGACGACGCCGGCGTCGACGGGTGTGTCAGTCGGTGGTCGCGGTGCGGGCGGGCAGGACCCAGCCCGGGCGCGGGAAGTGGCAGGTGTAGCCGTTCGGGTAGTT
>NZ_JBFAMQ010000016.1:0-117449 GCF_040674615.1 Glycomyces sp. NPDC049804
CATCCAACGGAGCCAGCAGGCAGCTAGGTCAGATCCGACCCGGTGCACCGATCATGGCTTAACCGGCACAACCCAATACTGACAGCGGGCAGCGACTGGAGGGTGGGTGCCGGGGCCGATTCCGGCTCTGGGCATGCGGAGGGGCCCGAACCCTGGTGGGTGTCGGGCTGCGCTGCTTGATGCGTGCGGCGCTCCCCCCAGCAGATGCCTCGCCTGCTGGGGCAGCCTAAGACCGGCACTGGTGTGGGTGCCGCGAACTGCTTTCGGCATTTGGCCTTGGCCGCCTTGATCGCCGCGAGGCATCGGTCTCTGTCGATAGCCTCTGCGAGGGCGTCCAGGTCGGGCTTCATGGCCTCGGACCATTCGGTCCGGTAGAGCCCGGTCGGGAAGATGTCCCATTCGGTGCCCTCGTTCTCGGCATCCATGTCCCGGTCAGTGCGCCAGTCGGAGCAGCCGCAGCCTTCACTGTCGTTGCCGCCCTGGCCGCCCTGACCGTCGTGGCCGTCGTGGTGGGTGATGACCGCTTGTCCGGGGCCGGTCTTCTCCACGCTCCAGCCCGCAGTATGGATGCGGCCGTGATGGAACCGGCACAGCAGGATCAGGTTCTCAGCCGTGGTCGGCCCGCCGTCAGCCCAATGCCGGATGTGGTGCGCCTCAGTCCACGCCACGGGCCGGTCACAACCCTGCCAAGCGCAACCCTCGCTCTGCTCGAGTTCGAGCTTGCGGCGCAGGGCCGCATTCGGCAGGCGCTCAGCCCGGCCGAGTTCGACCGCTTCGCCTTTCGTGTAGTCGAAGACCGAGGGGATGACCCCGGCCTCGCAGGCGAGGAGGCGGGCGCGGGCGACCGAGATGGGCTGGCCCTCGAGGAGAGGCAGCCGGCCGGTGTCCTTGCCTTGCAGCGTCTCGATATCCACGGTCAGGTCGAGGGTGGCGGTGTGGCCGTGGCGGGTGGAGGCCTGCGGGGAGGACCCGTACCCGGCGAGGAGCTGGTGGAAGGCCTCGGCATTGCGGTTGGCCTGGGCGGGAAGGAGACCGCCGCCGTCGGCGTCCTGGTCTTGGTCTTCTTGGCGGGGTGGCGGGCAGGCGGTCTTCAGGTACTTGTCGAGCAGGCGGCCGGTCGCCTCGCACAGTTGGCCTTCCAAGGCCCACATGCCGTTGGCCTGCGGGGTGAGTTCCAGGCGCTGCATGGACTGCTCGCCCAGTGCATCGAACAGCTCGGTCGCTTCGGCGATCGAGGTCCAGAGTTCATCGAGGTGACGGCGCAGCTCGGTGAAGGTGGCGTGTGCGCAGTACTGGGCGACCATGGCCTCAGGCGTCGCACACAGGGTCTCAGGGTCGAAGGGGGAGGGGGCCGGGGTCTGGAAGGGGGTGCGGGCGAACAGGCGCATGGCCGGGGTCTGCTCGAGCTGGCGGATAGCGTAGGCGACCTGGTCGATCCTCGCCGCTCCGGACACCGCCGCCTGGGCCAGGAGGCGGAACTTCCCCGACAGGCGGGCGATGGCCGCGATGTCGGCGGCGGTGCGGTTGTGGAAGTCGAACTGGGAGACCAACAGATCCCGCAAGGCGGAGAACCCGAACGCCGAGCGGTGGAGCCCCTGCTCCTTCATCTCGATCACGGCGGCGAGGACCTGGGCGTGCTGGGCGTTGATCAAAGAGGCGGCGTCATCGAGAGCGGAGCGGATGGCGGCTGCGCGTTCGGAACCGGGGGTGCTGGTGCAAGAGCTCATCGACCGCTCGCCTCCTTCCGCTGTTCTCGAATGGTCTGCTTGTTTTCGCTTGCGTGTTCGTACCTCAATGATGACAGGCATGGGGTGGTGGTGTCATCACTCAATGGGGTGAATAATCCATGAGGGACATTCACGAGGCGCGCCGGAACCGCTGCGGCCCAAGGTGAATCGCGGGGCACGAGCGCTGCCTGGCGGCCGCACTGCACACCCGCGCCTCCCTCAGACCCTTTTGTCGCTGCCCGCCTGAACCGCGTCCGAACCGGAGCTGGCAGCCGGAATAGCGCCCCAATCTAGTGCCGCCTCGTTGTCGCTGCCCGCCTGAACCGCAGCCCCGTCAGGGCTGGCAGCCGCACTACCGGCCAAGGCCGCTCAGACCCTTCTACCGCTGCCCGATTGAACCTTCACCGAAGTCAGCCGGGCAGCCGCAGGCACAGCATCCGGTGCAGGGACCCCTTTGTCGCTGCCCGCAGTGACCCATACCCGGACGGAGCCGTAAGCCAACACCCGCCACCGTTGCATGATCACATGCACCCCGAATACATCAGAGCAAGCCGTCGAACGCCGACGATCTCACACGCCGTCCTGCAGCCGGTTGCTGAGAATCTGCTCGAGAAGGTCGAGATAGGCGCGCCCTGCCGTGAGGCCGTCAGGGCGCCCGAGCGTCGCAAACCCATCGAGCAGCCGATGCAGTGTCACCAGCTGCGTCTGCCAAGTGGCCGCGGGCTCATAGGGACCGCCGAGGAACTCAATCATCCGAGGAGCCTCCAGTGAGCGGCGAGCAAGGTGCTTGCCCGCGACCGGAACGAGTGCCAGCCGCATGGCCTGACCCTCTTCGGTGCTGTTGGTGGTGGCCGTCTCATGCTCACCACGATTGAGGTACTCGGAGAATCCCGCAGGAGTGGCAGGAATCCCGGCCCGATCGAACAGGACCGTGCCATTGGAAGGCCAGCTCGCCAGCGAGACTGGATGGACATGCCAGTCGACCCAGAGGGGAAGGCCGTTGAAGACGTATTGGCCGCTGACGGCTCTCGTGCCTCGGGGCCCATTGTGGCGCGCGTCGATGGCGAACGTCAACTGGCCGGTTCCGCAGGGAAGGTGAGCGGGCGAGGCGAAGTCGTCGAGCGCAGCGTCCTGCACCGCGATGAGCAGGTCGACATCGCTCCAGTCGTCGGCGCGGCCATCGCCGAGCGAGCCGACCAAGGCGACACCTGCCACGGCTTGATCCTCTTCAAGCGCGGCAGTTGCAGCACTGAGCCAAAGGGATCGCATTTCGGCGAGACGAGGAACCTCCGGACCGCGGCTCGTCATGACCATCAACGGATCGTAGCCGGGCAGGTACCGCAGCACCCCATCGATTTTCTGGTCCTGATCCCGACACTGCGATGGTCCCCGACCAGAACGGCCATCACCACCCGCCGACTTCCGGAACAGCCTTAGGTGCGGACGGCCGCATAGAGGAGCATGTCCCTGCGGACCCCGGCGATCTCCTGGTGGCTTCGCAGCAGCCCCTCGCGGGCGTAGCCGGCGCGTTCGGCGGTGCGGATGGAGCCGGTGTTCCAGGGTTCGATGTAGAGGGCGATCCGGAAGAGGCCTGGTACGGTCCAGCCGAAGGCGGTGAGCGCGGTGAGGGCGTCTCCCGCGAAGCCGCGGCCGCGGGCGGCGGGCGCGATCGAGTAGCCTGCCGTCGCGCGGCCCGACTCGAGTTCACTGAGCCAGAGCCCGCATTGGCCGACCGCGGCGTCGGTCTCGGCTTCGGCGATCACGAAAGAGAAGCCGGTGCCTTCGACGTAGCGCTGGTGCTGGCGGTCGATCCAGGCGAGGGCTTCGGCGTCGTCGGCGTGCGCAGGGAGGGTACCGATGGTCGGCACGTAGTCGTCGGTGGCGAGGTCCCGGACCATGGCGAGGTCGTCTTCGCGCGCTCGGCGGAGCGTGACACCGCCGTGCGCGGGCGGGGTGGACGGCCAGGGCGGCAGCGGGGAGGTCGGCGTCATGTCGCCATTGTCCGTCCGGCCGGATGCGCGAACGCGGGTGGACACGGGAAGTGCCCGGTGGGATCACTCGTCGGCTGCGGCCACTTCGGCGAGGAGGAATCCCAAGGCGTCCAGGGGAGGCAGGAGTTCTTCGTAGCGTTCGAGGTCGAAGAGCGCGGCCTGGAGCTGGCCGAGGGTCGGGGCGAGGTGGGGCGTGAGGCTGCGGGTCGGGCGTTCGATGAGGGCCACCGACTGGTCGACGAGGGCGACGGCGCGGTTGAGGATGGCGAGGTCTTCGGCGTTCTCGATGCGCGCGGTCGTGTACGTGTTGATGGCCATGGCCTGGAGTTCGTTGGCGCTGTCGACGTCGTCCATGGTGGGCTGCCACATCTGGGCCAGGCGGTCGAAGTCGGCCTGGCGCTCGTCGCGGTGGTCGACGAGTTCGGCGCGCAGCAGGACGGCCTCGGCGGCCAGGGTGATGCGCTCGCCGGGGGTGAAAGGCTCGGATTCGGGGGTCACGGGAACGGTCCGGGGTGCTACCAGTGCGGGGGGCGTTCCGCGAGGAGGTCGAGGTCGCGGGCCGAGAATTCGGACTTCCGGGGGCGCCGGACGGGGGCCTCGCCCCAGCCGCGGTCGGTGTCGTCGGAGGTCTGGTCCGGGAGCACCGAGAAGTCCTCGTCGAGCTCTACGGAGCGTTCGTCGTCGGATACTGCCATGCCTCGACTGTATCGCAGGGGTTCGCGAGGGGCGCAACGCTGCGGCCCTGAACAGCCGGTGAACGGGTGCGCAGGGCCGCAGACAGTCCGGACTATTCGGACGCGCCGACGAGTTCGTAGCCGGCCTCGTCGACGGCCTCGCGGACCGCGTCCTCGGTGAGCGGGGTCTCGCTGGTGACGGTCACCTTGCCGGTCTCGAGGACGACGGCGACGTTCTGGACGCCGGGGAGGGCGGTGATCTCCTGGGTGACGCTGCCGACGCAGTGGCCGCAGGTCATGCCCTTGACTTCGTACACGGTCTCCATGGCTTCTCCTTCGGGGAGCGTTGGTGGTGTTCAGGTTCTGAGCAGTCGGGCCACCGCGTCCGAGGCTTCTTTCACCTTGGCTTCGGCGGCGGTCGGGTCACCCGAGGTCTGCGCTTCGGCGACGCAGTGGGCCAGGTGGCCTTCGAGGAGGTTGAGCGCGACGGCCTGGAGTCCCTTGGTGGACGCCGAGATCTGGGTCAGGATGTCGATGCAGTACTGGTCGTCGTCTACCATCCGCTGGATGCCGCGGATCTGGCCTTCAATGCGCTTGAGGCGGCGCGTGAGCGCGGCCTTGTCGCCGTGGTACCAGTAGTGGTCGTCGTGGCCGTGCGCTTCCGGTGCCGGGGGCGTGTCGCCGGCGACTCCGGTGCGGTCGGTCTGCTCGCTCATGTCACACCTTTCGTGTGCTCGGTCCTCCTGCCGCCAGTGTATACCCCTAAGGGGTATCTCGGCAACTGCTTGTCAGCCCGGTGCAGCGGCCCGTAGTATTCCGTGCCATTGTGCGAGAAATTCTCCCCCGCCCCTTGTCAAGGGCCACAACGGGCTCTAACGTGAACGCGTCGCGTCGGAAACTCGGGGGCACCCCGCACCCGCCGCGCGGCACCGCCGAGTCGGCGAGGCCCCCAGCCTCACTGAACCGGGGAACCAGCAGTCGGCGTCCTTGGCAGGGCCGACGGGGTGAATCGCGTCTCCGGGCGTGTAGGGCGACCCTTCCTTCCGCCCGAACCCGACAGCTAACCCGGTAGGCGGCCAAAGGAAGGAGCGCATCCCTTGGTGCGTACCCGGCGTATCGCTGCCGCCGTCGCAGCCGCAGCACTGCTCCCCGCGAGCGCCGCACTGTTCACCACCTCCTCTGCGAACGCGCAGACGAGCGAGGAGATCCAGGCCGAGATCGACCAGCGCCACGAGGACCTCGAGAAGGTCATCGAGGACTACAACGCCAAGCGCGAGGAACTCGACGACGCCAAGGAGCTCATCGCCGAGATCGAGGCCCAGCTGCCCGCGCTCGAAGCCGAAGCGGCCGCGGCGAACGAGGCCCTGGCCGAGTACGCCGCCACGGCGTACGCCGGCGGCGACTTCGCGATGGTCAACTCGGTCCTCGACGGCGACCCCGGCGACTTCGCCGACCGCCTCATGTACCTCGACAGCCTCTCCTCGGCCGAGCAGAAGTCGCTCCAGGCGAGCATCGCGCAGGTCGAGGAGCTGCAGACCCGCCATGAGGAACTCGAGGCGCTCCAGGCGGACGCCGACGAGATCCTGGGCGACATCGAGAAGCAGCAGGAGGAGATCGAGGCCGAGATCGACGACCTCGAGAGCGACTACGAGGACGCGTACGAGGAGGAGAACCCCGGCCCCGTGTACGACTACGAGGGCTCGAACGCGGCCGTGGCGTTCGCCTTCGAGCAGCTCGGCGAGCCGTACGTGTACGGCGAGGCCGGCCCGGACGAGTGGGACTGCTCGGGTCTGACCCAGCAGGCGTGGGCCGCGGCGGGCAGGAGCCTGTCGCACAACGCCGCCATGCAGTGGGACGAGACGGCGCGGATCTCCCGCGACGAGCTCCAGGAAGGCGACCTCGTCTTCTACAACGACCTCGCGCACGTCGGCATGTACATCGGCGGCGGCGAGATCATCCACGCCCCGAACTCGACGACCGTCGTGAAGATCGTGGACATCGACTACGGCGGCAGCATCGTCGGCTACGGGCGACCGTAGACCGGAACCGGAACTCGCCCGGGCGGCCCGCGAGGGCGGCCCGGGGCGCGGACTCCCCGGCGGCGGCGCCGGCCGTCCCGATTGCTGACCCTGCTGCTGACCCGCAATGCGCCGGCACCGCCGTCGGGGACTGAGACCCATAGTAAAGAAACCCGTGCGGGCCGCTTCGGCGGCCCGCACGGGTTTCGTTTCGCGCCAGGGCGACTCGGTTCGGCCGTGTGCGGGAACGCCGCTTCCGGCCGAGGACGACCGCGCTCGCGAGCGCGGTGCCGGCGGGTCGTGGAGCCGCCGTGCCGGGCGGGCCGGATCGCAGCTCGCGCCGGTCGCCGGGATGCGGCCCGGACCGAGGCGTCGTCGCCCGGGCACTGGTCGTCGCGGGTCGAGGTGCCCGCCGGCGGTCCGGCGGCGCCGGGAACGGCCTACAGCGCCGTCTCAGCGGCTGGGGTCTGCTGGTAGAGGCTGAGGCGCCATGTCCCTCGGGCGCGCGTGTAGACGGAGGACATCAGGGCGTTGAACGCCGGTTCGCCGTCCCTCCAGGCGCGTCCCGTGTAGACGAGCGCGGCGGCGTCGTCGCCGAGCGGGATGAGGGCGGGGCCGACGATCTCGTACCCGGCCCAAGGCGGTGCCTCGCGCAGGGCCTCGACCGTCGCGCCGCGGTCGAGGGACATGCCGTTCGCCAGCACCATCCGCCCGTCCGGGGACATCGTCGAGGCGTAGTGGCCTGCTCCGGTGCCGTCGCACAGCGCGCGCCAGCCGGTGTGTTCGAGCGCGAGCAACTCCTCGAAGACGGCCATGCGTCCCACCATAGCCGCGTCGCCGTCAGTCCCGCTGCGGGTCCAGGTCGGTCAGGCGGCGGACGAGCAGTTCGGCTTCGTCGGGGGCGGTGCGGATGCCGAAGACGTCGTCGAGGAGGTCGGGGACCTCGCTGGGTCGGACGGTCTGCTTCTTCGGGGTGCGGCCGGGGTGCTCGGTCGTCCAGGTGAGCGCGTCGAGCGTGTCGTAGCGGTCGGGGCGGAGCCGTTGGACGTAGGGGCGGATGACGAACGGGGAGCGGTCGTTCGCGGCCACGAAGTGGTTGCCGACGGCGAAGTCGACCGGGTACTGCGGGTTCTCGGTGAAGACCTGCCGCACCTGCCAGCCGTCCGGGCCGTCGCCGGGCTGGAGCACGGCCCAGCCGGGCGAACCGTGGGTGATCACCTGCCAGCGCAGCAGGTAGGGCCAGGGCCCGGCATCGCTGCGGGCGCCGTCGGCCAGTTCGATGGGTTCGAGGGGGCTGGCGCCGAAGCCGACGTCGCTCAGCCATCGCGTGCCGTCGAGGTCGACGAGGAGCATCGCGTGCGTCGCCGGGCGGGGCCGGTCGGCGTCCGCGCCGAGCTGGACCCGGCCCGAGACGGCGGTGAAGCGGAATCCGAGCTTCTCGAGCACCGCGGCGAAGAGGGTGACGTGCTCGAAGCAGTAGCCGCCGCGGCCGCGGCGGAGCAGCTTGTCCTGCAAGGAGGGCAGGTCGAGGCGCGCCTCGCGGTAAAGGAAACTGTCCAAGGTGTCCCATCGGACGTTCAGGACGTGCGCTCGCTGCAGGTCCCGCAGCGTCTCCAGTGTGGGCGTGCGGTCGCCCTCGTAGTCCAGGAAGGCGAGATAGGCGTCAAGGTCGAGGGCTTCGCTGTTCCACATGTCCCGGCAACGTCCTCGCCGCGGCCCCCTATTCCGCTCGGGGCATGGGAGATCCGTCATGTTCCGGGCGTCACGCCTAGGCCGCTTCGGGTTCGGTGAAGTCCCAGTCGAAGCGCCGGTAGCGGCCGGTGCCGCCCTGCTGCCAGGGGTGGGGGCCTTCGAGCGGCCGGTAGCCGATGCCCATGGCGTGCAGGCGCTCCAGGTGCGCGGGGAGGCGGTCGAGGACCGGGTCGGCGGCGCGCACGTCGACGTCGGTCCAGGCGACCTCGGCGAAGACGGCGAGGCGCGGGAACGCGGCGTACTCGACGTCGCGCGGGTTCGGCAGGTACTCCGACCACAGCTGGCACTGCGCGCCGAGGATGCGCGACTCGTCGACGCCGGCCGGGGCCGGGTCCCACGCCGCGACCTTCTCGATCGGGGTGAGGCCGTGGATGCGCAGGGGCTCGCGCGGGTCGTCGCTCTCGTAGTGGTCGAAGTAGACGTGGGTCTGGGGGCTGACGAGGACCTCGTGTCCGGCTTCGAGGGCCTTCTCGACGTAGGCCTGGGTGCGCCAGACCTGGACGGCGGCTTCGGCGGGCGCGCCGCCGTCGAGGATCTCGTCCCAGCCGATGACGCGCTTGCCCATCTTGGCGAGGTGGTCGCAGAACGCGCGGGTGAACCAGGCCTGCACGCCGCGCGCGTCCTCGAGGCCCTCGCGTTCCATGAGCTCGCGGGCGATCGGGGACGACTCCCACTGGGTCATCGGCACCTCGTCGCCGCCGATGTGGACGAACGGGCCGTCGAAGACCTCGCCGATCGCGGTGTACGCCTCGAGCGCGAAGTCGAGCGCGGCCTGCGTCGGCTCCAGGACCTCTTCGAAGACGCCGAACGTGGGGCACACCGGTTCATGCCGGCCCGCACCGAGTTCGGGGTAGGCGGCGAGCACCGCGCGGGCGTGGCCGGGGAGGTTCACCTCGGGGACGATCATGATGTGCCGCTCGCGCGCGTACGAGGCGATCTCGCGCAGGTCGGAGACGGAGTAGAAGCCGCCGTGCGGGGTGGGCTCGTAGCCCTCGCCGCTGCGGGCGTGGCCGATCTTCGTCGCGGCGCGCCAGGAGCCGATCTCGGTGAGTCGGGGGCGGGTGGGGACCTCGAAGCGCCAGCCCTGGTCGTCGGTGAGGTGCAGGTGGACGACGTTGAGCCGGTGGAGCCAGGCCCGGTCGATCATCTTGAGCACGAAGTCCTTGGGCTGGAAGTGCCTGGCGACGTCGAGCATGACGCCGCGCCAGCGCAGGCGCGGTTCGTCGGCGATGCGCACGTGCGGCACGACCGGGTCGGCGGCGGGGGCCTCGCGGAGGGCGTCGGCGGGGAGGAGTTGGCGGAGGGTGGCGATGCCGCGGGCGATGCCGGCGGGGTGGGCGGCGGTGAGGGTGGCGCCGTCTGCGGTGATGTCGAGGCGGTAGGCCTCGGCGGCGGTCGTGAAGTCTTCGGGGCGTTCGCCTTCGAGGGCGAGGCGCAGGACGCGGTCTTGGGCAGGGTCCTTTGCGGTGGTTTGGGCGACGGGGAGGCGCAGGCCGGTGCCGCGGTTGAGGAGGTCGGAGAGGAGCCAGGCCAGGGGGTGCAGCTCGGGTGCTGCGGCGATGGCGCTGAGGGTGCTCAGGTCGAGGTCGCCGTCTGCGGCGGTGAGCTGCTGCGGCTGCGGGATCAGCGAGATGCGGCGCTGCATGTGCGGGGGCTCCTGTGGTGGTCGCGTTGCTGGTGGGGCTCGCGTGGCGTGCGGGCCCGAGGGGTGGGCGGGGGCGGTGTCGTGCCCCCACCGAATTAGTTCAGTTTATTTATAATATAGGGCCGCGCCGCGGTCGGCCAGTGCGGAGAGCGTTTTCGCCCCCTTCCGGCCGACCGCGGCGCGCGGCGTTCGGTCTTCAGTTGCGGCGCGGCCCTAGCGGACCACCGGGAGCTGCTGGGTGCGGTCGATGTCCGAGCCGTCCCGCTGCTTGTTGATCGGCAGCGGCGCCGACTCCGACTCGAAGACCCCCAGCGCCGCCGGGGACTCGTACCCGGTGCCCGCCGACGGCAGGTCGAAGCTCGACCCGCTCGACAGCCCGCTCGAGGACAGCGCGTTCGAAGCCCCGGCGCTCGAGCCGGCGAGGGTCGGCTCCTCCTCGCCCGAGACCAGGCCGAGCTGGCGGCGCAGGTCCGTCAGGTTCGAGCCGGCGCTGTCGCGCTGGCGCGAGAGGGCCTCAACCTCTTCGGCGAGCGGCTGCACGCGCTCGGCGGCGCGCTCCTCCGCGTTGCGGCGCAAGCGCTCCGCCTCCTTCGCCGCGTCGGCCTTGACCACCTTCGCCTGCTCGACCGCCCGGTGCAGGGCGTCCTTCGCCTGCTGGTCGGCCTCCTCGCGGCGCTCCACCGACCGGTTCTCCGAACTGCGGGCCCGCTCCTCGGCCAGCGCCAGTCGGTCCTCGGCTTCGGAGACGATCCGCTGGGCGGTCGCGATGGCCTGCTGGTGCCGGTCGGCCTCCTCCTTCTGGGCGCGTTCGCGGCGGTCGGCCTCGGCGAGGATGAGTTCCTGGGTCTTCTTCTTGCGGTGCTCGGCGGCTTCGGCGAGGAGGCGCTGCGCGGCGTTGCGCTGCTCGTCCGATTCGCGGGCGGCGTGCGCTTTGAGTTCGGTGACCTCGCGTTCGGCCGTGGCGCGCTGGACTGCGATCTCCCGCTCGGCCTGGGAGCGGGTCTTCTCGGCCTCGGCGCGGGACTGGGCTTGCGCGGTCTGGGCCTCGCGGTGCGCGTCGGCGACGGCCAGGTCGTGGCTGCGGCGGGCGTTCTCGCGCAGCTCGGTCGTCTCGTTCAGTGCGCGGGCGCGGATCTCGGTGACGTCCTGGTCGGTGGTCGCGGTGATCTCCGCGGCCTCGGTGTGGGCGGTGCGCAGCATCGACTCGGCCTCGGCGCGGGCCTCGTTCAGCATTGACGCGGCCTGGCGCTTGGCGTCGGCTTTCTGGACGCCCGCGTCCTGTTCGGCGGCGCGCAGGATCTTCTCGACGCGGGCGCCGAGCCCGGCCAGGGTCGGGGCCTCGGCCTCGGCGATCTGCGTGGCGCGGTCGGCGACGCGCCGCTCGAGCGCGGCTATGCGCTCCTCGGCGCGGCGCAGCTGCTGCTCTGCGGCTTCCAATGCCCGCGACGCCTCGTCGCGGTGCTGCTCGTGGGTCTTGATGTTCTGGTACAGCCGGGAGGTGAACTCTTCGACCTGATTGCGGTCGTAGCCGCGCATGGCGACAGCGAATTCGGGCCCGGTTTCCTCGAAGAATTTCGACATGGTCTTCCAGAGTCACAGGAAACGGTTGATGAATCATGATCACGCCTGAAGGGCCCGAAACCGGCGACGAACACGCCCCGCGCCGCGTGTCGCGTTGAAAACGTCTAGACGGCGCAAGGGAACGGGCCCCGACCGTGGTCGGGGCCCGCTCTTGTGTTCGATTCGTCGGCTAGTTGCGGCGGTCGGTCTCGTCGTCGAAGTCGCCCATGATCTCCTCGAGCAGGTCCTCCATGGCGACCAGGCCCGTGACCTCGCGGTCGGCGCCTGTGACGAGCGCGAGCTGCGCCCGCTGGCGGCGCATGAGCGCCACCGCCGCGGCGACGGTGATGTCGGCGCCGACGAGCAGCGGTGCGGCCGCCATGTCCGCGACCGCGGCCCCCGGTTCGGCCTGGACGGCCTCGCGGACGTGCACCAGGCCCACCGGGCGCTCTTCCGCGTCCACCACGACCAGGCGCGAACGGCCGGTGTCGCGGCTGCGCTCCTCCGCCTGCACCGCAGTGGAACCGGCGGGGATCGTCACGACCTGCGGCCACGGGATCGACAGCTCGCCCACCGGGCGGCGCTGCACTTCGATGGCGTGCGTGAGCATCTGCCGCTCGGGCTCGCCGAGCATGCCCGCCTCCGCCGACGAGCGCAGGAGGTACCGAAGTTCCTCCGGCGAGTGCGCTTGGGCCTTCTCGTCCGCCGGCTCGACCTTGAACGCCCGCAGGATCGCGTTCGCGCCGTGGTTGAGCCCCAGCAGGATGGGCTTCGTCGCCCACACGTACCCGGTGAACGGCCAGATCAGCGCCATCGCGGACGCCTCGGGGTGGGTGATCGCCCACGATTTCGGCATCATCTCGCCTACGACCATGTGCAGGAAGACGACGACGAGCAGTGCGATCGTGAACGCGATCGGATGCGCCGCCGCCTCGAGGCCGATCGCTTCCAGCGGCACCTCGATCGCGTGCGCGAGCGCGGGCTCGGCGAGCGCGCCGAGGCCGACGGTGCACGCGGTGATGCCCAGCTGGGCGCCCGCGAGCATCAGGGACAGGTTCTTGGTGCCGCGCAGGGCGGCGCGGGCGGCGCGGGAGCCGTCCTGCTCGAGCCGGTGCTGCCGGGAGGCCACGAGGGCGAACTCGGCGGCCACGAAGAAGGCGTTGGCGGCCAGGAGGAGTACGGAGATCAGCAGCGCGGGACCGGTGCTCACGCGGTCACCTCCACCGGCTGGGGCCGCAGCTCGATCGCTTGCGGCACATGGCGGGAGCAGGAGACGACGACCATGCGCACCAGGCGCGGCGCGGTGTCGGGGTGCTCGGGGGCGTCGCCGACGCGCGGCACGGTCTCCACGTCGACCGTGTCGCCCGGGTGGGCGATGCGGCCGAGCTGGGACATCACGAGTCCGGCGATGGTCTCGTAGTGCTCGCCTTCGGGCAGTTCGATGCCGGTGGCGTCGGCGACTTCGTCGATGCGCCAGCGGCCGGGTATGAGCCAGGCGCCGCCCGCGAGTGAGACGGGGACGGCTTCGAAGCGGTCCTGCTCGTCGCGGATCTCGCCGACGAGTTCTTCGGCGAGGTCTTCGAGGGTGACGATCCCGGCGAAGCCGCCGAATTCGTCTACGACGCATGCGAGTTGGCGGTGCTGGCTGCGCATCCGTTCGAGGAGGGTGGGGAGGGGCAGGGAGGCGGGCACGAGCAGGGCCGGGTCGGCGATCGCGCCGACGGTGACGGAGCCGCGCTCGTCGCGGGGGACGCCGATGATCTGGCCGATGCCGACCACGCCGCGCAGGTCGTCGACGTCGTCGCCGACGACCGGGAAGCGGGAGTGGCCCCCGGCGAGGGCCTCGACCGCTTCGGCGACGGTGGCGTCGGCGGAGAGGGTCTGGACGTTGACGCGCGGGGTCATGGCCTGGTCGGCGACGGTCTCGGAGAAGTCGAGGCCGCGGTCGAGGAGTTCGGACAGGCCCCGGTCGAGCGCGCCTTCGTCGCGGGAGACGTCGATGATGCGGTGGAGGTCCTCGGGGGTGGCGTTGTGCTCGAGCTCCTCGACGGGCTGGATGCCCAAGCGGCGCAGGAGTTTCGTGGAGGCGGCGTCGAAGAAGCGGATGATCGGCCCGCATACGGTGAGGTAGGCGCTGGTGGGTGCGGCGAGGGTGAGTGCGAGCGCTTCGGTGCGGGCGATCGCGAGGTTCTTGGGGCCGAGCTCGCCGAGGATCATCTGGACGACGTTCGCGAACACGAACGCGAAGACGACGCCGATGGTGACCGAGACGCCGGCGGGGACGCCGGCGACGCCGAGGAGGTCGGCGAGGCCCTGGCCGAGGTAGGGCTCGGCGAAGAAGCCGACGAAGAGCGCGGTGACGGTGATGCCCAGCTGCGCGCCGGAGAGCGCGAAGGACAGGCTGGAGCAGATCTTGAGGGCGCGGCGGGCGCGCGAGGCGCGGCGCAGGTCGCCGTCGTTCGCGATGTCTTCGAGGCGGGACCGGTCGACGGCGGTGTAGGCGAATTCGAGCGCCACGAAGAAGCCCGTGGCGGCGGTGACGGCCAGGATGATGACCAATCCGATGACTATGAGCATCGCTCACGTCCTAGGTGCGCTGCAGCGGCGCTGCGCGGTTCGAACGCACTGCGCGCGGCGGCGTGGTGCGGTTCCTGTGCCCGGAGCGGATCGCCGCCGGGCCGGAGACTTCGATGTCGTGCTCGGCGCGGCTTGCCGGCCGTGATGGAGCGTCGTCGTTTTCGTCGCATGGGGCCGATCTTAACGGGACGGTGCGGTGGGGAAAGCGGTCATCTTTGTTCGCCCCGCCACAAGACGATGTCGGTGGAGCGGCCGAACGGACCGGCCATCGCCTGGAGGTCCGCGAGCTGCGCGCGGGCGCGCTGGAGCTCGCGCGCGAGCTCCTCGACCGCCGCGCTCGCTTCGGCGCGCACGGCCTGCACTTCGCGCTCGAGGTCCATGATGCGCTTGATCCCGGCGAGGTTCACGCCCTCGTCCTGGGAGAGCCGCTGGATCTCGCGCAGGCGCGTCACGTCCCGCACCGAGTACCGGCGGCCTCCGCCGGGCGTGCGGGCGGGCTCGACGAGACCGAGCCGGTCGTACTGGCGCAGCGTCTGCGGGTGCATCCCGGCCATCTCGGCCGCGGCCGAGATCGCGAGGATCTTGGCGTCGTAGTCGATCTCGTCCGCCGTGCCGCCGAGGCGCTGGTGGTAGGCGATCTCGATGCGCACGTGGCGGGCGCCCATGTCGGGCGCGCGGTCCACGCGGCGGTCGTCCGCGCGGCGGGCGGCGCGCTCGGCGTCGCCTTCCGCGGCGCGGCCGTTGCCGCGGCCGGGCCCGGAGACCGGGCCGGTTCGGTCGGATGCGGTCACGGTTCCCTCCCTTGCTCAGTACTGGCTCCCGCGCCGGCGGCACGGGACGCGCGCGCCGCCCCCGCGTCGCGGTGCGGCTCCGATTGCAACGCCGCGGAGGGGCCGACTTCTTCCGAATCGTCCCCGTCCTTCGCGGGCAGGGGCCCCTCGCCGGTCGCCGTCGTCGCGTCACGGCTGTCCGCCTGCGCGGGGACGGTCGGCGCGGCGCCCGCGCCGGCGGCGTGCGCGGAGGCCGCCTCGCGGCCGCCCGCCGGTTCCGGAAGCGCCTTGGGGTCGAGGCCGAAGCCGTTGCCGGCGTGGGCCGTCCCGGGTGCCGCGGGACCGCGGAAGGCGGCGGCGACATCGGCGGCGGCGTTCTTGGCGCGCGCGATGCGCCGCGCGACGGCGATGGCGCCCATGGCGGTCGCGGCGACCTTCACGTACGGGCGGAGCACCGGGACCGCGCTCGCTGCGGTCAGGCCGGCCTTGATGACGCCCTGGTTCGCCGCGACGAGCTCGGCCACGGCCGTCCCCACGCGCACGGCCCGGGACTCGGGCAGCGCGCTCGCCGCCGCCCCCACCGCCCTCGCCACCCGGTACCGCACCGGCATCCAGTCGGCAGGCCGCGCCGCAGGCGACTTGCGGCCGAGCCGCATGCGGCCGCGCGACCGGTCGCCCGCCGCGCGGTCGGTGCGCTCGGCCCGTTTCGCGCCGGGCACCGGCGACGGGAAGCGTCGGATCCAGCCGGCGCCCTTGGTTTCGGGGGCCGTGCGGACCTCCGGTTCGCGCGCTGCGGAGACGCGCCGGGTGATCGGCCGGGCGAGGCGCGACGGCAGGCGCCGCACGCCTTGGAGCATCGCGAGGCGGCCGATGGCCTCCGGCGTTCCGTGATCGACGGGGATCGGGGCGAGGACGACCGCCGCTTCGCGCGATTTGGCGGCGCGCCAGCGGGCCGGGCGCGGGAGCGCCGGGTTGCGGGTCGTGTTCCTCGCCTTGGGTCTCATTGGCCCGTCAGCTCTTCCAGCTTCGAGCGGTTGGCCGCCGGACTGGCGGCCGCGTACTTCTCCAGGGCCTCGCGGGCCTCGGCCGAGAGGACCTGCGGCACCTCGACCTCCACCGTGACGAGCAGGTCGCCCTTGCCCGGCACGCCGCGGCCCTTGACCCGCAGAACCCGCCCCGTGGGCGTGCCCTCCGGGATCTTCAAGGTCACCGGCCCGTCGAGGGTCGGCACCTTCACTTTCGCACCCATCGCCGCCTCGGGGAAGGAGACGGGCAGCCGCACCGTCACATTGTCGCCGTCGCGCGCGAACAGCGGGTGCGCGCGCACCGTGACCTTCACCAGGAGGTCCCCCGCGGGCCCGCCGCGCTCGCCCGGGGAGCCGCGGCCCGCCAGGCGGATCGACTGGCCGTCGCCGATGCCCACCGGCACCCGCACGGTGATCACGCGGTCCCGCGTGGTCGCGCCCGTGCCGCCGCAGTCGGGGCACGGGTCGGTGACCACGGTGCCGGTGCCCTCGCATTCGGGGCACGGCTGCGCGAAGCTGAACGCGCCCTGGTTCTCGGTCACCAGGCCGCGGCCGCTGCAGCGCGGGCAGGTGCTCGGGGCCGTGCCGGGCCTCGCGCCCGAGCCGTGGCAGGTCTCGCACTCGCCCGGCGCGCGCATCCGCAGCTCGGTCGTGGTGCCCCGCACCGCGTCGGCGAAGTCGAGCGTGATGTGGGTGCGCAGGTCGTTGCCGCGCTGCGCGCCCGAGCGGCGCCGGTGGGCGCCGCCGCCGCCGCGGAAGAGGTCGCCGAACAAATCGGAGAACCCGCCCGAGCCGCCCGTGTTCCCGAACAGGTCCTCGAAGTTGACGCCGCCGCCGCCGGGCATGCCGCCCCCGAAGCCGCCGCGCCCGGACTTCATCAGCTGGATCTGGTCGTACTCCTTGCGCGCCTTGTCGTCGTGGAGCACCGAGTAGGCCTCCGAGACGCCCTTGAAGCGCTCCTCGGCGGCCGGTTCCGGGTTGTGGTCGGGGTGCAGTTCCCGCGCGAGCTTGCGGTACGCCCGCTCGATGTCCTTTTTGGAGGCGTCCTGCGGCACGCCGAGTATGGCGTAGAAGTCCTTCTCAAGCCATTCCTGCGATGCCACCGGACGCCTCCTCTACTCGCTCATCGATCGGGGCTCGGACGCTAGGAGTCCTTGTCGCCCTTGTCCTTCTTCTTCTTGCCCTTGCCTTCGGCCTTCGCCTCGTCCGACGCCTCGGCCTCGGCCGCTTCGGCATCGGCCGCGGGCTCCTCGGCCACCGCCTCCTCCGCGTCGGCTTCCGCCGCCTCGGACTCCGGCTCCTCGGCCTCGGCCGGCGCCACGTCGTCGGTCGGCTCGGCGACCGCCACGAGGGCGGGGCGCAGGAGCTTGTCGCCGAGGCGGTAGCCCGAGCGCATCACGTCGATGCAGGTCGGCCCGTCGACGCCCGGCATCTGCATGTGCGCCACGGCCTCGTGGACCTGCGGGTCGAACGCGTCGCCCTTGGTGCCGAAGGACTCCAGGCCGTGCTTGCCGAGCGCGTTGACCAGCTGCTCGGCCACGGACCCGAAGGGGCCGTTGAGGTCCCCGTGGTCGCGCGCCCGGTCGAGGTCGTCGAGCACCGGCAGCAGGCTCTGCAGCACCGCGGCCGTCGCCAGCTCGCCGGAGCGGGCCTTGTCCCGCTCGACGCGCTTGCGGTAGTTCTGGAACTCCGCGGTGACGCGCTGCAGGTCCCGGGTGCGCTCTTCGACCGTCGACTGGAGGACGGCGACCGCGTCATCGGCGGCCTGCCCGTCGTCCGAGGCGGCCGCGAGGATGTCGTCGACGGTCAGATCCGTCGAGTCGTCCTCCGCGGCGCCCTCGGCGTCGTCCGGCTGAAGGTCGTCGGCGTCCTTGTTGCCTTCGTCCGTCACTTCTGGTCCTTGTCGTCGTCGACGATCTCGGCGTCGACGATCGTCTCGGAGTCGGGGGCGTCCGCGTTCGGCGCGGTCGGGGCCTCGGTGCCCGAAGCGGCCTGCGCCGCCGCGTACATGGCCTGGCCGGCCTCCTGGCTGACCTTCGACAGCTCCTCGGTGGCGGACTTGATCGCCTCGATGTCGCTGCCGCCCAGCGCGCCCTTGAGGGTCGCCGTGGCCTCGTTGATGCGGCCCTTGAGGTCGTCCGGGATCTTGTCGCCGCTCTCGGCCAGCAGCTTCTCGGTCTGGTAGACCAGCGACTCGCCCATGTTGCGGGTCTCGGCCTCCTCCTTGCGCTGCCGGTCCTCCTCGGCGTGCTCCTGGGCCTCGGCCATCATCCGCTGGATGTCGTCCTGCGCCAGGCTCGAGCCGCCCGAGATGGTCATCGACTGGGCCTTGCCGGTCGCGGAGTCCTTCGCGGAGACGTTCACGATGCCGTTCGCGTCGATGTCGAAGGTGACCTCGATCTGCGGGACGCCGCGCGGCGCCGGCGGCAGGCCGGTGAGCTCGAAGGTGCCGAGCTTCTTGTTGTAGGCCGCGATCTCGCGCTCGCCCTGGAACACCTGGATGAGCACCGACGGCTGGTTGTCGTCGGCGGTCGTGAAGACCTCCGAGCGCTTCGTCGGGATCGTGGTGTTGCGCTCGATGAGCTTGGTGAAGATCCCGCCCTTGGTCTCGATGCCGAGCGACAGCGGCGTGACGTCGAGGAGCAGCACGTCCTTGACCTCGCCCTTGAGGACGCCCGCCTGGAGGGTCGCGCCGATCGCGACGACCTCGTCGGGGTTGACGCCCTTGTGCGCGTCGCGGCCGATGAGGCGCTTGACCAGGTCGGAGACGGCCGGCATGCGGGTCGAGCCGCCGACGAGGATGACGTGGTCGACCTCGGAGACGTTGATCCCGGCGTCCTTCACGGCCTGCTCGAACGGCTTCTTGCAGCGGTCGAGGAGGTCCGAGGTCATCTGCTCGAACTCGGCGCGCGAGAGCGAGACGTCGAGGTGCAGGGGTCCGTCGGGGCCCGCGGTGATGTAGGGCAGGTTGATCGAGGTGTTGGTGGCGCTGGAGAGCTCGATCTTGGCCTTCTCGGCGGCCTCCTTGAGGCGCTGCATGGCCATCTTGTCCTTGGACAGGTCCACGCCGTACTGGCCGTTGAAGGTCTTGACCAGGTGCTGGATGACCCGGTCGTCCCAGTCGTCGCCGCCGAGGTGGTTGTCGCCCGAGGTGGCCTTGACCTGGATGACGCCGTCGGCGATCTCGAGCAGGGACACGTCGAAGGTGCCTCCGCCGAGGTCGAAGACGAGGATGGTCTGCTCGTCCTCGCCCTTGTCGAGGCCGTAGGACAGGGCCGCCGAGGTGGGCTCGTTGATGATGCGCAGGACGTTGAGGCCCGCGATCTCGCCCGCCTCCTTGGTGGCGGTGCGCTGCGCGTCCGAGAAGTAGGCCGGGACGGTGACGACCGCGTCGGTCACGTTCTCGCCCAGGTAGGCCTCGGCGTCGCGCTTGAGCTTCATGAGGATGCGCGCGCTGATCTCCTGCGCGGTGTACGACTTGCCGTCGATGTCGACGGTCCAGTCGGTGCCCATGTAGCGCTTGACGGAGCGGATGGTGCGGTCAGGGTTGGTGACCGCCTGGCGCTTGGCCACTTCGCCGACGAGCACTTCACCGTTCTTGGCGAACGCCACGATGGACGGGGTGGTCCGGGCCCCCTCAGCGTTGGTGATGACCGTGGCCTCCCCGCCTTCGAGGACGCTGACCACGGAGTTCGTCGTGCCGAGGTCGATGCCGACCGCACGTGCCATGTTGATCTCCTGACGTAGTCGAACAGATGCCTCCGGGATCGGAGACGAGTCTCTGTCTCAAGCGGCCGGGCGGGAACCCCGAACCAAGTTGAGCCGGATAGACTCAATGTTCGAACTACGGGAATCGACTGTCAAGCCGATCACAGGAATTGTGATGAACCGCACGAAAGTTGAGTCTGGTCGGCTCAACTTCACGCCTGGCGAGGCTAGCGGGCTCCGGCGGGGGCGCCGCCCGCGGCCTCGCAGCATTCGGTGAGGAGGTCGTCCGCGATCTTCCACGTGTCGCAGGGCCACGCCTGCTTGCAGGAGGCGCAGTCGATGCCCAGCAGCTGCTCGGGCAGGTGGTCGCGCCACATCGCGGCGGCGAGGGCCCAGCCGGTGATCTCGGTGATCCCCGCCGGCGCCTCGAGCGGCGGCGGCTGCTCCAGGGAGAAGAGCTTCGACGGCTCCTCGCGGCGGGAGCGGCGCGAGCGGGCGGGGATCGGCACCACCATCGAGGCGGGATCGGGCACCGGGGCCTCGGCGGTATGGCGCGAGCGGCGGGGCGGCGCGGCGCGCTCCTGGCGCGGCAGGCCGCGGCCCGGTTCCGGCGCGTCGGCGCCTTGCGGCGCCTGCCTCGCTGAATGCTGCATGCTCACGCTATCCCCTCATTCGCCTTCGCTTCCGTGCACTGCGTTCGCCTCTCTCCCGACTAACGGTCGAGCAGGCCGCGAGGACACGGGTATGAGCACTCGGCACTCTAGTCCGCCTGGCACGGATACGAACAGAGGCGAACTCTCGGGACATTCCCGATCACATGAAACACGAATGCAGTTCCCATTTCCGCGTTTGCAATTCGGGGGCGCCGAGGTAGCCTCTAGAGCGTCGCCGATCGCATCCGAATCACGCGAACCATTGGGCGACAACCGCTTCGGCGCCCGGCCGAAGGGCGGGTCGAACGCTCTCCAAGCAGCGTAACGGAAGCCGCACGCTGCGCTGCATATCGGCATTGAGCTGGGGTTTCAGGAATGTGACCGACTCGAAGACTGGATTAACTTTGGGTTACCACGACCGTTTTGCCCGAAATCGTCCTGATCGCGTGTGGCATCATAGGATCATGCAGTCTCCTTCTGAAGAAGTACAATGGACGGTTGACGGTGGATTGATCACTCCCTACTTCGAGATCAAGACCACCTTCAACCGCAGCGCCGGATCCGAGCGCCTCACCGAACACGTCTACATCTACGGCCTCGAGCTCCCGGGCGACGGCGAGATCGCCATGCGCTTCCGCCCCGAGCACCGCCACCAGCACGCCGAAGCCTCGCTCACCATCCGCGTCGACGAGTCCAACTGGGTCAAGACCGGGGCCGAGTACCTCGGCGGCCAGCACCTCGTCTCCACGGTCACCACCCGCGAGCACACCAACTGGTCACTGTCCCCCGTGGACACCGAATCCGACGAGATCTGGCTGCGGCTCATCCGCGCCGGCGGCACCATCACCGTCGCCCACGCCGACGACGGCGTCGACTACACCACCATCGCCTCGACCTACCTCCCCGGCGGCGTCACCGCCATGGCCGGCATCGCCAGCGCCCGCCCGGTGTCCGAGACCTTCTGGGACGCCGCGCAGGACCTGGACATCGACGTCGACTGAGGCGAGAGCGACTGCAGCGCACTGGCGGTGGGGGCCAGGTGGCGCTGAGCATAGAGGTCGGGCCCGGTGGTCCCGCGATCCCCGTCCGGCGGACCCGACCTGTGTGCTCAGCTTGAGACCCCTACGGGCGCAAGCGCCTGACGACGCGGAACGGCGCGATCGGAAGCCGAGGCAACCGATCGCGCCGTTCACTGCGTAGTGGAGAGTGCGGCGCCCGGCTTGGTCACCGGGCGCCGCTCATGTACGGCTCAAGGCCGCCTCAAGGGTTCACTCGAAGAGGGTGGCGTAGGTCTGGAAGGCCGTCGCGACCTCGACCTGGTGCCAGTACCGGTGGTATTCGAACTCCGGCGCGGGGCCGGTGCAACCGCCGTCGATGTACGCCTGGACCTGGTCCCAGCCGTCGAACTCCTTCATGAAGGAGCGGGTCTCGATGAACGTGACCCCGTTCTCCAGCACGTCGCCGTTCGGCATGGTGCCCGTCCAGCCCTCGGGGATGTAGACCTCGTCGCCGAAGCGACAGTAGTCCGCCCGGCCCTCGGTCTGCGTCACGCCGACGCCGTCGTTGATCGCCCAGAGCCCGTCGAGCAGGTTCGAGGCCGCCGTCTGCGAGGCCGCGTCGTTCGTCGCGGCCGCGTGGTACGACAGGATCTTCGCGAAGGCGCCGGCCACGCCCGGGTCCTTGGACATGTTGATCACCGAGGCGGACAGGCCCGCCCCCGGCTCGCCGTTCCACTCCAGGTCGCCCGGGAGGCTGTAGTCGGTCGCGCTGATCTCCGACTCGGAGAGCGCCCAAGCGACCCACTCGTCGAGCATGTCGCAGGCGCGGGCGTCGTCGGTCTCGTAGCAGTACTGCGCCACGCGGTCCATGCCCCAGACCTGGAAGCCGAACCAGCGGTTCGACGGCGGGTCGTGCCACACGGGCTGCTCGTCGTAGTAGAGGCCGTTGTGCTCGGCGCTGGTGGTGGGGTTGCCGTAGTTGCCGCCCCAGTTGTTGGTCGCGCCGCCCGCGATGGCGCCGGCGCCTTCGTTCCCGGCCGGGACCTGGAGCCATTCCAGGAAGTCCAGCTGGGCGTCGAGGCTCTTGGCCCAGTCGTCGTCAGCGGTCGGCGAGTTCGGCTGGAGGCCGCCCTCGGAGAGCGCGTACGCGGCCATGAGGTTCTGGTAGCCCTGGTGGACACCGGAACCGCCGATGCGGAAGGACCAGTCGCCGTTCAGTCCCGCGCCCCAGGAGTAGTACCAGGAGAGCAGGTAGTGGAACGAGGACTTGCCGGTCCCGTCGGGGCAGGAGCTGATGCCGATGCAGTCGCCGGCGATCTGCTTGAAGTACTTGTCCGCGAAGGCGTACCGGAGGTAGTCGCCCATCTTGGACGCGTTGTCGAGCGATCCGGCGATCTGGTTCTGGGCGCCCTGCTCGGTGGCCCATTTCTGGGCCATCCACGCGACCTGGACGGCGCGCGCGTCGGCGTCGGGGGCGTCGGTGTAGCGCTCCTGGCGCGAGTACGCGGAGTCGCCCACGAACAGGTCGAGGTAGCCGTTCGGGCCGCCGAAGTCGAAGGTCTCGCACGACGGGTGCCCGATGGTCTCCCAGGTGGACTCCTGCGAGCCGCGCTGGAAGGTGTTCATGTAGACCGGCTCGGTGGTGCCGTCGCCGCATTCGCCGAACCCGTAGGCGTTGTCGAGGTCCAGGATCCAGTGCATCCCGTACATGCGGTTGTCGCCGTAGGTGCTGCGCAGTTCGGCGGCGAGCGGGTCGTCGCCGACGGGCGCGTTGAAGTCCAGCTGCGTCGGGTAGTCGGTGACGGCGTCCGCTTCGGGGGCGTACGAGGCCGGCGAGCTGGGGTTGTAGTTGGTCGGGTTGAGGTCCGGGATCGCGTACTGCTCGGTGTTCTCCCAGGCCTGGTTGTAACCGGACCAGTCACCGGTGACCTGGCCGTAGGCCGCCTCGAGCCACATCTGGTAGCTCAGGGCCTCGGAGGTGGTCTGGTGGCCGTAGTCCGGCGCTTCGACGATGAGCTCCTCCACCGAGTGGTAGGGGAGGCCCGTCTGGTGCAGGTACGGGGAGTCGGTGCCGGAGAGCTGGTCGTACATGGTGAGGAAGCGTTCCTCGTTCTCCGTGACCTCGCCGAGGTCGGCGATGGTGACGACGACCTGGAGCGGTTCGAAGCCGGAGGAGGAGACGGTGAAGGTGGCCGAGTCGCCGGGCGCGGCGTTCGCGGCCGCGCTGAAGGTGACGGGCTTGGTGCTGGTGTCGCCGGCGGCGAAGTTGAGCGAGCCGCCGGAGGCGACCGAGATGGCGGTCGAGCCGGAGGTGCGCGCGGTGGTCACGGTGGCGGCCGCCTGGGTGGCGGCGGAGAAGCCGACGTCGATCGAGGCGGTGGTGCCGGGGTCGACCACGACGTTCGCGCGGGAGACCTCGAGTTCGGGTTCGACCGGGGTGACGCTGCCGCACGTCTCGCCGTTGACCTTGACGCCGGTGGGCGCGGTGGCCGAGCCGGATCCGATGAAGCCGAACACCTCCCGCTTCTGGCCGGACGCGACGGTGCCGTTCCAGCCGACGTCGCTGCCCTTGAAGGTGGTGCCGCTCTGGCTCCAGTCGACGTTCCAGGCGTTGGCGACCGTGGTCCCGGCCGGGAACTGCCACTCGAGGTCCCAGCCGTTGAGTCCGGCGGTGCCGCCGGTCAGGGACACGTTGGCCTGGAAGCCGCCGCCCCAGGTGGAGACGACGTTGTATTCGAACCCGCCGCAGGTGGGGTTGGCGAAGGCCTGGGGTGAGGCCACCGCTGCGAGGGTGCCCACGAGGGCGACCGGCAGCGTCACCGCGGCGGCGCGGCGCCATCGGCGTCTGGCGCGCTTCGGCGGGGCCAGGTTGTCGAGATCCATTTGGCTACTCCTGTGGGTGGTGTGTCCGTTTTCGTGGGAGCGCTCATGCCGGGATGGCCGTCTTCGAACCGTGCAGGTGGAACGAATCGGACCGCTTTGCGGAAGCGCTCCCAAGTCATGCTGCCAAGATTCGGGGGCAAATGTCAATACATTGACATCTCTAAATTTCTACCCGGACCGGCGGATACACGTCCGTTTGGCAAGTGTTTTTCCAGTTCAGAGCTGCGTAACGTCGTGACTACAGTTACGAATCTGAGATCATCGATCTCCAGGCCGTGGGCGGCGCTGTAACAAGCGAGTAACGACCCTCACACCCGGGCTTGCGTTGTGGAACACGCTCCCGTACGATCCTGGTATCGCTCCCAAGGGCGATCGCCTCGGCGGTTTCAGTCGCGGGCCGCCGTGCACTGCGGCGGCCCGCACCCCCGCCGCCGCGGGCGCCGAGGCAAACAGCAGTCCCTCAACCCCTCTGGAATCGCAAGGCGCCGCCGAGGCGCGCGGAAGGAACCAGCAAAGATGCATCTCCTCAATCGACACGGCCGGGTCGCACTCGCGGCCGTCGCAGCCGGAGCCCTCGCGGTCACCGCCGCCTGCAGCGGCGGCGGAGGCGGCGACGACGCCACCGGCGAAGACGGCAAGATCACCCTCACCGTCTCCCTCTTCGGCACCTTCGGCTACGTCGAAGCCGGCTTCGAAGAGGCCTACGAAGCCGCGAACCCGAACATCGACGTCGTCTTCGAAGGCGAAGGCCTCAACTTCGACGCCGACTACCGCCCGGTCCTGGAGACCGCGCTCGAGACCGGCAACGGCGCGGGCGACGTCGTCGCCATCGACGAGCAGGCCACCCCGCAGCTGTTCAACAACGCCGACAACTGGTACGACCTCGGCGCCGACTACAGCGACCGCGAGGCCGACTACACCGAGCGCACCTGGAACCTCAGCCACGGCGCCGACGACAAGCTGTTCGGCCTCGGCACCGACATCGGCGGCATGGCCATGTGCTACCGCACCGACCTGTTCGCCGCCGCCGGCCTCCCGACCGACCGCACCGAGCTCGCCGCCGCGTGGTCGACCTGGGACGGCTTCAAGACCGTCGCCCAGCAGTTCGTCGCCGCCGACACCGGCGCCGCCTTCCTCGACGGCCCGACCCAGCTGCAGAACATGCTCCTGGGCCAGCTCGCCGGCAACGGCGACGGCAAGATGTACGTCGACAACGACGGCAACCTGACCCTCGACTCGGCCGCCGCCACGGAGTCCATCGACACCGTCCTCGAACTCCAGGACCTGGGCGCGATCGGCAACTTCGCGTCCTGGAGCCCCGAGTGGAACACCGGCATGGCCGAGGGCGGCTTCGCCGTCATGCCGTGCCCGGGCTGGATGGCCCGCGGCGTCATCGAGAGCACCTCCGGTCCGGACAACTCCGGCAAGTGGGACATGGCCGCCGCGCCCGGCGTGGCCGGCAACTGGGGCGGTTCCGTCCTGGCCGTCCCGTCCCAGGGCGACCACGTCGAGGAAGCCGCCGCACTGGCCTCCTGGCTGACCGAGCCCGCCCAGCAGGTCGCGGTCTTCGAAGCCGTCGGCAACTTCCCCTCCTCGCCTGAGGCGCAGGCGGACCCGAAGGTCGCCGACTACACCAGCGAGTACTTCAGCAACGCCCCGGTCGCCCAGATCCTGAGCGCCTCGGTGCAGGAGTTCGCCACCGTCGAGTACTCCTACTTCCACCCGCCGGTCAAGGGCGCGGTCGAAGGCGTCCTCAACGGCGTCGCCAACGGCACGTTCACGACCGACAACGCCTGGTCCGAGATCCAGTCCGCCGCTGAGGAAGCGGTCGAACTGGCCGGAGCGGGCCTGTAAGACCCCCGGCCCGGACCCGGCGGCACCTGCCGCCGCCGGGTCCGGCCCCGGCACCGCGGCCCGCCAGGACCGCCCCCGCCGGACCCCGTGCCGCCGCGCCAGTGAGGGACCGGCGCCGAACGACTCCCAGCATTCGCTCGGCGCGCCCCCCAGGACCCGGTCCCTCCAGGCGGCACCATGTCGGGCCGCCGCGCCCCAACCCGCGGCGGGCCGGCTCCCCCGCAGACAAGGCTCCGTAAGCAACAGGCTCCGCAGGAATCCGCCGTGAGGGCCGCCAGAAACGGACTCGGCAGGCGTCGCCGCGACCCGTCCCGGCCGCGGCGAGGCCCCCGAGCCGTCATCGAGCAAGGAAGGCCCCATGACCACCCGCAACGCCGCACCACGCCTCACCTGGCGCGAACGGCTCACTCGAGCCGACGTCAAGTGGACGCCCTACGCGCTGGTCTCCCCGTACTTCATCCTCTTCGCCGGCCTCGGCCTGTTCCCCATGGCGTACACGCTCTACGCCTCCCTGCACAGCTGGAAGCTCGGCGGGCCGGAACGCGAGTTCGTGGGGCTGGACAACTACGAGTTCCTGCTGACCACGTACGACCGGTTCAACTGGTCGATCGTCAACACCCTCGGCATGTTCGTCATGGCCACCGTCCCCCAGGTGGTGTGCGCCCTCATGGTCGCCAACGCCCTCAACAAGCGCCTGCGCCGCCCGATGCTGTGGCGGATGCTCATCCTCGCCCCCATCGTCACCTCCGTGGTCGCCGTCGGCGTCATCTTCGCCCGCATCTGGGGCCAGGAATACGGCATGATCAACGGCGCGCTCGAGCTCATCGGCCTCGACCCCGTGAACTGGCAGGCCGGACGGCTCTCCTCCTGGCTCGCCATCTCGTCCATGGTGGACTGGCGCTGGATGGGCTACAACGCGCTCATCTTCCTCGCCGCCATGCAGACCATCCCCCGGAACCTGTACGAGGCCGCCACCGTCGACGGCGCCACGCCCCGGCAGCAGTTCTGGAAGATCACCATCCCGCAGCTCAAGCCGATCCTCATCTTCACCGTCTTCGTCTCCTCCGTCGGCGGCATGACCCTGTTCGTGGAGCCGATGATGTTCAGCAACGGCAACCTGAACGGCGGCGCCGACGGCCAGTTCCAGACCACCGCCATGGTCCTGGTCGACATCCTGCGCAACCACGGCAACTACGGGATCTCCGCCGCGGCGGGCTGGCTCCTGTTCATCGTCATCGGCATCGTCGCGGCCGTCAACTTCCTCGTCGTCAACCGCATCCAGGGGAACAAATGAGCACCGCAACCGCCCCCCGCCCGACCGTTCCGGCCGCCGAGCCCGCGCCGCCGAAGCGGCCCCGCAAGCAGTCCGGCGACCGCATCGAGCCCGCCGGCGTCTTCGCCCCGACCGCGATGACCCGCATCGGCCTCGTCCTCGTCGCGCTGCTCTCGATCTTCCCGCTGTACTGGATGATCATCATCGCCTCGCGCACCTCCGCGGACGCCTCGGGATTCCCCCCGCCCCTCCTGCCCGGCGGCAACCTCGGCGAGCACATCCAGGAGGCGCTCACCAACCCCGACGCGAACCTCCTGCTGGGTCTACAGAACTCGCTCATCATCACCGGCACCGTCACCCTCTCGGTGGTGCTGCTCTCCACGCTCGGCGGCTTCGCGTTCGCCAAGCTCAGGTTCCGCGGATCCAAGATCCTCATGGGCACGGTCCTGTTCTCGATGATGGTGCCGCTCCAGCAGCTCGGCATCGTCCCGATGTACATGATCATGGTCGAGCTCGAATGGATCGACACCCTCCAGGCCGCGATCCTGCCGTTCCTCATCAACGGCTTCGGGATCTTCCTCATGCGCCAGTACGTCGAGCAGTCCGTCCCCGACGAGATCATCGAGGCCGCCCGCATCGACGGCGCCTCCACGCTCGGCATCTGGTGGCGGATCGTCCTCCCCGCGCTGCGCCCCGCCATGGTCGTCCTCGGACTGCTGACCTTCATGCTCAACTGGAACGAGTTCCTCTGGCCCTTCATGGTCCTGAGCGAGGAGAACCCCACCATCCAGCTGGCCATCCGGCAGATCTCCACCGCGACCTGGTCGACCGACCTGTCAATGGTCTTCACCGGGACGCTGATCTCGATCATTCCCATCGCGATCCTGTTCGTCGTGTTCGGGCGGCAGATCGTGCAAGGCATCATGGAAGGTTCCGGTAAGTAGATGAGCAACGAAAACGAAGCGGCCGCGCTCGCGGCCCGGTTCCCAACCGGGTTCACCTGGGGCGCCGCGACCTCCTCGTACCAAGTCGAGGGGTCCACCGGCGCCGACGGGCGCGGGCCGTCCATCTGGGACGCGTTCGTCAACGAGCCCGGCCGCGTGGTCGACGGCTCCAACGGCGACACCGCGATCGACTCCTACCGCAGCATCCCCGAGGACGTCGCCACCATCAAGGCGCTCGGCCTCAACGCCTACCGGTTCTCGCTGTCGTGGCCCCGGATCTGCCCCGACGGCGACGACCGCGTCAACGAGGCGGGACTCGCCTACTACTCCAACCTCGTCGACGCCCTCCTCGCCGAGGGCATCACCCCCTGGATCACCCTCTACCACTGGGACCTCCCCCAGACCCTCGAAGACGCCGGCGGGTGGCCCGTCCGGGCCACCGCCGAGCGCTTCGGCGAGTTCGCGCGGATCGCGCACGCCGCGCTCGGCGACCGCGTCAAGCACTGGATCACCGTCAACGAGCCCTGGTGCGCGGCGTTCCTCGGCTACGCCTCCGGCGAGCACGCCCCCGGGCGGCGCGAACCGGCCGCGTCCATCGCCGCCGCCCACCACCTCATGCTCGGCCACGGCCTCGCCGCCCGCGCCATCAAGGCCGCGGACCCCGACGCGACCGTCAGCGTCGGCCTGAACTTCTACCCGATCCACGCCGCCACCGAGACCCCCGTCGACATCGACGCGGCCCGCCGCGTCGACGGCGTCCAGAACCGCTGGTTCACCGAGGCGGCCCTGCGCGGGGCCTACCCCGAGGACATCGTCGAGGACTTCAAGGCGATCAGCGACTTCGCGTTCGTCGAAGACGGCGACATGGAGACGATCAACGCCCCCATCGACGTGCTCTCGGTGAACTACTACAGCCGCTTCACAGTTACCGGTAACGGGGGCGCTACCTCGGCTTCCGCCGCGCCCACCGGCGCCGGATCGGCGTGGCCGGCGAACGAGCACATCGGGTTCGTCTCCTCCGGCCTGCCCGTCACCGACATGGGCTGGGAGATCGACCCCGCCGGGCTCGCCGAGACGCTGACGCGCCTGCACGCGGGCTACCCGGACGTCAAGCTCGCCGTCACCGAGAACGGCTCGGCCTTCCCCGACAAGATCGAGGACGGCGAGATCCACGACCCCGAGCGGCTCGACTACGCGCGCGACCACCTCGCCGCGTGCGCCGACGCCGTCGCGGCCGGCGTCCCGCTGATCGGGTATTTCGCCTGGTCGCTGGCGGACAACTTCGAATGGGCCTGGGGCTACACGAAGCGGTTCGGACTGGTGTACGTCGATTTCGAGACCGGCGAGCGCACGGTCAAGGACTCCGGGCGCTGGTACGGCGACCTGGTGCGGCGGGCCCGTTCGAACCGTGAGGCAGAATAGATCCACACTAACGTTGCCCGAGGTGATGCACGATGACCGAGACCCAGCTTGAGGCGCCCGGCGAGCCCTTGAAGAGCGAACGCCGCCGCCGCTCCGGCGGCCGGCCGACCCTCGACACCGTCGCCCGCCACGCGGGCGTCGGCCGGGGCACGGTCTCGCGCGTCATCAACGGCTCCCCGAAAGTCGCCGAGGACACCAGGGCGGCGGTCCTGGCCGCGATCAAGGAGCTGGGGTACGTCCCCAACCAGGCGGCCAGGACCCTCGTCACCCAGCGCACGGACACCGTGGCACTGGTGGTGACGGAGTCGCAGGAGTGGCTGTGGTCCGAGCCGTTCTTCGCGGGCGTCCTCCGGGGCATCACGGAGCAGCTGGCCGAGGAGAACATGCGGCTCATGCTGACCTTCGCCCCGCGCGACGGCTCCCGCGCCGACCTCGAGTCGTACCTGCTCGGGCAGCACGTCGACGGCGTCATGATGGTCTCGAGCCACTCGGGCGACCCGCTGCCCGAGCGGCTCGAGGACGCCGGCATCCCCATCGTCCTCTGCGGCACGCCCGCCGGATTCCGCCCCATCGCGTACGTCGACTGCGACAACCGCTCGGGCGCCCGGCAGGCCGTCGAGTACCTGGCCGAGAAGGGCCACAAGCGGATCGGCCTCATCGCCGGCCCGCAGGACATGGCCGTCGGCGTCGACCGCCTCTCCGGCTACCGCGACGGCCTCCGCGGCCACCGCCTCCCCGTCGAGGAGTCCCTCGTCTCCGTCGCCGAAGGCTTCGACGAGGCCAGCGGCATCAAAGCCGCCCGCCACCTCTTCGACACCGCCGGCGACCTCGACGCGGTCTTCGCCCACTCCGACCCCCTCGCGATCGCGACGCTCCGCGTCGCCCGCGAACGCGGCATCCGCGTCCCCGAGGACCTCGCCCTCGTCGGATTCGACGACTCCCCCCTCTCCGAAGTCGCCGAACCGCCCCTCACCACCGTCCACCAGCCCACCGAGACCATGGGCCGCGAGATGGCCCGCCTCCTCTGCGGCCGCATCCGCGGCGAAGAGGCCGGCCCCCTCGTCACCATCCTCGGCACGAGAATAGTGGTCCGCGAGTCCGCTTAGGGCTCAAGGCATTCGGGTCTCCTTTTCGCTTGTCGCAGAACGGGGCACCAGGTACTCACGGCCTGCCTGCGATGGCGCGTGCCTGGAGTTCGCCTTGTGGGCGGTGCAGCGCGTTTAGGACGGCCGAGAGACAGGTCCGGTAGGCGCCCCCTTAGCCGCTGCTCACCAGGCAGAAAGATTGCCCGCGCAAACGGCTGCGGCCGCGACCGGTGAACCGGTCGCGGCCGCAACTCATTGATCTGTCATCAGGCGATGGTCATCGCGTTCCAACCTGTACCGATCATCTTGCTGGCGGTGTGGTTCCCCGCCCCGTTGCCAGGGTAGAAGAACAGGGCCCCGTCAGACTTGCGGCGAGACATCCAGTCGGCGTGGCCGTCGCGGTTGAAGTCGCCCACGCCGGTGACGGCGTCCATCGCGCCCCATCCGCAGCCGATCTTGGCCATCGGTTTGAAAGTCCCGTTGCCCTTGCCGCCGTAGAAGTACAGGCAGGCGTCCGAGTTCCGGATCGCGAGCATGTCGGCGTGGCCGTCGTGGTCAAGGTCGCCGGTGACCTCGATCTCGCGCATCGCGTTCCAGCCATTCCCGATCAGGACGCGCGCGCCGAGTGTGCCGTCGCCCTTTCCCGGGTAGAGCCAGAGGCTCCCCGTGGATGTCTCGCGAGCGACGATGTCGGTCTTGCCGTCGCCGTTGTAGTCGGACCCGCCGGTGATCACGCTGAAGGCGTTCCACCCGGAGCCGATCTTGACAGACGGTGAGGCGAAGGCACCCGTGCCGTTGCCGGGATGGACATGGAGATCGCCAGCTCCATTCCTGACGAGGAGGTCGGCCTTGCCGTCGCCCGTCAAGTCGCCTGCCGACTCCAGGAGATTCCAAGCGCCAAAGGAGGCTTCAAAGTTCAGGGTCGCGCTGATCCCGCCATTGCCGTCGCCGATAACTCGTGCGGGGCCGAGCGCCGAGTTCTTGTCGGCGACGATCACGTCCGTGATGCCGTCCCCGCTGTAGTCGAACGCGCTGTCGCGGACCGGAGCCGGAAGCCGGATCCCGCCCCAGCCTCCAGCGGAAACGATCCCTTCATGCCGCGCCGTGCCACCGGTCGCCAGGGAGTGCAGTTCACGCTCACCGGTGCGCGAATCGATCGCGAGCAGATCCTCGAATCCGTCGCCGTCAAGGTCGCCGACCCCGGAGACCTGGCGGAAGCGGTCGTTTCCGGTCCCGTCGAGGTTGGCTGGCACCGCGATGCGCGTGCCGAAGGAGCCGGCGCTGTTTCCCGGATACAGGTAATAGCCGCCGTTCCGGACGTCGCGGGCGAGCAGGTCGTCGTACCCGTCATTGTCGATGTCACCGGGCGAGGTAAGGGCATCGAAGACGTTCCATCCGGAACCGAGCGCCTTCGCGGTCCCGAAGCCGCCAGTCCCGTTGCCGGGGTAGAGGTAGAGCTTCGAGTCCGACTTTTTCACCGCGAGCAGGTCGGTCTTGCCGTCGCCGTTGAAGTCCCCCCCGCTGGTGAAGGTGCCCATGGCGTTCCAGCCTGAGGCCACCTTGATGCGAGTGCCCCATCCGCCGCTCCCGTTGCCCGGATACAGCCACAGATAACCGGTCTTGTTATCCCGGCACAGGAGATCGGCCTTGCCGTCGCCGTTGAGGTCACCGCTCATCACCGCATCAATGTCGCCCCAGCCGCTGCCCCGGGAGACCCCCGTGCCGAACGTGCCATCGCCGTTCCCGGGGTAGAACACCATCTGGCCGTCCGACTTTCGGACGGCCATCAAGTCCTGGTGGCCGTCACCGTTGAAGTCGTTGCGCGAGCGGGTCACCGAGACCTCCTCGGAGTAGGCCACATTGCCCGCCGAGTCGGTGATGCTGAACGCGGCCTTCGCGGTGTCGGTGAACTTGAGTGTGAACCAGGCCGAGGTCGTGTCGGTGAGCGTCACCGACGAGGCCGCAGGGCAGACGCCCTCCCCCCAGCACTTCACGGTGAGCTGGTTCAGCTCCAAGTCGTCCGGGAAGCCCCGGTCCGACACTGACACCTTGACCGACACGGTATCGCCGACGTAGTTCAGGCCGGGATCGGACACATCGACACTGGCGAACTTGGGTGCGCTCGCATCGACCTGCAGGTAGCAGCCCTCATACTCCTTGAAAGTGGTGGTGCCCGAGGTGAAGGCGTACCCGACGTAGTAGTGGCTGTCCTTGACCGCATCGTGGTCGCCCACGCTCAGCACCGGGTTCAGACCATCCGCCAGCGGTTGCGCTGCCGATCTGAACTCAGTCGTACTCGAACCCGTGCTCTCGAAGGAAGCGGTCCAGCTCAGCTCGTGGTCGAACAGGTCCGGTCGCCAGACGTCGAAGGTGAAGCCCCCGTAGGACGGCGTCGAGTCGTTGGTGAACTCAGGGGTCAGGTAGCCCGTGCCGCAGAAATCAGCGGGCGCGGCGTATTTGTAGCCGAGCGCGCTGAGGTAGATGTCAAAGCGTGCGGAGCCGCCGTCGAAGCGGGCGGTGGTGTCGCTTCCGGTCATGCCGAGCACGGTGTCGGTAAACGAGCTCGTCCAATGGTTCATCAGCCTCGTCGCGGAGGTGGCGTCGTACGTGGCAGTGCCGTCCTGGCAGCTGCCCGACGCTACAAACTCCGGCTTGAACGGCTTGGACGAGTTCCAGGTGGACGTCGTGTCCGGCCCGGGACTTCCTTCTGAGAAGCGCATCAGATCGGGTGCGACGCACTCGGTTCCCTCTGCTGGATCGACGCTGAATGTCGCCGAGACGATCGGGTATCTGAAGGTGTACCCGCGATCTGGCCGCAGGCTCCCGAAAAGCTGGCCCCTGAAGCGCCAGTATGTCGCCGCCTGGAACTCGGTCGCGCAGGTCGCATCGACCAGCGTGTCGCAGTATGGGCCGACGACCGCGCTCCCGCCCTGTCCCGCGGCCTCGAAGTACGGCGCCTCGAAACCGGCCTCACCTCGGAATACAGCAGTGTCCGGCTCAGCGGAAGTCGTAGTGAGCCATTCGTTGACGGTGTCGTCACGAATGACCCATTGCGTGGAGAGGGCCAGCGGGTATTCGGCCGCGGCGAGCGCCTCCGCATTGGCGTTCAGCGCGAAAGCGCCGTCAGCACCGACGATCGGTTCGACAGGGACGAGGCCGCCGTCCGCGCCGCGAAGGACGAACGGCGTCATCGCTTCCGTCACGCCTTTGTATTGGTCATAGGCGAGTTGGAGTCCGCCGTTGATCACCTTGACCCCGTATGTAGATGCAGGGTTGAGGCTGGATGCGAGCAGGTCCCAGGCCGCAGCGTCCGCGGCAGTGAACCGCAGGCTCACCGAGGAAACCCCGGCCTCCGCGCTGAGATCGACGCCGGCGGCGAGCTCGTCGTAGACGGCGGTGGCGCGTTCATAGCTCGGAACAGGGATCTCGCCGTCCCAGTCCAGCCGGGTAGCGCCACTTGTGGTGAGCAACGACCGTTCAGGGTCGTCGTAGCGCAGGAAGACCCACCAATCGGAGCGCTTCTGTGTGAGGGCTCCCTCCCAGACCCGGAGCTCGGGGCTGGCTGAGGCGTACGTGCCGAACTCCTGGAGGGGGTCGGCAGTCTGGGCGAGGTGGAGCAGACCGTCCGGAGTGGCGAACATGGTGGTGTAGGGGTCAACCCGGCCGCTGATCCGCACTTCGACGTCACAGGCGGCAGCCGCGTCGAAAGCGGCCTCCATGCCGCTGGCAGCCGGGCGTTCACCGAGCGCGGCGCAGTCGATCTCGGCGGCCTGGGCGGGCGCGGATCCGGCGGGGATGATGAGGGCGGCACCGACGGCGACGGCTGTCGCGCGGGCGATCCGCGCCGCGACGCGTCGCCGCAGCAGGGGGATTCGGTTCATTCAGGTTTCCTGTGGGTCTGTGGGGGCGCTGGGGATCATGGCGTCCCAGGGGCAGGGGTTGCCGATACACGCATTCTATGGGTCAGGGGTTGCACGCGGTGTCCCGTTTGGATCCGCGAGAGGGCCGCGAGCCTCGGGGCGGCCGCTTTAGCGGCGGCCCCCCGAGAGCGTTGGGGCCTGACCAGCCGGTCGGGCTCCCTGTCGTTCGCTTCAATCAGGCGATCATCATCGAGTTCCAGCCGCTGCCGACCAGCTTGGCGGCACCGTGGTTCCCTGCCCCGTTGCCGGGGTAGAGGAACAGCGAGCCGTCGGACTTGCGGCGGGCCATCCAGTCGATGTGGCCGTCGCGGTTGAAGTCGCCGACGCCGGTGACCGCGTCCATGGCGTTCCAGCCGCAGCCGAGTTTGACCTTGGTCTTGAAGGTCCCCGAGCCGGTGCCTCCATAGAAGTACAGGCAGCCGTCGGAAGACCGCACCGCCAGTGTGTCGGCGTGGCCGTCGTGGTCGAGGTCGCTGACCGCGGTGACCTCACGCATCGCGTTCCAGCCGGAGCTGCCGACCGGGATGCGGGAGCCGAAGGTGCCGTCCCCCTTGCCCGGGTAGAGGTACAGCGTCCCATTGGAGGACTGCACGGCGAGGGCGTCGGCTTTGCCGTCGGAGTTGTAGTCGTGCCCGCCGGTGATGGTGCTCATCGCGTTCCATCCGGTGCCGATGGTGATCCGGCCCGCGGTGTTGAGCGTGCCGGAACCGGTCCCCGGGTAGAGGTACAGGGTGCCGCCGGAGGTCCGTGCGAGGACGTCGTCGAAGCCGTCGCCGTTCATGTCGCCGGCGGTCGCGATGAGCGTCATGCCCTTCAGGACCGTGCCCCACGAGACGCGGGTGCCGTGGGCGCCGCTGCCGGTGCCCGGATAGAGGTAGGCGGTCCCGTCGGAGTTGCGCCGGGCGACGAAGTCGGTGGCGTTGTCGCCGTTGTAGTCGTAGGTGCGCTGCTCGTTGACGGCCGCGAGGCGGTTGCCGCCCCAGCCCGTGGCGATGACTTCGCCCGCGTGCACGGCCGTGCCGGTGCCGCTGAGCGAGTGGAGTTCCAGTTCGCCGGTGCGGGAGTCGACGGCGAAGAGGTCTTCTTTGCCGTCGCCGTCTTGGTCGCCGGCGGCGATGATCTGGCTGTAGCGGTCGGAGCCGGAGCCGTCCAGCGAAGCGGGGACAGCGGTGCGGGTGCCGAGGCTGCCCATGCCGGTGCCCTTGTACAGGTAGTACTGGCCCGTGCGGGAGTCGCGGGCGAGGAGGTCGGCCTTGCCGTCGTCGTTCAGGTCGCCGACGGAGGCGAGGGTGTCCATGACGCCCCATCCGGTGCCGATCGCGGTGCGCGGGTTGAATTTGCCGCTGCCATTGCCTTGGCCGTCGTAGAAGTAGAGCTTGCCGTCGCTCTTGTTCACGGCGAACATGTCGATGTCGCCGTCGTTGTTGAAGTCGCCGCCGGAGGTGAACGCGCCCATGGCGTTCCAGCCGGTGCCGACCGTGATGCGAGTGCCGAATCCGCCCGACCCGTTGCCCGGGTAGGTGTAGAGCGTGCCGGTCTTG
This sequence comes from Glycomyces sp. NPDC049804, assembly GCF_040674615.1. Classification (NCBI taxonomy): domain Bacteria; kingdom Bacillati; phylum Actinomycetota; class Actinomycetes; order Glycomycetales; family Glycomycetaceae; genus Glycomyces; species Glycomyces sp. NPDC049804. The sequence continues at coordinate 36,021 of NZ_JBFAMQ010000016.1, forward strand.
GTGTCGCGGGCGAGGACGTCGGCTTTGCCGTCACGGGTCAAGTCGCCCGCCATGACGACGTCCATGCCGCCCCAGCCGGTGCCCTTGATGTAGCCGTAGTCGAGGGTGCCATCGCCTTTGCCTGCGTAGAAGAGCAGCGCACCGTCGGACGTACGGACGGCCATGAGGTCGTCGATCCCGTCCCCGTTGTTGTCGAAATGGTCGAAGGCGGCGATGACTTCGATCGGGTCGTACGTATAGAAGTCCTTGCCAGCTCGGTCTTCCACCTGGATCCGGAGCCTGGTGACCGGTCCGGTCAGCTCGGCTTCGAGCACCGCTGTGCCAGCCTCGGTCAGGGTCGCGCTGTCGACCAGCTGGGAGTCCTTGTCGTCGACCGAGATGTTCAACCAGTCGAGCTCGTTCACGAAATCCTGCTCGTCGAGCGCGACCTCGATCGAGACCGTGTCACCGATCCGGTGCGGGCCGGGTTCCACGGTTATGACAGGGCTGGGCGCCTCCGTGTCGACCACTACGTGGCACGGAGGGGCGGCGTAGTCGAGATCGGCAGTGCTGGAAGCGATCGAGTAGTCGATCTCGTACGACCCCTGCGCCAGCAGACCCCATTCGATGGCGCCGACGAGGTGATCCCAGTCGGGCCACGGCTCCGGTCCGAGCTCCAGCACCATTTCGCCGGTGGTCTCGTCCTTAACGGTCGCGGACCAGCTCAGGCCGAGGTCGTAGATCTCTTCCCGCCATTCCTCCACATGGACGCTCGCATCCACCGCGTCCTGGTAGAAGTCGGGAGCAGCTGGGTCTGACGAGCACCTGGCAGTCGTGTTGATGCCCGCGATGTCGAAGTAGACGTCGAGCCGTGCCGAGCCTCCGTCGAAGCGGGCGGTCGGGGCGGTCTCGGCGGTGCCGATGGTGATCGGCTCCGCGTTCGCATAGTCGCCCCAGGCTTCGCTGAGCGGACCGGTCAGGTCGTATACGGCGGTGTCGGCCTGGCACGCACCGGACGCGGCGAGCCCCGTAACGGTCGGGCGGTCGTTCCAGGTGGCCGCCGTCGAGTATTCGGTCGTGAAGTTCAGGTCGGGCGCGACGCATGTCGAGCCTTCGGCGGCGTCGATCTGGAAGATCGCCGAGGTCACCGGGAAGTCGTACTCGTAGCTGACCGAGGGCTCGCGCATGTGACGGATGCTCGCGTCGAAGTTCCAGTAGGCGATCGCTTGGGCCTCGGCGCATTCCGGCCCGGCCGTCGCGTCGCAGTAGGCGCCGGCGACCGCGTCGGCGTTCTGTCCGGCCGCCGCGAAATACGGCTCGTCCAGCCCGGCCTCGCCTCCGTACAGGGCAACGTCGGGGGAAGCGGAGGTCACCGCGCCCCATTCGTTGGCCTCGCGCGAGCGGTTGGCCCACTGGGTCGTCAGCGTCAGCGGGAACACGGCTTCGGCCAAGGTCTGGTCGAGGAGTTCCGCCGTGACGGCGCCGTCTTCGCCGATGGTCACGTGGGCCTGGTGGGTCTCACCCGCGGCGTCTCGCACGAGGAAAGGAGTGGTCCCTTCGACATCGAAGGGGTCATCACCCCGGTTGATACGAAGCGAGTTGTCCACTGCTTCGACGGTGGCACCGTAGCTGCCCTGGGCCCGAAGTCCCGTGGACAGTGCGCCCCATGCGTCGGCGTCCGAGGCCGTGAATCGGATGTCGGTGACCGCGAGGCCGACCTCGACCGTCAGATCGAGACCCGGCGCCAGTTCGTCGTAGACGGCGGTCGCACCGGTGTAGGTGGGGACAGGTGCCTCCTCGATCCAGTCGAGGGTCGCGAGCTTCGTCTCGATCAACGGGTAGGTCTGGTCGGTGTATTGCAGGAAGACCGGCCAACCGGTGTTGTCCAGGCTGAGCGAGCCGCTGCTCTCCACCAGCGCCGTACCGGGGTCGCCGAGGTCGCCGTACTTCTGGACCGGATCCACCGTCGAGAGCAGGTGGAGTTGGCCGCTGGGCATGACGGAGATCGTCGCGTGGTGTGTGGCGCTGCTGTGTATGCGGACCTCGATGCCGCATTTTCGGGCGATGTCGAGCGCGGGGCCGATGCGGACCGGGGCCGGGTCGTCGCCGAGGGCGTCGCAGTCGATACCGGTCTGGGCCGAGGCCGGGCCGCCGGGGAAGGCGAGCAGCGCGGCGCCGACCGCCGTCGCGGTGGCTGCCGCGAGCCTGGCGTGCCTGCGGCGGGGCTTCGCGGGGGAAGCGTCGTTCATTCAGATGTCCAGGGTGTCCAAGGGGGTGGGTCATGGGCCGGTTACCGGCTTCAGAAACACGCGCTTTGTTTGGAAACGGTTGCACTTCTTCGGTCTGGAACAGAAGCGGGGAGCACCGCATCCGCGGTGCTCCCCTGGGCGTCGTCACAACGCCGTTCCACTGGCGAGGTCAAGCGATGAGGTTCATCGCGTTCCAGCCGGAGGCGCCGATCTGGGGTCGGGTGCTGTACCCTCCGGCGCCGTTGCCCCGGTAGAGGAAGAGGGCGCCGTCGGTTGTGCGGCGGGCGATCCAGTCGGCGTGGCCGTCGTTGTCGAAGTCGCCGACCGCGGCCAGGGCGTCGTAGGGCCCCCAGCCGCAGCTCATCTGCACTCCGGACTCGAGGGTGCCGTCGCCGCGGCCGCCGTAGAAGTACACGCAGTTGTCGGCGCTGCGGATCGCGAGGATGTCGGCGTGCCCGTCGTGGTCGAGGTCGCCGGGCGCGATGAGGTCCCGCATCGAATTCCAGCTCGAGCCGATCTTGACGCGCGTCCCGTGCCCGCCCTTGCCGTTGCCCGGGTAGAACCACAGGTAGCCGGTGGACTGCTCGCGGGCGAGGAGGTCGACTCTGCCGTCGCCGTTGTAGTCGTGGCCGGAGACGATGGCGCTCATCGCGTTCCAGCCGGTGCCGACCTGGATCCGGGCCGCGTAGTCGACGAACTGCCCGTCGCCGGGGACCGCATACAGCGTGCCGGTGGAGGCGACGCGGACGAGGAGGTCGTTGTGGCCGTCGGCGTTGAAGTCGCCGGCGGTCTCGATCAGGTTCGCGTTCTTGTAGTCGTCGCTGTAGGAGTGCTTGCTCGCGATACCGCCGACGGCGTCTCCCGTGTAGCGGAAGAGCTCTCCGGTCGGTGCGAGCCTGGCGAAGATCTCATTGGCGCCGTCGCTGTAGAAGTCGTAGGCGCGCTCGGAGTCGGCCACCGGCAGTCTGGAGGTCTCCCAGCCGGTGCCGATCGTCTTGGATCCGGTCATCTCGAAGAGGTTCTGGTCGTAGCTTCGGCGCACCAGCGCTCCGGTGCGCGCGTCCACGGCGTAGATGTCGTTCCATCCGTCGCCGGTGTACTCGCCGCCGCCCACGACCTGGCTGTACCGCGAGCCGCTGTCGGCGCTGTCCGCCGTGAGGTCCTCTTCGATGTGCCGGACCTGCTCGATCCCGCCTTCGCCGTCGGTGAAGAACACGAGGTACCCGCCTACGACGGCGTCCCAGGCGAGGAGGTCCGGCGTGCCGGACTTCCCCTGGACGTTCCCGATGGTAGTGAGGTTGTCCAGTGTCGCCGAATCGCTGACCCACGCGGTGGCGACGGTCGACCTCGTCCCGAACGCGCCCTTGCCGTCTCCGGGGTAGAAGTACAGCGTCGCCGTGCGCTCCGAGAGCGCGATCAGGTCGGTGGTGCCGTTGCCGTCGAAGTCGAGCGCGGACGTGAAGTCCGAGATCGCGTTCCAGCCGGGACCGACCTGGAGCCGGGCGCCGTACCCGCCCTTGCCGTCGCCCGGGTAGGTGTACAGGTAGCCGGTCTTGTTGTCGCGGGCGAGAAGGTCGGGGCGGCGGTCGCCGGAGAGGTCTCCGGCCATGACCACGTCCATGCCGTTCCAGCCGGTGCCCATCGTGGTCGCGGTGCCGAAGCTCCCGTCGCCCTTGCCCGGGTGGAGCATGAGGGCGCCGTCGGCTCGTCGGACGGTGACCAGGTCCTGGTAGCCGTCGAGGTTGTAGTCGTTGCTGGGCTCGGTGGCGAGGATCTGGACCGATTCGGTGGACTGGTTGCCCGCCTTGTCGGTCGCGGTGATCGACACCCTGGTCAGGCGTTCTGCAAGGCGGCCGACTTCGAATGTGGCCGTCGTGCCGCTGCTCAGCGTCTTGGAGTGCGGCGAGCAGGGGCCGGCGCACCACAGACTGATGGAGTTCACGCCGTCGGGGAACCCTTCGTCCGAGACTTCGACGGTGACCGTCACGGTGTCACCGCGGTAGTGGACGCCGTCTTCGACGTCGATCGAGATCACGTCGGGGGCCGCGGTGTCGATGCGGATGTTGCAGACCGCGGTCGTGCTGTAGCCGGCTAGGGCGGAGGCGAACTGGTAGGTGAGCTGATAGGCGCCGTCGGGCAGCGTTACCGTCGACGGCGTATGGGCGCCGCCTCCGGCGATCGCGGGTTCGGTGGTGAAGACCGTCTCTCGGGTGTCGGCGTCGATGATGCCGAGGCTCCAGGTCAGGCCGGGGTCGAGCAGGTCTTCACGCCAGATGTCGACCGTGAAGTCGCCGTAGGTCACTGCGGAGGTCGTCTGGACCTTCGTCGCCGTGCCGATCGAGCAGGCGGGTTTGGTGACGGTGACGTTCGCGATCGCGAAGTAGGTGTCCACTTGTGCGGAGCCGCCGTCGAAGCGCGCCGGTTCCCCGCCCGGGTGCATGCTCAAGGCGGTGGTGGCGCTGGTGCCGGTGAGGTCGTAGACGGCCCTTCCGTCTCGGCACTCCCCGGCGATGGCGGGAATCGTCGTGGAGACGGGAGGACGCGTCGCCCAGGTCGTCGTCGGCCGGTAGACGCTGGACGAGTGCAGGTCCGGTGCGACGCATGCGGCGGGGTCGGCCGAAGCGACCGAGAAGAACTGGGTCGTCTCCTTGAAGGTGACGCCGGGGACGGGCCGCAGCGCGGTGATCTTGTTGCCGGCCCAGAAGTTCCAGTAGACGGCGGCCTCATGCTCGGTCGCGCACGCCGGATCGGCGAGCGTGTCGCAATAGGCGCCGATGACCGCGTCGGCGCCTTGGCCCGCCGCTTCGAAGTAGGGCTGGTCGAGCCCGCCGTCGCCGCGGAACAGGGCGAGTTCCGGTGCGGCCGAGGTGACCGCGCCCCACTCGCTCACTTCGTAGCGGTGGACGGTCGCCTGGGTGGTGAGGGTGAGCGGGTACGCGGCGCTGTCGAGCACCGCCTGGTCGAGCGTCAGGGCGAGCGCGCCGCTGGTGAGCGTCGCTCCCGCGATGTGGGTGGCGCCGTTCGCCTCGCGGACGGTCATGGGCGCCCAATGGTCCCATCCGGCGTTGTCCGTGTGGCCGGCGAACAGCGTGCCGACGGCCAACCTGGACAGCTCCCCGGTGTAGGTGAGCCCGGTCGAAAGCCGTTGCCACGCTTCGGCGTCGTCGAGGGTGAACCGGAGGTCGGCGCTGGCGATCTCCGTGCGCACCAGGAGGTCGACGCCGTCCGCCAGGCCCTCGTAGACGGCGGTGTTCTCGGAGACGACGGGAGCGGGCTGGTCCCCGTTCCAGTCGAGGACGCCGCCCATGCCTTGGAGCAGCGGTGCGGCGGTGTCGGTGCCGCTCAGGGTGAACGGGATCCGCGAGTTCGCCTGGACCAGGGTCCCGCCGGACTCGACCAGTGTCGCGTCGGCCGGGCCGAGGTCGCGGTTGTCGGCAACGGGATCGGCGGTCTGCACGAGGTGCACCTGCCGTTCGGGCGTCGCGAAGTAGGTGTCGTACGGGCCCGAGTGGTCGCTGATGCGGACTTCGACGCCGCAGGCGACGGCGGTTTCAAGGGCGGCTTCGAAACCGGCGACCGAAGGGCGGTCGCCGATCGCGGCGCAGTCGACGTCTTCGACGGCGGCACCGGCGGTGCCGGGTGCCGCGAGGAGGGCGGCGCCGACGGCGACCGCCGTCGCGGCGGCGATACGGGCTGCGGCTCGCCGCTGCAGCTTGGGGATTCGGTTCATTCAGGTTTCCTGTGGGTCCGAGGGGCCCGGGATCGTGTGGGTCCAGGGTTGGGGGTTCCGGTTGTTCGCATTCTATGGGCTGGGCGTCGTCGGCGGTGTCCCGTCAGGACCCGTGGCGGCTCCGATGAGGAGGCGAAAGGGCCGCGGCCTCCGCTGATGCGCAGTCCGCGGCCCTTTGTTCAAACGGGCCTTAGCCGATGTTCATCGCGTTCCAGCCGGTGCCGATCTGGACGCGGGTGCCGTGGCCGCCCTTGCCGTTGCCGGGGTAGAGGAACAGGACGCCATCGGTCACGCGCCGGGAGAGGAAGTCGGCGTGGCCGTCGCGGTTGAAGTCGCCGACGCCGGTGATGGCCTCGTAGGACTTCCAGCCGCAGCTGACCTGGACGCGGGACTTGAAGGTGCCGTTGCCGTTGCCGCGGTAGAAGTACAGGCAGCTGTCCGACTTCGCGATCGACAGCAGGTCGGCGTGGCCGTCGTGGTCGAGGTCGCCGACCGCGTTGGTCTCGCGCATGCCGCCCCAGCCGGTGCCGACCTTGATCTTCGTCCCGAAGGTCCCGTCGCCCCGGCCCGGGTACACGTACAGGGTCCCGGTGGAGGTGTGGCGGGCGACAAGGTCGTCCTTGCCGTCGCTGGTGTAGTCGTGCCCGCCGCTGATGTCGCTCATCGAGTTCCAGCCGCTGCCGGCGTAGACGTCCGCGCCGTCGAAGCCGTAGTGCACGCCGTCGTCGATCCCGTGGATCGTGTACAGCCCGCCGTTGAAGCGGTAGAGCACGTCGAGGCGGCCGTCGGCGGTGTAGTCGCCGCCCGCGGCCAGCGCGGTGACGCCGTCGCAGTCCTCACAGAACGTCCACGGGGTGCCGTGGCCCTTGCCGGTGCCGTAGTAGAGGCGGATGTCGCCGTCGGACTTGCGCTGGGCGATGAAGTCGCTGTAGCCGTCGCCGTCGTAGTCGTAGGTCCGGTCGAGGTTGACGACGGGAAGCCGGACGGTGTTCCATCCGCTGCTGCCGATGACCTTGCTGCCGGAGATGTAACCCCCCTGCGCCGGGTCGAAGCTGCGCACCACCAGCTGGCCGGTCCTGATGTCGACGGCGGCGATGTCGCCCTTGCCGTCGCGGCCGAGGTCGCCGGCGCCGATGACCTGCTCGTAGCGGAGGCTGCTGTACGGGTAGGTGTCGAGGTCCTGGGCGAACTCGAACACTTGGCCCTGGGAGGTGGAGATGTAGTACACGCCGGTCGTGTTCCAGCGGCTCAGGAACTCGTCGAAGCCGTCGAAGTCGAGGTCGCCGAGCGAGGTGATGACGTCGTAGCCGTCCCACTGCTCGCCCCAGAGCTCGCGGGCGCCGAACTTGCCGTTGCCGAGGCCTTCGTAGAAGTACATGCCTCCGTCGGCGAACGCGGTCGCGAGGATGTCGGGGTTGCCGTCGCCGTCGTAGTGGCCGACGGCGATCTGGCCCATCGTGCCCCAGCCGGTGCCGTTGGAGATGCGCGTGCCGTGGCCGCCGCTGCCGTTGCCCGGGTAGGTGTAGAGGGTGCCGTTGCGGGTATCGCGGGCCAGGAAGTCGGGCACGTCGTCGCCGGTCAGGTCGCCGGCCATGATGATGTCGTAGGCGCCCCAGCCGGTGCCGACGGTGACGCCGGCTTTGTAGGCGCCGGTGCTGTTGCCCGCGTAGAAGCGGAGCGCGCCGTCGGACTTGCGCACGACGAACAGGTCCTCGTAGCCGTCCCGGTTGTAGTCGTACCGGGCCTCGACAGCCTCGTTGTAGATGAGCGCGAAGTCGTTGTAGAAGTCGCCTTCGTACTCGTCGCCGAAGACCGCGCCGATCTCAATCGCGCCCTGGAAGGCGGTGGTGTCGGTGAGCTTCACGGTGAAGATGAAGTCCACCGACTCGCCCGGCTCGAGACTGTCGGTGGTGCAGGCGAAGTCGAACCGCTCGAGGGCCGTGTCCGGGGTCGACTCGTAGACGGCGTCGAGCTCGTCGGCGCCGTAGCAGTCCCAGACGTTGCCGCCGGCGCTTTCGACCCGCACCAGTTCGGTGCCCTGGGGCAGCTGTGCGCGGACCAGGTAGGACTGGCCGGCGGGGTCGAGGTCGTCGGCCGCGGCCGAGCCGTTGTTCGAGACGGTGGTGGTGACCTTGGCGTTGGTGTTCAGGTTGCCCTTGAGGGTGATCTCCTCGACGGCGAGGTCGTACTTGTTCTCGCCCGTGGTGAGGGTGACGCCGCCCCAGTAGAGCGCCTTGGACTCCTCGGCGCCGTCCCAGCCTTCGGGGGCGGTGGTGAGGCCGACCGCGGTGCCGCTGCCGGAGACCCAGGAGAGGTTGTCGTACTCCTCGGCGAGGGTGGCAGCGTTGATCGTCTCGACGCTGTACTGGCAGCCGCACACGTCGAGCGGCCCGACCACGTCTTCAGCGATCTTGTAGGCGACCCCGTTGGTGATGGTCAGGAACTGGCCCTGGGCATCGGAGAAGTCGGTGATGACGCACTCGATCCCGGTGGCGTCGCTCGTGGCCCTGCAGTTGTTGTACAGGTCCCGCACCGTGGCGAGCCCGGTGGTGTCGAGGCCCTCGCCGGCGACCGGGTTGGCGAAGGTGAGGACGACGGCCTCGGTGGTGGGGGCCAGGTCGAAGGCCTGGTAGAAGACGGGCTTCACCAGGATGTCGTCGCCCTCGACGACGCCGGTCTGCACGAAGTCGCCGTGGGCGTACGGGTTGTGGACGTCGTAGTCGGACACCACGCCGAAGGCGCCGGTGCTGCCCGCGACGTCGAAGCCGTCGACGGTCGCCGTGAACGTGTAGTCGATCGCGTCGTCCTCCGCGCTGGCGGCGGGGGTCACCTCGAAGAGGAATTCGGTGTGCGACCCGCTGTCCGCGGAGCAGACGATCGTGGCGGGGGCGGAGACGTCGCAGGCCGGGTCGGCGGTGGTGATGTCGAGGACGCCGTAGGGGTCGTCGAACACGAGTTCCGTGACGACCGCGTGGGTCGTGGTATCGCCGTCGATCTCGTACGTGTAGTCCACGGTCATCGAGCTCGCGGCCATCTCGGTGTTGTCGAGATCGGGGGCGAGCTGCAGCGTGGCGACGGGGTCGCCGTAGATGCCGGGGATCGCGGCCGCCGCCGGGGTCGCGAATGCGGCCGCGGCGGTGCATCCCGCCGCTGCTGCGGCGAGCAGGCGGAGGCCTGCCCGGCGGGCCCTGGGGGAGTCAGGGGACATGGGGCTCCTTGTTCAGTTAGCCGTTGAGCTGGGGGTTATGGGGACCGGAGGAATCCGGTGCTGACTACACGCGCGCTGGCGGATACCGGTTGCACGCGAATCGGGGTTCCGTGGGAGCGAGTTCCCGGGAAGTGTCGGACGGCCTGTTCGGCGGGGCTGCTGGCAACGGGCGGCTACTGATCAGTAACATGTATCGTGATCGGGAACACCGCACGTCGAGAGGTCGCCATGGGAGTCGTCCAAATCGTCACGGCCACGGTCGCGTTCGCGTACACCGCGGTCGCCATCGGGCTGTTCGTCCGCGCCGGGCTCGGGATGCTCGAGCTCATCCGGCTCGGCGCGCCCGACAAGACCAGGAAGGGCGAACGCGGCGAACGGGTCAAGACCATGCTGCGCGAGACCCTGGGGCACACCAGGATGCTCAAGTGGCACTGGGTGGGCCTGGCGCACTGGGCGGTGTTCTTCGGGTTCTTCCTGCTGTTCCCGGCCCTCGCGCAGTCGTACTTCGAGGTCATCGACCCCGAGTCGAGCCTGCCGATCGTCGGGCACTGGAGCGTCTGGCTGCTCGGCTCGGAGATCCTCACCGTGCTCACCGGCCTCGCCATCGTCACCCTGTTCGCCATCCGCATGGCCCGCCAGCCCCGCGCGAACCCGGTGCCGCCGCAGGGCACCGCCTCGGACGCCGGCCAACGGCGCTCCTCGTCGCGGTTCGAGAACTCCCGGCAGTGGATGGCCTTCTACATCGAGGCGACGATCTTCACGATCGTGGTCTCGCACATGCTGATCCGCTCGTTCAAGGTCGCGCTCGGCGAGATCGGGCACGAGTGGACCTCGCCGGTCTCGACGCTCATCGCGGACCTGTGGAACGGCGCCTCCGCCGAGGCCCTGCACACCGCCGTCACCCTCGTCGCGGGCCTCGACATCCTCGTCTCCTGGACGTTCTTCCTCATGCTCGCGCTCATCCCCTCGATGGGCATCGGCTGGCACCGGGTCACGGCGTTCTTCAACATCTACTTCAAGCGCAACGCGGACGGCGCTGCCTCGCTCGGCCCGGCCAAGCCCATGCTCATCGACGGCGAGCCCGCCGACTTCGAGACCGCCGACCCCGAGACGCAGCCGTTCGGCGTCGCCACCATCGGGGACTTCTCCTGGAAGGGCCTGCTCGACTTCTCGACCTGCACCGAGTGCGGCCGCTGCCAGTCGCAGTGCCCCGCCTGGAACACCGGGAAGCCGCTCTCGCCCAAGAAGCTCATCACCGACCTGCGCGACCACCTGTACGAGCAGGCGCCGTACCTCAAGGCCGCGGCGATCGCGAAGGAGCGCGGCGGCGAGGACCCGCACGAGAAGATCAACATCATCGGCTCGGTGATCGACCCCGACGTGCTGTGGTCGTGCACCACCTGCGGCGCGTGCGTCGAGCAGTGCCCGGTCGACATCGAGCACGTCGACCACATCCTCGACCTGCGCCGCAACATGGTCATGATCGAGTCGGACTTCCCCGACGAGGCCCAGACGATGCTCCGCAACCTCGAGAACAAGGGCAACCCGTGGGGGGAGAACCCCGCCAACCGCCTCAAGTGGGCCGAACCGCTCGACTTCGAGGTGCCGATCGCCGAGGCCGGCGGGGACTTCGAGTACCTGTACTGGGTCGGCTGCGCCGGCGCGTACGACCCCAAGGCGCAGAAGACCTCCCGCGCGGTCGCGACGCTGCTGCACGACGCCGGCGTCAAGTTCGCGGTCCTCGGCGAGGCCGAGACGTGCACCGGCGACTCGGCCCGGCGCATCGGGCACGAGTTCATGTTCCAGATGCTCGCCGAGCAGAACGTCGAGACGCTGAACGAGGTCGGCGCGGTGAAGATCGTCGCGACCTGCCCGCACTGCCTCAACACGGTCGGCAACGAGTACAAGGACCTCGGCGGCAACTACGAGGTCGTGCACCACACCGAGCTGCTCAACGACCTGGTGAACGCCGGCAAGATCACGCCGGTCGAGGAGCACGAGGGCAAGCTGACCTACCACGACCCGTGCTACCTGGGTCGGCACAACCGGATCTTCACGCCGCCAAGGGAACTGCTCGGTTCCTTCGCGGAGGTCACGGAGATGCCCCGCACCGAGGAGCGCTCGTTCTGCTGCGGCGCCGGCGGCGCCCGCATGTGGCTCGAGGAGCCGCTCGGCAAGCGCGTCAACCGCGAACGCGCCGACGAGGCCGTGGCGACCGGCGCGAAGACCGTCGCCGTCGGCTGCCCGTTCTGCTCGACGATGCTCCGTGACGGCGTCGCGGACGCCGGCCACGAGGACGTCGAGGTCATCGACATCGCGCAGCTGCTCGCCAGGACGCAGGAGAAGCGCGCCGAGAAGGCCGCCGTCGCCGAATAGGCTCGCAACGCTGTCGGACCCCCGTGCCACCCTTGGCATCGGGGGTCCTTTGCTTGCCCGTTTTGAAGGCTAGAGCCGCGAAACACCCGAAGCGCCGCGAGGTGTCGGACCCCGATGCCACCCTTGGATTCGGGGGGCCCGCGTGTGTCCGATTTGAAGGCTAGAGCCGGAAAACGCCCAAGGCGGCGAGCCGTGTCGGACCCATGCGGCACCATGGAAATCGGGGGTCCCAGGGGACCGATTCGAAGGCTGGCGCCCACAGCGTAAGCCGATCGGGCTCCGACCACCGCGTAAGCCGTTCGGGCTCCGCCCCACTGCGTAAGCCGTTCGGGCTCCGCCCCACTGCGTAAGCCGATCGGGCTCCGCCCGCTGCGTAAGCCGTTCGGGCTCCGCCCGAAATGCTCGCGAAGCATCGCCGCGGACTCGGCTTCGAGGACGCCGCCGTAGACGTCCGGGTTGTGGTTGAGGCGAGGGTCGCGGACGACGTCCCAGAGGGAGCCGACCGCGCCCGTCTTCGGCTCCCAAGCGCCGAACACGATTTCACCCACTCGGGCGAGCACCGCCGCGCCCGCGCACATCGTGCACGGCTCCAACGTGACCACGAGGGTGCAGCCCTCCAGCCGCCACCCGTCGCCGTGCGCGGCCGCCGCCGCGCGCAGCGCCAGGACTTCGGCGTGCGCGGTCGGGTCGCCTAGGGCCTCACGGGCGTTGGCGGCCGCGGCGAGTTCGTTCCCGTCGGGCCCTATGACGAGGGCGCCGACGGGCAGATCCAGTCGGGGTGCGGCTGGGGTGTCGGCCGGGAGTGCCGGGGCGCCCGGCCTCGAACGGGGCTCGGGGTCCGCCGGGAGGCCTCCGGTGCGCGCGACCGCGAGGGCGCGGCGCATCCACTGCTCGTGGACCTCGCGGCGAGACTGCATGGGGGCTGCGGCCTAGGAGCCGGTGGCGTCTTCCAGGGCCTCGGTGAACCCGATGGCCTTGGCGACCTCGGAGACGACGTCAGAGGGCATCATGCCCTCCTTGGCGCACAGGGCCAGCAGGGTCGAACCGGGCACGCCCAGGTCGCCCAGCACGTCCGCCTCGCCGACGGGCTCGGCGTCGAGCTCGGTCGGGCGGGCCGAGATCGACTCCTCGTCCTCGGTGTCGATCTCCTCGGTGTCCTCGGGCTCGAGGTCGCCCAGCAGGGCCTCGCCCAGGCGCGACTGCGACGCGTACTCGGCGTCGGACCCGAAAGTGCGCAGATCGTCCCCGTTGTCGAGGCGCATCACCGTCAGGTACTCGTCGTCTGCGTCGACGAACAGCAGTGTCAGGTCGGCGTCAGGGAAAGCCTCACGCATGACCTCGGCCGCGTCCTCGACGTCGGCAACAGCGTCGAGGTCGACCTCGGCGGCCTCCCACTCGTCGCCCTCGCGGCCCACAGCCACAGCGAAATACGACACGATCCGTCCCCGTCTTCTCACTCATTGGAACCTGCGGCCCGATTGGGCAGCCGTTCGATACGACCTACTGAAGGATGTGGCGACCTGCGGTCGATGTAACCACAGGATCCAGTCGCCGGTCAGCAAAAGATACAGCTCGCATGAGAGCCCCGTGACGCCAGCGGCCGTCCCTGCGACCGCCGCTACGCCGACCGCTGCACCGCGGTCACCGTAGCGCGCCAGCAGCGCGGCGGCGACCGCTCCGATCGTACTCGCGGCCAAAGTCACCCAGGCGAAGCCCGCCCCGGTAGGCAGGGCCTCCCCCGAGCTCCTGGCGTACGCCAAGAGCCACAGGAGCACCCACAGCCCGGACAGGACCGAGCCGGCCGCCACGGGGCCGACGCGGACTGGATGGGGCTCCCTCCAGCGGGGCCTCCCGGAGCGCGGCGGGGGCACTGTCATGGACGGCTCAGCGGAAGCGGTCCAGGAGGTGGGCCCGATGGGTCCCTCATGCATACGTGCCAGGGTACGCAGGCGGGGGCGCCACCGGAAGCGGCATCACCGGCTGCGGGGGCGCGTCCACGGCGCGCATCTGCCCGTCGGGGAAGGTCACGTGGTACTGGCGGCCGTCCCAGAGGGCGGCGGGCGTGTGCGGGTCGGCGCCCGCGTAGACCGCGCGGGCCGCGTTCATGGTGTGCGCGGCGTGCTCGATGCGGGCCCGGTCCCAGGGCCGGCCGATCGAGGCGAGGTCGTACTGCTCGGCGAGATCGGAGGCGGCCCTTTGGAAGTCCTTCATGGCGGCCTCACCGGGCGTCCCGGCGTATTGGTACGCCCAGGCGCGCGCGGCGGCGCGGCGCGAGAACGTCGCGAGGGACGCCAGCTCGGGCGGCGAGACCTGCCCCGCGGCGACCATCGGGGCGAGCGCGACCTGCGTGCGGCGGGCGTCGGCGGCGCGCAGCCACAGGGCCGCGCCGACCATCGTGAAGAACAGGGGCGCGAGGAACGCCGGGTAGAGCGCGAACCACAGCGCGGGCAGGTCGAGGTTGACACCGAGCACCGAGGAGCCGTTCCACACGGCATGGAGTCCCATACCGCACAGCAGCATCCCGATGATCCAGACGGTCTGCAGGCCCTTGCGGCCGGGACGGCGGGCGGCCTTGCCCAGGCCGATCGCGGACAGGCCCGTCATGAGCGGGTGCGCGAACATCGTCGCGAGGCCGCGCACCGCGACGAGGATCGTCACCTGCGCGATCCCCGCCGCGACGTCGAGGGACTCGGCGCCGTTCAGGTACGCGCCGGAGGCGTAGAGGACGTTCTCGGCGACCGCGAACCCGGCCCCTGCGAGGCCGCAGTAGACGATCGCGTCGAGGGTGCCGGTGAGGTGGCGGCGGGCGGTCCAGTACACGAGGAGGGGGCCGAGGAGCTTCGTGATCTCCTCGATCACGGGCGCGGAGACGACGGCCGCGAGGTTCGGGTCGAGGTCGTTCTTCTCGAGGATGATCGACGCGCTGGTGTTGACGATCAGGGAGATCGCGGTGGCGACGCACGCGCCCCAGCCGAAGCAGAACGCCAGCACGAGCCACGGGCGGCGCCGGTAGCGGCCGAGCCACAGGAAGGTGCCGACGAGGACCGGCGCGGGCAGGAGCGCGGCGGCGAGGCCGACGGCGAACGCCTGCGCGCCCGCGCCTTCGACGATGGCCCACGCGAGGACGGTCGCGCCGCCCGCGAAGAGCAGCGCGACGCCGGTGACGAGGAGGCCCTTGGCCTTGCGGGCCAGGCCGATCCAGGTGAGCAGGATGCCGCCCAGCGCGAGGAGGGCGGCCGAGGCGAGGATCGCCTGGGCCGTGGTGGTGAGGTTCATCGCGGGGGCTCCTGGCCGGAGTCTGAGGCTGAGCCGGCGTCGGGGGCGGGCCGGCCGAAGGTCTGGCCGCTGTCGGTGCCGGTCTCCTCGATGTCGCTGAGGCCCAGCGTGGGGGTCTCGGCTTCGGGCTCGGGCTCGCGGATGACGAAGTGCTCGCCGATGCCGGAGACGGCGAGGAGCCGCTTGAGGAAGTCGCCGAGGTTGGCGAGGACGAGCACGGCCCGGGAGCGGGCCGCCGCGCGCGCGAGGATGACGAGCGTGCCCAGTCCGCGCGAGTCGCAGAAGGTCACGCCCTGCATGTCGAGGACGACGCGCACAGGGTCGTCCGCGAGGGCGGCGTCCACGGCCGCGGAGAGCCGGGGCGCGGTGTGCAGGTCGATTTCGCCGGTCAGCACCACGATCGTCTCGTTCGCCTCGCGGTATACCGAGATGTCGAGCTTCTGGTGCACCACGGAGACAACCCTAACCGGTTTCGCCCGAAAGCAGGAGGCCCCGCGGCGGATAGAACGCGAAACCTTGTCGCCCTTGCCCTTCGAACACCACCCTGGCGACGATGTCGTACCCGTCGGTCAGGGTGGAAACCGGGGGCCCACGCCGCGGTCGAACCTCTTCAGCATGCGTCGCAGCCGTTCGAACACGCAGCGAGGCCGCGGCGTCACACCCCTGTCAGGGTTGCCGTGCTCGAAGCCGGCTCGCAGGCTTCGCCGGGCGCGGGGCCGCGGTCGAACCTGTGCCGCTACGCCTGCCCCGGCTCCAGCATCCCCAGGATGCGGGCGATCTCGGGGTCGGCCTCGCGGCCGTCCTGCCAGGCGGCGAGCGCGTCGCGGACCTGGTCGAGGCGGCGAGTGAGGTGGCCTTCGCGTTCGCGGAGGTCGCGGGTGCGCTCGGAGGTCTGGCGGAGGGCCTGGCCCTGCGCCCACAGGTCGATGAAGACCTTCACCTTGGTGCGCAGCATCCACGGGTCGAAGGGCTTGGTGATGTAGTCGACCGCGCCCACCGAGTACCCGCGCATCGCCAGGTGGGCGTCGCGGTCGGCGGCGGTGAGGAAGATGATCGGGGTGTGGCGGGTCTTCTCGCGCTGCTTGATGTGCCGCGCGGTCTCGAACCCGTCCATGCCGGGCATCTGCGCGTCCAGCAGGATCGCCGCGTAGTCCTCGGAGAGGAGCCGCTTGAGCGCCTCTTCGCCGGAGGTGACGGCGATCGTGTTCACCGGCAGCCCTTGGAGGATGGCTTCCAGGGCGAGGAGGTTCTCGGATCGGTCGTCAACGAGCAGGACGCGGGCGGTGCTCATGCGGGGCCTCCAACGGTCGGTCCGCCATTGTCGCGTTCGGACGCGGGGAGGCCGACCGCGGGGGCGGCCTCGTGTGCGCCGCCTCGCGCAGCGTGGCGGCCGTTCCCGCCGTCGTCGGTGACGATCCACTGGGACATGGTGTCGAGCAGGAGGTCGAGGTCCACGGGCTTGGTCAGGTACGCGCTCGCGCCGGCTTCGACGGACTTCTCGCGCTGCTCGGCGAGGGCCTGCGCGGTGAGGAACACGATCGGCAGGTCCGCGAACTGCGGCATGCGGCGGATGACGCGGGTGGTCTCATTGCCGTCCATGCCGGGCATCATCGAGTCCATGAGGACGATGTCGATGCCGGGGTGGTGCTGCAGGGCGTCGATGCCGTCGGCGCCGTTCTCCGCGTAGTGCACGTCGATGCCGTGCAGTTCGAGGGCGGCGGTGAGGGCGAAGACGTTGCGGATGTCGTCGTCGACGATGAGCACGGTCGCGCCTTCGAGGTGCTGGGCCGCGGCCGACGAGGAGGGCGTCTCGGGTGCGCCGGTGAGGATCCCGGGAGAGGGCTCGCGCTCGGCCGGGATCTCGGCGTGGATGGGCGTGAAGTCGCCGTCGGCGTCGATCTCGACGGGCACGACGAAGGTGAACTTCGAGCCGGCGTCGCCGGTGTGCTCGATGTAGACGTCGCCGCCGAGCATGAGCGAGAGGGACTTCGAGATGGAGAGCCCGAGGCCGGTGCCGCCGTAGAGGCGCCGCGTGGTGCCGTCGCCCTGGTGGAAGGGCTCGAAGATGATGCCCTTCTTGCCTTCGGCGACGCCGATGCCGGTGTCGATGACGCTGAAGGCGAGGC
Organism: Glycomyces sp. NPDC049804; assembly: GCF_040674615.1. Taxonomy (NCBI): domain Bacteria; kingdom Bacillati; phylum Actinomycetota; class Actinomycetes; order Glycomycetales; family Glycomycetaceae; genus Glycomyces; species Glycomyces sp. NPDC049804. The sequence goes on from NZ_JBFAMQ010000016.1 coordinate 52,965, forward strand.
GCTCGCCGGCCGCGTTCAGGTGCGGGGCGTCGAAGCGCAGGTCGGCGGGGACGCGCCGCACGGCGAGGGTGACGGAGCCCTTGCGCGTGAACTTGACGGCGTTGGACAGGAGGTTCCGCAGGACCTGCTGGAACTTCTGGCCGTCGGTCTGCATCATCTGCGGCACGCCCGAGCCGACGTCGACGTTGAACTCGAGGCCCTTGTCCTCGGCCTGGGGCCGGAACGCGGACTCGATGTCGCCGAGGATCTCGGCGAGGTCGACGGGGTGGACGGAGACGTCCATGCGCCCGGCCTCGATCTTGGAGAGGTCGAGGATGTCGTCGATGAGGGTGAGCAGGTCGGTGCCGGCGTTGTAGATGGTGCGGGCGAACTCGATCTGGCGTTCGGAGAGGTTGCCGTCGGAGTTCTCGGAGAGGAGCCGGGCGAGCAGCAGGAGCGAGTTGAGGGGCGTGCGCAGCTCGTGGGAGACGTTCGCGAGGAACTCGGACTTGTACTTGGAGGCCTGGGCGAGCTGCTCGGCCTTCTCCTCGATGTCCTTGCGGGCGGTCTCGACCTCTTCGTTCTTGAGCTCGATGGCCTTGTTCTGGGCGGAGAGCAGCTGCGCCTTCTCCTCGAGTTCGACGTTGGTCTCCTGCAGGCGGTTCGACTGGGCCCGCAGCTCCTGGGCCATGCGCTGGGACTCGCGCAGGAGGACCTCGGTGCGGGCGTTGCCCTCGATGGTGGCGAGGGTGACGCCGACGTTGGGGGCGAGGGCGTCGAGGAACCGCTTGTGGAGCCCGGAGTAGGTGTTGAACGAGGCGAACTCGATGACGCCGCGGACCTTGTCGCCGAACTGGACGGGCAGGATGATGAGGTCGGTCGGGGTGGCCTGGCCGAGGCCGGAGGAGATCTCGAGGTAGCCCTCGGGGATGTCGTGCAGGTGGATGGTGCGCTTGGACGCGGCGGCCTGGCCGACCATGCCCTCGTTGTCCTCGATGAGCTTCTTCTCGCCGGGGTTGGGGTGGCCGTAGACGGCGTTGAGCCGGTAGGTGACGTGCCCGGAGACGTCCTCGTGGCGGACGTAGAACGTGGAGGTCTGCGCGTCGATGAGGGGCGTGACCTCGTCGAGGACCATGCGGGTGACCTCTTCGACGCCGCGGCGGCCCTGCAGGAGCGAGGAGATGCGGGCGAGGTTCGAGTTGAGCCAGTCCGCGTCGGTGTTCTGGCGGGTCTTGTCGCGCAGGGCGGTGATCATCTGGTTGATCGACTCGGTGAGGTCGGCGATCTCGCCGGCGGCCTCGAAGTCGACGGACTGGGTGAGGTCGCCTCGGGCCACGGCGTGGGCGACGTTCGCGATGGCGCGCAGCTGGAGTGTGAGCGTCGCGGCGAGCGAGTTCACGTTGCGGGTGAGGGCGAGCCAGGTGCCGGAGACGCCGGCGACCTCGGCCTGGCCGCCGAGGTTGCCTTCGACGCCGACCTCGCGGGCGACGCGCGTGACCTCGGTGGCGAAGCTGGAGAGCTGCTCGACCATGGTGTTGACGGTGGTCTTGAGCTCGAGCATCTCGCCTTGGACGTCGACGGTGATCTTCTGGGTCAGGTCGCCGCGGGCCACCGCCGTGGTGACCGAGGCGATGTCGCGGACCTGGCTGGTGAGGCTGGAGGCCATCGAGTTGACGTTCTCGGTGAGGTCCTTCCAGGTGCCCGAGACGCCGGGCACGTTGGCCTGGCCGCCGAGGCGGCCGTCGGTGCCGACCTCGCGGGCCACGCGGGTGACCTCGTCGGCGAACTGGGACAGCTGCGCCACCATCGAGTTCATCGTGGTCTTGAGTTCGAGCATCTCGCCCTGGGCGTCCACGGTGATCTGCCGGTTGAGGTCGCCTCGGGCGACGGCGGTGGCGACCGAGGAGATGTTGCGCACCTGGGCGGTCAGGTTGGACGCCATGGAGTTCACGTTGTCGGTGAGGGCCTCCCAGATGCCGGAGACGCCCTGGACGTTGGCCTGGCCGCCGAGGCGGCCGTCGGTGCCCACTTCGCGGGCCACGCGGGTGACCTCGTCGGCGAACTGGGACAGCTGCGCCACCATCGAGTTCATCGTGGTCTTGAGTTCGAGCATCTCGCCGCGCGCGTCGACGGTGATCTGGCGGGAGAGGTCGCCGGTGGCGACGGCGGTGGCGACCGAGGAGATGTTGCGGACCTGGGCGGTCAGGTTGGACGCCATCAGGTTCACGTTCTCGGTGAGGTCCTTCCAGGTGCCCGAGACGCCCTGCACGTTGGCCTGGCCGCCGAGGCGGCCCTCGCTGCCGACCTCGCGGGCCACGCGCGTGACCTCGTCGGCGAAGCTCGAGAGCTGGTCGACCATCGTGTTCACGGTGGTCTTCACCTCGAGGATCTCGCCCTGGGCGTCGACGGCGATCTTCTGCGTCAGGTCGCCGCGGGCCACGGCCGCGGTCACCGTGGAGATCGACCGCACCTGCTCGGTGAGGTTCGAGGCCAGCTGGTTCACGTTCTGGGTGAGGTCGCGCCAGGTGCCGGAGACGCCGAACACCTGCGCCTGGCCGCCGAGGCGGCCCTCCGTGCCCACTTCGCGGGCCACGCGCGTGACCTCGTCGGCGAAGTTCGACAGCTGGTCGACCATCGTGTTGACGGTGGTCTTGAGCTCGAGGATCTCGCCCTGCGCGGGCACGGCGATCTTCTGGTTGAGGTCGCCGCGCGCTACCGCGCCGGTGACCTTCGCGATGTCGCGCACCTGGTCGGTCAGGGACGACGCCATCGAGTTGACGTTGTCGGTGAGGTCCTTCCAGGTGCCGGAGACGCCGGGCACCGCGGCCTGGCCGCCGAGGCGGCCGTCGGTGCCGACCTCGCGGGCCACGCGGGTGACCTCGCCCGCGAAGACCTGGAGGGTCGCGGTGAGGGAGTTGATGGTGTCGGCGAGTTCGGCGACCTCGCCGGAGGCCTTGACCGTGATCTTCTGCGTCAGGTCGCCGGCGGCGATGGCCTGGGTCACGGTGGAGATCGAGCGGACCTGCTCGGTCAGGTTGGAGGCCATGGTGTTCACCGCGTCGGTCAGCGACCGCCAGGTGCCGGAGACGTCCTGGACGTCGGCCTGCCCGCCGAGCTGGCCTTCGGTGCCCACCTCGCGGGCCACGCGCGTGACCTCGCCAGCGAAGTCGCGCAGGAGCCCGACCATGCGGTTGACGGTCTCGCCGAGGCGGCGGAACTCGCCGCGCAGCTGCTTGCCCTCGATGTCGAGCGCCGCCTCCTGCGAGAGGTCGCCGGCGGCGACCGCCTCGAGGACGCGCCCGAGCTCGGTGGTGGGGCGGACCAGGTCCTCCACGAGCCGGTTGACGCTCGCCGCGCCCTCCGACCAGCCGCCGTCGAGGTGCTCGACGATGAGCCGGTGGTGCCAGGAGCCCTCCTCGCCCACCGCGCGGGCGATGAGCGCGAGGTCGCGGGTCTGCCGATCGGCCTGCTCGACGACGGCGTTGAACCGGTCGATGACCTCCCCGGCCAGGCCCTCGCCGCGGGGGAGCCGCACCGAGAAGTCGCCCCGCTCGACGGCCCCGAGCGCGTCGGCCAGGCTCCTGAGCAGGTCGGACTCGTCGATCGGGTTGGCTACACGGGAAACGGTGTCCGTCATGTCGTGGTTCCTCAGCTGCGTAGACAGGCTTCGGTACCAGGTTGTCACATGAACCGGGCAAACGTGAAGGCAGGTTACTCAGGGCACTATGCTCGGTCACCCCACGTTAGCGAAAGAAAACTGACAGAAGCTCGCAACCGCTGCCTCGTGTGGTGCGTGTGCATATTCGCAGCGCTCCCGCGGGCGAGTTCGAACGATCAGTGGAGACCGCGAGAGCGCCGCACCCCTTGGAGACGCATGCCCGCCCCCCGCCCGGTAGGGGGCAGGCGCGCGCCGATCGACGGCGTACGAGAGCGCACGGATCGACTCCAGAACGGCGGCCGCCCCACAGGACGGCCGCCGTTCCCATGTTTTCCGTTGGCGCGCAACGGCATCGAGCGGTGGCCGCGAGCCGCCCCACCCGAGGGCCCGGCGCGGCGACGCGGTCCCGCAGGCAGGGGCCCGACGGGCATAGACTGGGGCCCGTGACGTACCCCGAGAGGTTCGCCCGGCGCCTCCGGCTCCCGGCCGACGACCGCTCCCCCGCCGCCGCCCGCGCCGCCGTGCGCGCGGTGCTGACCGAGGCCGGGCTCACCGAGCTGCTGGACGAGACCCTGCTGCTCACCACCGAGCTGGCGACCAACGGCGTCGTCCACGCCGGCACCGACATCAACCTCACGGTCGCGGCCGACCCGATCGGCGTGCGCGTCACCGTCACCGACTACCGCTCCGGCGGCATCGACCCCCTCGACACCGCCATGCCCGAGGTCACCGCCGAAGGCGGGCGCGGCCTGCTCCTCGTCGACCGGTTCGCGTCCTCCTGGGGCACCACGCACGACGCGACCGGCAAGTCCATCTGGTTCCGCATCGACCGCGACCCCGACGCCCGGCCCGCCACCCGGCCCGACCCGGACGCGGCCGCCGACCCGCACCTGCCCGACCTGGGCCAGCTCGCCGCGCTCCTCACGGTCGCGCCCGCGATCCAGTCGCGGCTGCCGGTCGACCAGATCGTCACCGAGCTCCTGGCCCGCTGCCACGACGCGACCGCCGCCGCGGGCGGCGCGATCGAGTACGACGCGGGCGACGGGGCCGGTGCGCAGATCCTCGCCAAGTTCGGCGACGTCGGCACCGTCGCGGTCGCCGTCCCGCTCCCGCTCACCGCCCCCGCCTGCGGCAAGCTCATGCTCGCCGGGGAGCCCGAGCCGACCTGGCGGCCCCTCGCCGAACTCGTCGCCGAGCGCATCGCGCTCGCGATCCAGATCGACCGCATGCGCACCGACGAGCAGCGCCGCTCCGGCTGGCTCACCTACCTCGCCGAGGCCGGCGAGCTGCTCGCGCACTCGCTCGAAGAGCACCTGACCGTGGCGCTCATCCCGCAGCTCGTCGTCCCCCAGCTCGGCCGCTGGGCCGCCGTCCACCTCACCGCCGACGGCGGCGACCTGCGCCTCGCCTCGCTCACGCACGCCGAGGAAAGCGAGCTCGAGCACCTGCGCAGCAAGCTCGACACCGCCGCCCCCGCCCTGGCCGCCGCGCTCGCCACCGACGGCTGGACGGGCATGGAGCTGCCGGTCCCGCGCGGCCTCGACGGCATCGCCGTGCCGCTCTCGGCGCGCGGCGCCACCATCGGGGTGCTCACCGTCGGCAAGCACGTCGAGCGCCAGCACTCCTCAGAGGAGCGCGCGGTCGTCGCCGACCTCGCCAAGCGCAGCGCGCTCGCCCTCGACAACGCCCGCATCCACGCCGAGCGCCAGGCCGTCGCCAACGAGCTGCAGGCCGCGCTCATGCCGGGCTCGCTGCCCGACGTCACGGGCGTCTCCTTCGCCGCCGAGTACCTGCCCGCGACGGCCCGCCGCCTGCCCGGCTCCGGGCCGGGCCCCGTGTCCGGCACCGAGGTCGGCGGCGACTTCTACGACGCGACCGAACTCGCCGACCACCGCCTGTGGGTGGCGATCGGCGACGTGTGCGGCAAGGGCGCGCAGGCCGCGGCCGTCACCGGCGTCGTGCGCGACGTCCTGCGGGTCATGGCCCGCGACGGCCGCCCGCTCCCGCGCGCCCTCGAACTGCTCAACGCCACGCTCCTCGAGCAGCCCGGCGACATGCGCTACGCGACCATCGCCTCGGCGCTGCTCGACCCGCGCCGCGACGGCACCCTGAACGCGACCCTGTGCCTCTCGGGCCACGAGAAGCCGCTGCTGCTGCGCGCCGACGGCGAGACCTCCTGGGTCGGCCGCGAAGGCACCGCCGTGGGGCTCTTCCCCGACGTGAAGGTCAACCCCGAGGAAGTGCGCCTCGACGCCGGCGACGCCCTCGTCTTCTTCACCGACGGCGTCACCGAGCGCCGCGACGGCGCCGCCATGTTCGGCCACGAGCGCATCGAGCGGGCCGTGCGGGACGCGGCGGGCAAGGGCGCCAGGCAGATCGCCACGGCGCTGCTGGAGGCCGTCGAGGCGTTCTCCCCCGAGTCGCCGCGCGACGACATCGCGATCCTCGTGGTGCGCTGCGATCCCAAGTTACGGCTCGCGGGCATCGCCGTGGAGCCGCCGTAGCGGCTCGCGGCAGTGGCGGCGGATCGGCAAGGCTGGACAAGCGGAGAGGCCCCGCGAGCGGTGCTCGCGGGGCCTCTCGACGCGTCGCGCTAGTGCAGCAGCGTGCCCGCGCCGTAGTAGCTGTTGCCGTGGTGGACCTCGACGACCTTCACGACGGTGGTCGAGTTCGGGGCGTGGACGATGAGGCCGTTGCCGATGTACATGCCCACGTGCGCGAGGCCGTTGTAGAACACGAAGTCGCCCGGCTGGAGCTCGTCCTCGCTGATGTGCGCGACCATGTCCCACTGCGCGGCCGCGTTGTGCGGCAGGCTGATCCCGGCCTGGGCGTAAGCGCCGAGCATGAGGCCCGAGCAGTCCCACGAGTCCGGTCCGGCGGAGCCCCACACGTACGGCTCGCCGATCTGGTCGAGCGCGAAGTCGACGATGGTCCACTGCTCGTTCGTCATGCGCGGCAGGTCGTACTCGACGACCTCCTCGCCCGCGGCCGTCTTCCACTCCTCTTCGAGGTCGGTCATCCGGTCGGTGAGCTCGTCGGCGGCCTTCTGCAGCTCGCCCTGCTCGGTCTCGAGGTCGGCCTGGAGGTCGGTGAGCAGGTCGCGCTGGGTGGCGTACTCCTCGGACGCGGCGCGCAGCTCGTCCATGAGGTTGAAGTTGTAGAGGTTCGCGGAGTTGAGGCGGTCGAGCCGCTCCACGAACGCGTCGGGCGTGCCCGACTCGAGCAGCAGCGCCGCGTCCCCGATGCCCTGGTCCACATAGGTCTCGGTGATGAAGTCGGCGAGCTGGGAGCGCAGGCCGTCGAGCTCGGTCTCGGCCGTCTGCAGGTTCGCCTCGGTCTCCTCGATGAGCTCGCGGTTCGCGTCGACCTCGGAGGCCAGCTGGTTGTACTCCTCGACGGCCGCGGCGAGGTCGTCGTCGAGCGCGTCGATCTCGTCGTTGATGTCCTCCGGCGAGTCCTGCGCCCAGGCGGGGCCGGAACCGACGGTGACCAGGAGGCCGCCGACCACGGCGGCGGACATCCATTTGCGTCGAAGAGACGGCTGCTTCACGAGGAGGGTGCTCCTTCGGGATGGGAAGACGGGGTGCACTCAAGACACGCGCGCGGCCGTCCGCGGGATGCACTGGGGTGCCGCCGGGGAGGCCGAACATGAGCCTAGCGCGCGCCTTGGCGGGCGGGTAGCCCCCGGCCGTGACAAATTCGCAGCGTAACGAGCGTTCCACCGATGGTGTGTCGCTCCTGTGAGTTGCCTGGGAATGTGTACCATTGCCCGCATGACCTTCTCGATGTGTCGCTGTCACCAGCACTGAGCCGCCCGTCGGCCGCTCAGTGCTCCTCCGCTGACAACCGTTCCGACACATCGAAAGTCACATCGTTCTGATGAACTCCAGCACTCGCACGAGCTCCAGCCTGCTGCCGCCCGCCGCCCCGGCCGCCGAACGCCTCGAGTCCCTCGCCGCCTTCTACGCCGCGAACCTCACCCTGCGCCCGCGCTTCACGAAGGGCAGCCGCTGGGCGCGCCGCGTCCTCACCGGCCCGGGCCACGAGGCCTGGCTCCTCGCCTGGCTCCCCGGGCAGGGCACCGACCTCCACGACCACGGCGGCGTCGACCGCCCCGCCGCGGCCGCCGTCGCGGTGGTCTCCGGCCGGCTCACCGAGTTCACCGTCCAGCCCGGCGACTTCCCCGGCCTGCGACGCCGACCCCTTGACGCGGGCGAGGTCTCGGTGGTCGACGACCGCACGGTGCACGGCATGCGGAATCTCTCCGACACCCCGGCCGTGAGCCTCCACGTCTACGCGCCCGGCCTCGAGTCGATGCGCACCTACCTCCTCGACGAGACCGGCCTGGCCCCGGCGACGATCATGCGCGCCGGCGAGGACTGGTAACGCGCCGAACGTGAACGGAGCGTCCCGGGCAAATCGGAAAACGACGGGCCCCCGGTCGCAACCCTGACGCACGGGTGCGACACCGTTGCCCGTCAGCTGCGGCGCCCGGGCGTGTCGGCTGCCGAGAGGGTCTCGCCCACCGCTTGCGGGAGGGCCGTGGCGACATCGGTGGCGGTGATCGTGCGGCGGCCGGCGGCGGCGATGCCGCCGGCGCGGCCGTGGAGGTAGGCGGCGGCGACCGCCGCGCGGATACCGCTCATGCCCGAGGCCAGGAGCGAGGCCATGAAGCCCGCGAGCACGTCTCCTGAACCGGCCGTTGCCAACTGGGGCCGACCGGTCGGATTCGCCCACACTTCGCCGTCGCTCGAGGCGACCACCGTGTGGTGGCCCTTGAGCAGCACCGTGCAGTTCAACCGCTTCGCCAGCGCGGCCGCGGCCGCGCCGCGGTCCTCGGCGGGCGCGGAGCCGTAGAGCCGCTCGTACTCGCGGTCGTGCGGCGTGAGCACCACCGGCGCCTCGCGCTGGGAGAGCACTGACGGGTACTCGCCGATGAGCGTCAAGGCGTCGGCGTCGAGGACGACCGGTGCGGGCGATTCGAGGACGTGGCGCAGTTCGGCGAGGGAGGCCTCGTCGGTGCCGAAGCCGGGGCCGGCGAGCCAGGCCTGGACGCGTCCGGCCTCCTTGACCTCTTGGGTGCACACCACTTCCGGGTGGCGGCGGCGCACGTACTCGGCGGCGGCCCCGGCGTACCGCACGTATCCGGCGGGCCCGGCGAGGGCGCCGGAGGTGGCGAGGACGGCGGCGCCGGGGTACTGCTCGGAGCCGGCGGCGACGCCGACGACGCCGCGCGTGTACTTGTCGTCGTCGGGGCCGGGCTCGTGCCACCAGGCGGCGAGGTCGCCGTCGCGGGCGACGCGCACGGCCGGGTGCGGGTCGAGGTGCGGGCCGAGTCCGATGTCGACGAGGACGAGGCGTCCGGTGAGGAGGGCGGCGCGGCCGAGGACGTGGCAGGGCTTGTAGGAGCCGAAGGCGACGGTCACGTCGGCGGTGACGGCGCTGGCGGGGACGGCGCCGGTGTCGACGTCCACTCCGGAGGGCACGTCGACGGCGACGACGGTGCCGGCGTCGATGGCGGCGAGCTGGTCGATGGCGCGGCCGGGCAGGCCGGGTCGGCCGCCGATGCCGAGGACGCCGTCGAGGAGGAGGTCGCATCGGCGGGGCGGGTTGGCGACGAGTCGCCCTCCGGCCCTGGTGAGTGCGGCGGCGGCGACGGGGTGGACGCGTTCGCCCATGACGGGGACGGCGAAGACGCGGGCGCCGCGCTTGGCGAGGCGGGCCGCGGCGAAGAGGGCGTCGCCGCCGTTGTCGCCGGGTCCGGCGAGGACGGTGACGGTGGCGCCGTAGACGCCGCGCCGGCGGCGGCCGGGGCTGCGTTCGCGGAGCAGGCGGGCGCATTCGGTGGCGAGTCCGGCTGCGGCGCGCTGCATGAGGGTGCCCGGCGGGAGCTGGGCCATCAGCTGGGCTTCGGCGCGGCGGACTGCCGCTGCTGACCAGGCACCGTCCATGGTGTTCCCTCTCAGGCCTGTTCGGCCGTCATGCCGTTTCGGCGATCACCACCGCTGTAGCGATACCGCCATCATGCGACAGCGACACGTGCCAGCGTGAGACGCCACGCTGCGCTGCCGCTGCAGCCACCGTTCCGGTGATGGTCAATGTGGGGCGGCCGTCGGGGAGGGAGAGCACTTGGCAGTCGGCCCAGTGCATGCCGCCGGGGGCGCCGAGGGCTTTGGCCACGGCTTCTTTGGCGGCGAAGCGGGCGGCGAGGGATTCGGTGCGGCGGCTCTGCCCGTCGGGGGTGCGGCGTTCGGCCTCGGTGAAGAGTTTGTCGGCGACGTGCGGGGTCCGTTCGAGCACGCGCTCGAACCGGTCCACTGCCACTACGTCTATGCCCACGGCGACGATCACCCCCCAAGAGTGCCACGGGATCGGGCGGATCGTCCCCGCATCGGAGGGTTCCACCGTCCCGGGTGACGGTTCGCGGGTTCCCGCTTGGGGTCTCGGCGGGTCAGGCGGGGGCGGGGCCGAGGCCGACGGCGGGGAGGATGGCCTGGTCGACGATGGCGTGGAGGTAGTCGTCGTCGGGTGCGGCGCCGGTGTCGAGCATGCGCTTGGTGACCATGGCTTCGCCGATGTCGAGGACGACGGGGGTGAGGCGGGCGGGGTCGAGGGCGCCGCGGGAGGCGTAGTGGCGCAGGACGGTCTGGGTGAAGGTGCCGCCGCGGCGGTCGAAGACGCGTTCCCAGAGGGCTTCGACGACGCGGGGGTCGCGGGCGGGGTCGCCGAGGATGGCCATGACGGCGCGTCCGGCGGGGCTGAATCCCCATTCGACCATGAGGCGGAGGGCGGCGACGAGGTCGCCGCGGAGGTCGTCGGCGCCGGGGGCGGGCCGTTCGACGGGGTGGCGGTCGGCGAGGGCGTCGAGGAGGAGGTCGAGGGGGTCGGACCAGCGGCGGTAGAGGGTGGAGCGGGGGGTGGCGGCGCGTTTGGCGATGGCGTCCATGGTGAGTCGGCCGGGTCCGGAGGCGGCGGCTTCGTCGACGGCGGCGGTGTAGATGGCGTCGAGCAGTGCCTTGCCGCGGCGGCGCGTCGGTCCTTCGGGCACGGGCGGTCCCCTCAATTAGCTACAGTCATGTATCTTATCGTTTTAGATACAGTCGTGTACCTAAAACTTGGAGGCGAGATGGCCCTCTCCCCGCCCGCCATTATGAGCACCCCCGTCGCCGAGCGTTCGCTCGCACCCGACCTGGCCAGGGGCGCGATGCTCCTGTTCATCGCCCTCGCCCACGCGCACATGTTCCTCGCGCACGAGACCACCGGCTTCCGCGGCTACGCCGTCGACGGCGACCCCCTCGACCGCGTCGTCGCCGGACTCCAGGTCCTGTTCGTGGACGGGCGCGCGCTGCCGATGTTCGCCGGCCTCTTCGGCTACGGCCTCGCCCGGCTCGTCGACCGCCGCATGCGATCCGGCGCCGACTGGCCGCAGGCCAAGCGCCTCGTCCGCCGCCGCTCCCGGTGGCTGCTCGCGTTCGGCTTCGCGCACGCGCTCCTGCTGTTCTTCGGCGACATCCTCGCCGCGTACGGGTTCATCGGCCTCGTCTTCACCGGGCTCCTCGCCGCCAAGGACCGCACCCTCTTCCGCACCACCGGGATCGTCCTCGCCTGCCATGTACTCGTCGTGATCGCCGCCGGGTACGCCGCCGTCGCCGCCGGGCACGAGAACGCCACCCCCACACTCGTCGCCGACCCGCTCGAAGCCGCCGCCATGCGCCTCGCCGTGTGGTCGGCCCTCACCCCCACGTTCTACGTCGTCGACGTGGTGCCCGCCTTCGCGATCGGCATCTGGGCCGCCCGCCGCCGCGTCCTCGACGACCCCGCCCTCCACCTCCCGCTCCTGCGCCGCACCGCGTTCGGCGGCATCGCGATAGGCGTCGCCGGCGGCCTCCCGCTCATGCTCGCCGAAACCCAGCTGTGGCACCCCGGGACGCCCGTCGCGGTCGCGGTCTACGCCCTCCACTCCCTCACCGGCCTCGCCGCCGGGCTCGGGCTGGCCGCGCTGGTCGGCCTCGCCGCCGCCCGCGCCACTGCGGACTCGGCGGGGCCGCTGACGCGGGCGCTCGCGGCGTGCGGGCAGCGGTCGCTCACCTGCTACCTGCTCCAGTCGGTGGCGTTCACCGCGCTGTTCGTGCCGTACGCGGGGAACCTCGGTGCGCGACTGGGGGACGCAGCGGCCTCCGGGATCGCCGTCCTCGTCTGGGCCGCCACCGTGGCGCTCGCGGCATGGATGGCGCGGGCCGGGCTGCGCGGCCCGCTCGAGGTACTGCTGCGCCGACTGACCTACGGCCGCAGGTGAACCCGCCCGCAGGCCCGGAACCGGTCGCGCCCCGGGGTCACGCGACCCCCTGACGACCGAGGGCCCGGCCGCTGCGAAGCGGCCGGGCCCTCGTTCCGTGTGCGGTTGCGCCTCAGGCGATCAGCAGACGACCGGCTCGTAGTAGGTGCACTCGCGCTCGGCGGGCATCTCCTCGGCGGGTTCGGCGACCTCCTCGGCCCGCGCGAGCGTCGAGATTTCCGCCTCGGTGGCGTCCTCGCTGTGGCCGGCGATCGCGACCGCGATCCGGTTCTCGATCGACTTCACGGAGCTGACGAGGTAGTCGTTGAGGATGACGCTGAAGACCAGTTCGCGCCCGTCCGCGTCGGTCACGAAGCCCGAGAGGGCCGAGATCGAGCTCTGCGAGCCGGACTTGGCGCGCACGTTGCCCGCCGCCGGGGTGTCGCACATACGGCTGACGAGCGTGCCGTCGACGCACGCGATCGGAAGACCGGCGTAGAACGTGTCGAACCAGGGCGAGTCCTTCGCGCCGATGAACAGGTCGGTGATCATGTCCGGGGTCATCTGGTCGAAGCGGGACATGCCCGAGCCGTCGACCTGGAGGAGGACGCTCGTGTCCACCCCGTACCGCTCGATCGCCGCGTGGACCCCGTCCTGGCCCGCCGCGAAGGTGCCCTCGCCGGTGTTGTGGAGGGCGACCGCCTTGAACAGCGCCTCGGAGTACGAGTTGTTCGAGGGCTTGAGCAGGTCGACGGCCAACTGCGAGAGCGGGATCGATTCGCGGGCCACGAGCGTCCCGCCCGCTTCCTGCGGCGTCGGCTCGCTCACGCGGAGGTCACCGGTCAGGTCGATCCCGTTGTCGGCCAGGGCGTCCGCGAAGACATCGGCGACGAGGGCGGTCGGGTCGATGACCGAGCGGGAGTAGTAGTCGGGCGTGACGCCGGCTTCGACGGTCCCGGTGACGCGGATGGTGTTCGCGTGCTCGTCGCGGTTGACCGAGAGGTCCGTCTCCGCGCCGGTCGTCGCCTCGTTCACGACGGTCACGTAGTCGTTCTCGGGCACCATCTTGATCTGCACCGGGTCGCCGTTCGCGGCGCCGCCGGTCATGAACAGGCGGACGGTGCCGGCCCAGTGGTCGGGGCCCGAGCCGATGGTGAGCGCGGAGATCTCCGACGCGGCGGCGTACTGGAGGTCGCCCCAGGCCCATTCGTCGCCGTGGCGGGCGGCGTCGAAGGCGGTGTCGTCGGCGACCAGGTCGCCGTCGACCGTGGAGACGCCGAGCGCGGCCAGGTCGGCCGCGAGCTGCTGGTAGTCCTCTTCGAGCATGGTCGGGTCGCCCGAGCCGCGCAGGTAGAGGTCGCCGTCGATGACGCCGTCGACCGGGCGGTCGCCGAGCAGCTCGGTGGTGAACGTGAAGTCCTCCCCGAGGGTCTCGAGGGCGCCCGCGACAGTGGTGAGCTTCTGGTTGGAGCCGGGCAGGCCGCGCTGGTTGCCGTTGTGGTCGTACAGGACTTCGCCGGTGGCCGCGTCCTTGACGATGACGCCCGCCTGCGAGTCGGTCAGCGCGGGGTCGGCGAGGATGGCGTCGATGGCCTGGGCCAGGGCGTCCGAACCGGTCTCCTGCGCTTGGGCGACGACCGTTCCGGCGAGGGCGAGGGCCCCCGCGGCGGTGACCGCCACGGTGCCCGAGATGAGGGTGCGAGTCTTCACAGGCGGGAGCGTATGTACGACCTCCTGCCCGTTTCGGCGAATGATCCGTAAATGTGCGGTACGCAACTCGCTTCGGAGGCAACGGAAAACGGCCGATACGACGTACCCGCGCATCCAGACGCGAATGCGAGGGGCCGCCCGTATCGGCCGTTCGGCCAGACCGAAATCATCCGTTCAAAGGACCCTCCATACGGCCGAGGGCCCGGCCGCTGCGCAGCGGCCGGGCCCTCGTTCCGTGTGCGGTGGTGTCCGCGCCGCTTAGCAGACGGCCGGCTCGTACCAGGTGCACTCGAGGCCGGCGGGCATCTCGCCCTCGGCGGGGAGCTCCTCGGCCTCGGCTTCGAGTGCCGCGAAGTCGGGCGTGTCGATCTCGGCGGAGAGGGTGCTGATCTCGGCCTCGGTCGCCGCGGTGCTGTGCGAGGCGACGGCCACCGCGATCTTGTCCTCGATGTCCTTGACCGTGGACCACAGGAAGTCGTTCACGATGACGCTGAAGACGAGCTCGCGGCCGTCGGCGTCGGTCACGTACCCCGACAGGGCCGAGACGCTGGTCATCGAGCCGGTCTTGGCGCGCACGTTCCCGGCCGCGGCGGTGCCGCACATGCGGCCGCCCAGCGTGCCGTCCTGGCACGCGATCGGCAGGGCGTCGTACCAGGTGGAGAACCAGTCGGCCTTCTTGGCGCCGACCAGCAGATCGGCGAGCATGTTGGAGGTCATCATGTTGTGGCGCGAGATGCCCGAGCCGTCGACCTGGCGGATGGGCCCGGTGTCGACCCCGTAGGGCTCGATCCCGGCGTACGTGGCGGCCTTGCCGCTGCTGAAGGTGCCCAGGCCGGTCGCCTCGTAGCCGAGGGTCTTGAACAGGGCCTCGGCGACGGAGGCGTTGGAGGGCTTGAGGATCACGGGCTCGAGCTCGGCGAGGGTCATCGACTGGTGGCTCGCGAGCGTCTCCGGCCCCTGCGGGGTGGCTTCGCCGAAGCGCAGGTCGCCGTTGAGCGTGATGCCCGCGTCCTCGAGGGAGTCGGCGAAGACGTCCGCGGCGAGGCGCGTCGGCTCGATGACCGAGCGGGTCGCGAAGGTGCCGCTGCCGCCGGCCTTCACGGTGCCGCTGACGCGGATGACGTTGTCGTGCGGGTCGCGGTTCACGCTGACGTTGGTGCTGGTGCCGGTGGTCGCGGTGTTGACGATCTCCACGTAGTCCGTCGCCGGGGACGTGGTGATCTGCGCCGGGTCGCCCTCGGCGGCGCCGGGCTTGACGAACACGCGCACCGAGCCGGCGTTGTAGTCGTCGCCGGAGGCGACGGTGAGCGCCGAGACCTCGGCGGCATAGGTGAACTGCAGGTCGGACCAGCCCCATTCGGCGCCGGAGCGGACCGAGTCGAACGCGGTGTCGTCGGCGACGAGGTCGCCCTCCACCGTGGACACGCCGAGGGCGGCGAGGTCGGCCGCGAGCCGGTCGAAGTCGGCTTCCAGCAGCGTCGGGTCGCCGCTGCCGCGCAGGTAGAGGTCCCCGGCGACGACGCCGTCGACAGGCCGGTCGCCCAGGACGTCAGTGGTGTAGGTGAAGTCCGCGCCGAGGTGCTCCAGGGCGGCGGCGGTCGTGGTGAGCTTGTCGTTGGAGCCGGGGATGCCCCGCTTGGCGCCGTTGCGCTCGTAGAGGACCTCACCGGTGTTCGCGTCGGCGACGGTGACGCCGATCTGCGAGTCGGTGAGGCGCTTGTCGGTCAGGATCGCGTCGATCGCGGCGGCGAGCGCTTCGTCGCCGGTCTCCTGCGCCTGGGCGACCACGGTGCCCGCGACGGTGATGGCGCCGGCGGCGGCGACCGCCACGGCGCTCGAGATAAGGGTGCGTTTTCTCACTACGCGAGTCTATGCACGAAGAATGTCGGACTCCCGCCGGAGTGCAGGGGAAGTTCCGCAAATCGCACGGTC
Source organism: Glycomyces sp. NPDC049804 (assembly GCF_040674615.1). Lineage (NCBI taxonomy): Bacteria > Bacillati > Actinomycetota > Actinomycetes > Glycomycetales > Glycomycetaceae > Glycomyces > Glycomyces sp. NPDC049804. Next base: position 68,519 of record NZ_JBFAMQ010000016.1, read on the forward strand.
GCAAGGCAACCGAATGGTTACCGAACGCGTATCGGCGCGCGCGGAGTCCGCGCGCGCCGCAAAGGATTCAGTGCGCTATTCCACTGTCACCGACTTGGCGAGGTTGCGCGGCTGGTCGATGTCGCGGCCCATCGCGGTGGCGAGCTCGATCGCGAACTCCTGCAGCGGCACCGTGGTCAGCAGCGGCGCCAGGAGCGTCGGCGTCGCGGGCGTCTCGATCACGAAGTCCGCGTGCGAGGCGGTGATCGCGTCGCCCTCCTCGCAGATCGCGATGACCTTCGCGCCGCGGGCCTTCACCTCCTGGATGTTGGAGATGATCTTGTCGTGCAGGAGCGAGCGGCCGCGCGGGCTCGGCACGATCGCGACGACCGGCGTGCCGTCCTCGATCAGCGAGATCGGGCCGTGCTTGAGCTCGCCCGCGGCGAAGCCCTCGGCGTGCAGGTACGCGAGCTCCTTGAGCTTCAGGGCGCCTTCGAGGGCGACCGGGTAGCCGACGTGGCGGCCGATGAACAGGACGCGGTCCTTGCCGACGCTGCCGCGGGCCATCTCGCGCACCGGCTCCAGGTTCTCGATGACCTTCGCGATCTTCCCGGGCGAGGCCACGAGCTCGTCGAGGATCGCCGAGACCTCGTCGGCGTACTTGATGCCGCGCACCTGCGCCAGGTGGAGGCCCACCAGGTAGCAGGCGGCGAGCTGGGTCAGGAACGCCTTCGTGGACGCGACCGCGACCTCGATCCCGGCGCGCGTGTAGAGCACCGCGTCGGACTCGCGCGGGATCGTGGACCCGACGGTGTTGGAGATGGCGAGGACGCGGGCCTTCTGGTCCTTCGCGTGGCGCAGCGCCATGAGGGTGTCCATGGTCTCGCCCGACTGGGAGATGACGACGACGAGCGTGGACCGGTCGAGCACCGGGTCGCGGTAGCGGAACTCGCTGGCGAGCTCGACCTCGCACGGGATGCGCGTCCAGTGCTCGATGGCGTACTTGGTGACGAGCCCGGCGTGGTACGAGGTGCCGCACGCGACGATGAAGACCTTGTCGATGTCGCGGAAGTCCTGGTCGGACATGCGGACCTCGTCGAGCACGATCTGCCCGGTCTCGTCGATGCGCCCGCGCAGCGTGTCGGCGACCGCCTGCGGCTGCTCGTGGATCTCCTTGGCCATGAACGTGTCGAAGCCGCCCTTCTCGGCGGCGGCGATGTCCCAGTCCACGGAGTACGGCTTGCCCTCGGACGGCTGCCCGTCGAAGCCGCGCACGGTGATGCCCCGCTCGCGGTTGATGGTGACGATCTGGTCCTGGCCGAGCTCGACCGCCTCGGTCGTGTAGGCGATGAAGGCCGCCACGTCGGAGGCCAGGAAGTACTCGCCGTCGCCGAGGCCGACCACGAGCGGGGAGTTGCGGCGGGCGCCGACCACGGTGTCGGGGTCGTCGGCGGCCACGGCCAGGAGCGTGAAGGCGCCTTCGAGGCGCGCGCAGACGCGGGTCATGGCGTCGGTGAGGTCGCCGTCGACGGCGTACTCGCGGCCGAGGAGGTGGGCGGCCACCTCGGTGTCGGTGTCGGAGAGGAACTCGACGCCGGCGGCCTCGAGCTCGGCGCGCAGCTGCCCGAAGTTCTCGATGATGCCGTTGTGGATGAGCGCGATGCGCCCGTCCGCGGAGAGGTGGGGGTGGGCGTTGCGGTCGGAGGGGACGCCGTGCGTCGCCCAGCGGGTGTGCCCGATGCCGCACGAGGCCTCGAGCCCGCGGTCCTGCTCGGCGAGGACCGCCTCGAGATTGGCGAGCTTCCCGGCCTTCTTGTCGAACTCCAGGTACGAGTCGGCCGCCTCAGGGTTGAAGACGAGGGCGACGCCCGCCGAGTCGTAGCCGCGGTACTCGAGACGGCGCAGGCCGTCGATCACGACGTCGACGACGCTGCGCGCCCCGACGTATCCAACGATTCCACACATGCGAAGCACCCTACCCCAGTTTCGCGCATCACTCATGCTCGGATAGCCGAGAACTGATCACACCGTTTGATCATTCTTGGCGTTCGCCGCCCGTTCACCACTGCGGCACCAGGTGTTCGCCCAGTTCGCGGCGGCAAGGATCGTGAACTCGACTCGCGAAACCCGCGTAGCGCGGGTCGCGAATCACTCTCGCGACCGCCGCTGTGCGGACGTTGCGAGCCGTCCTCGCTTGACCGCGCTCACGACGGCGCGCTCACATGACCGCCTTAAGAAGGGGGCGGATCACTCCACCACCGCGATGCCGCGGGTCCCGTCCTCGTCCACGTAGCTGACGGCCGCGCCCGTGCCGACCGGGCTGAGCTGCGCGTCGTGGCACCAGTTCGCCGGGATCGACGTGCCGTCGGGCCGCTCGGTCGCGAACTCGACCTCGCTGGCCCGCCCCTCCGCGACCGCGTACAGGCGGCAGTCCGGACGGGTCTGGTCGAGCGAGAGGTCGGCCGCGAGCATCGCCCGGTTGTCCGGCAGCACCGTCGCCCAGCCGCGCGCGACCTCCGGGTCCAGCGGCGTGAAGCCCAGCCGCACCGCCTTGCGGTACAGCCGCTCGCCGGTGTCCGCGTCGTACGCCATCGCGCCGAGCCACGAGCCCTCGCGGTCCTTCGCGCTGTAGCACTCGATGATCTGCACTGTGCGCCGCTCGCTGGTGGGGGCCTGCGCCTTCGCCTCGCCGCCCGCGGCCACGCCCGACGCGGCCGCGGCCGTCGGCTGCGACAGGTACAGGGTCCCCCCGCACGCCGAGGAGTTCGTCGAGCCGAAGACCTGGTCGGCCACCCGGAAGTGCTCGACGCCGTCGGCGATCGAGTACGCGATGAGCTGGTGCTCGAAGCGGCGCGCCGAGAACGGCCCGTCCGTCACGCGGTGCTCGATGCGGCTGTCGATCACGATCGTGTCCTCGGTGACCAGGAACGACTCGGGTACGACCACGGCGCTCCTGTCGATCTCCTGGTGCCACGCGGCCGTGCCGTCGTCGAGGTCGAACGCGAGCACGAGGTCGCGGGCCACGGACCGGTCGGGCGCGGGCATGCAGTCGGCGAGCACGAGCGCGCGCCCCGCCGCCAGCTGCGCGGCCGTCCCCTCGCACCCGTCGGGCAGCGCGGCCTGCCACGCCAGGCCGCCGCCGAAGTCGTACACGCTGAACGTCTCGCTCCGGTCCTTCGTGAACAGCAGCCGGTCGTCGGCGAGCGCGAGCAGGACCCCCGGCGAGCCGTCGAAGTCGGCCGTCCCGACCACGGAGCCGTCGCGGGCGCTGAGGACGCGGGTCTGGAAGTCGCCGTTGTTGTCCGCGCGCGGACCGGTGAGCGCCACGAGGTCCTGCGCCTGCGAGAGCACCGGCGACTGCGAGGCGAGCCAGTTCCAGCGGCGGTGGTACCAGGTCGCGGCGCCCGTCGCGGGATCGAGCATGGTGACCGCCTGCGGTGTCGGGTCGGCCGGGTGGTCGGTGCGCAGGAGCCCGAACGGCGTGTCGGTGAACCGCCCTTCGCCTGCGAGGTCGGCGAGGCCGTCCAGGCCCGGGTCGGTGGCGCTGCCGGTCGCCGCGGCGTCGCCCACGAGCACGTCCTGGTTCGCGAGCTCGGCCCAGCGCTGCATCGCGGGCGCGAGCGCCGCGGCGAGGATGACGATGATCGCGGTGGCGAGCACGGCCACCTTGCGCCGCAGCTGCTTCGGGGCCGGGGCGCGCCCGCCCGCGTAGCCCTCCACGACGAACTCCGAGAGCGCCAGGAGCCCGCCGCCGACCACGCCGAACACGTACGCGAGGGCCGCGACCCCCGCCCGGTGCGTGATGAACTGCCCCGGCCCGGCTTCGGGCATCGACGAGTAGACCGTCCAGCCGGCCGCGGCCGCGAGCACCGCCGTGAAGAGCGCCACGATGATGGTGCGCAGCCCGGCGTGGGTGGCGGCGGTGGCGATGACGACGGCGACGAGCAGGACCGACCCGACCGTCCCGATGATCATGTAGACGCCGGAGGACCCGGAGCTCGCGCCGGTGCCGAACGAGGCCCACACGAGCAGCACCGCCCAGCACACCAGCGCGGTGATCCCGGACGCGCGCAGGAACACCCGCGCGAGCGGGCGCCCGGACCCCTTGGTGCTGCCCTGGGTCGCGGAGGACGCGAGAGTCGAACGGCCGGTGCCGGAGGCGCTGTGGGACATGCCCTCTTTCTACCGGTCACCGCTGCGCGTAGCGGTGCTTTCGCGCAGATCGCGAGGCGTTTTCTCTTGGGCCTCAGCCGAGGGGCGCGACGGCCACCGGAGTGTAGAGGGGCTGCGCGCCGACCGGCCCCTTGCCGAAGTCGGAGCGGTAGAGGACGACCTCGTTCGCCGTCCAGCTCGGACCGTAGTAGCGGCGCAGGGTCAGCAGGTCCTGAGCGGCCTGCTGGTTGGTGACGCGGTCGCCGGGTCGGGCGAGGGTCACGTGCGGGCGGTACTGCTTCTGGTCGACCGGCAGGCCGCCGGCGATGAGCCCGGCGCGGACGCGGTGCACGAGGTCGACGAGGGCGGCGACGTCGCCGTCGAGCCCGGCGTAGACGACCGAGTAGCGGCCGCGGCCGAACCTGCCGCCGCCGGAGACGCACAGCCGCATCGGCGCGGACTCGCGCGCGGCGGCGGCGATGACCTCGGCGGTCTCGGCGCAGCGCTCGGCGGGCACCTCGCCGAGGAAGGAGAGGGTCAGGTGCCAGTTCTCGGAGCGGACGAGCCGCGTAGAGGGGGTGCGGCGGCCGGTCGCGCCCGGGCGGCTGGGGGCGCCGCGGCGGGCGATGTTGAGGTCGGCGACGACTTCGGCGAGGTCGGCGACGGCGTTGTCCGGCAGCGGGAGCGCGGCGAACAGGCGCTCGGTGCGCACGTGGGTCGCGGCCTGCGGGACCGCGGTGGCGGAGGCACTCACTGGATTCCCTCCAGGGGCTCTACTCGGGGTCAGTGACACGCGCTGCGGCGAGAGGTGTGTCGTCGCGGCGTGGTCGGGGCTGTCACGATGTGATCCATCCTCGCAGGATGGCACACGGCTCATTCAGTGAAATCCCATGGGACGGGACAGTAATTTCGTCGGAGTAACACTTCTGTTCACGCCTGGTGCGGTGGAGGCGCAGGAGGTTACGGGTATCGCGGGATCTCTCGGACAAGCCGTGCGGGCGGCGCGGGCAGCGTCTTTCAAGAAGTGGGAATCGCCGGATAACAGTGAATGAACACTCGGCGGCGTCCTGGTACGTCTTCGTCCGTTTCACGGTATGACACGCCCGCTAGGGCATGGCCTTCCCGGTGAGGGCGGTGGCGCGGCGTTTGAGCTGGGCGCGCTTGGCGAGGGCGAGCGCGGCGGGCGTCGCGATCCCGACGAGGCCGCCGAGCCACAGGCCGGCGCGGGCGCCGTAGACCTCCATGAAGACGCCGACGATGGGCGCGAACACGGCGGTGGAGCCGAGGAAGACCAGCATGTAGAGACTGAGGACGCGGCCGCGGAAGTCGGCGCGGACGCCCATCTGGACGCGCTGGTTGGCGGCCTGGGCGTAGAAGACCATGGCGAATCCGGTGGGGGCGAGGAGGACCATGGCCGACCACAGGGAGGGCGCGAAGCCCACGAGCAGCGTGCCGACGCCGAGCAGGGCGGAGGACGCGAGCATCGTGTTCAGGCTGGGGCGGGTGGAGCGGCGGCCGGAGGCGAGCGCCCCGGCGAGCGCGCCGACGGCGAGCGAGGTGAGCAGGAGGCCGTAGGAGTCGGCGCCGGTCTCGAACTCGGTGCGGGCGAGCATCGAGAGGGTGAGCGCGAAGTTGAAGGTGAAGCCGGAGACGAGGAGCGAGCAGAGGAGGACGGCGATGATGTCGGGGCGGGCGGCGGCGTAGCGCAGGGCGTCGCGGATGCCGCCAACGGCGGCGTCGCGGCGGATGGGGTTGGTGAGGCTGCGGCGCAGCAGGACCGCGCAGGAGAGGGCGGGGCCGAGGAAGATCACCGCGCATACCGCGATGACGGCGCCGGTGGAGGTGACCGCGATGAGGAGTCCGGCGAGCGCGGGGCCGGCGATGCGGCTCATGTTGAAGATGGCGCTGCCGAGGCCGACGGCGTTGGGGAGGGCTTCGCGGTCGACGAGTTCGGAGAAGAAGGCCTGGCGGGCGGGGCCTTCGACGACGGACACGGAGCCGAAGGCGAACATGCCGACGTAGACCATCCACAGTTGGATGTGGCCGGTGAGGACGACGGCGGCGAGCCCGGCGGTGACGGCGGCGGAGCCGAGGGAGCACAGGAGCAGGACGCGGCGCTTGTCGAAGCCGTCGGCGATCTTGCCGCCTTGGAGGCCGAAGAGGAGGTAGGGGCCGAACTGGAGGGCGAGGGTCCAGCCGAGGGCGGTGCCGGAGTTGCCGGAGAGCTCGAGGACGAGCCAGCTGACGGCGGTGGTCTGGAGCCAGAACGCGAGGGTGCCGAGCAGCTGCCCTCCGGCGTAGATGCGGAAGCCGGGGTAGGCGAGCGCGCGGAAGGTGCGGTGCAGCTGACTGATGATGACCGGGGACATTGCATGCAAGGATATCTACTTACCGGTCGGCTAGCCAGTAACCGTGACCGACTTCTCGCGGCCCGGGCGCGGCGAAGGCGCGTGGCCGCGGACACGGAAAAGGGCGGGCCGCGACGGCCCGCCCTGAGGCGTACGGGTGACCCCGGGTACCCGCCCAGTCCCACCTTCACCACTACCAGCGAAAAAGGACAGCGTCCCATAGGGGTACGACAACGGCCCGCGTTCGAACGGAACGCGGGCCGTTGTCATGTCCTGCGCGCAGGCGCGCGAGCCGCTTGTTGGCCCGCTGGGCTACTTCTTCTCGGCTCCGCCGAAGAGCACGTCGTCCCAGCCCGGGAGCTGGTTCCGGGGCTTGGAGCCGGCCGCGGCGAGGGGCGGCGTGTTCATGTCGTCCTCGGCGGCCGAGCGCTTGCCGGGGCGCAGCACCGCGAGCGACGGCACCTCCGGCGTCTCGCGCTGCTCCGGCGCCGACGTGCCCGGCAGGCCCAGCTGCGAGGTCCGCTTGCCGCGCCCGGACATGTCGTCGAGCGGGCGCTCGAGCACCTCGCGCAGCCGGTCGCGCCGGAGCGGGTCCGGGTGCGAGGCGGCGTCGTCGTCGCGCAGGCCGTGCATCGGGTCGCGCGAAGGCCGCACCGGGTCGCCCGGGCGCACCCCGAGCTCCGAGACCGCCTCCTGGCGGCCGGCCACCTGCTGCGGCAGCGGCGTCGAGAGGAACTGCGCCATCTCGTCGTCGGGCGTCACCGTCTGGCGGGCCCGGTCGAGCTTCCACCGCGCCCGCGCGGTCGTCTTGCCCGAGGACCACGACGCCTGCACGAGCCACGAGCCGTCCTCGGTGCGCCACGCGTCCCACGAGACCGCCTCGGGGTCCACCCCGTGCGTCCCGAGCTTCACATCAACCACATTGGACATGCGCTCGCCGCGTTCGGACGTCGCCAGCCGCGAACGGCGGGCGGCCTGGGCGAGCATCGCGCGCTCCTGGAGCACCGGCCCGGCGTAGCGCAGGACCCGGTCGACGGCGACCTGCGCGGAAGCGGCGATGTCCTCAGCGCTCTCACCAGCGCGGATGCGGGTCTGGATGTCGCGGGGGGAGAGGCTGACGGCGGCGGGGCGCTGCGGGGCCGGGCGGCGGTTCGCCTCGGGCCGGCTCGGCGCACCCTCTACTTTGGCCCGGAGGGCGCTGCCGCTCTCGGGGACGTCGACGACGGCGGCGACGCGCTCGTCGATGGGCAGGGCGAGGAGCCTCCCGAGTTCGTCGGCGAGCACCAGCGCATGACCGTCCTCTGAGAGGGCTACGAACCGTACCGGCCTCATGCCTTTCCACCCCTCGCGTGTCGTCTGTCAGCGCCGCATCGCCAGCTCATCCGAGCGTACGCCCAACCCTACCGGCGGACCACAACCGGCGGGGTGCCGATAACGGATCGCCTTCGCCGCAAACCGTCCCGCGGCGGCTCCGGCCCGCCCGCGCCGACGCGACGGCGCTTCATGTCAGCGTGACCGATTGTCGCAGGCACTGACGCAGCGTACATTGGCAGCGTGCCCACCGACGGAACTTCCCAGCCTCCGGCGCCGTCCGGCTCGTCGGCGTCCCCTCGCGAGGCGTACCAGCGGGTCAAGCGGACCCCGGACCTGCCCGCGCCCGAAGCCGTGAAGATGCGGATGGCCCCGATCGCCGCGATCGGCACTCTACTGTGGGCGGTCGCACTGGTGCTGACGCAGATCTTCCGCGAGGACCTGGCCGACGCGGGCCGCGAATGGTGGGGCGCCTGCGCCCTCACCGGCGTGGTGATCGGCCTCCTCGGCACCGCCGGGATGGCGGTGGCCGACCGCAGGCACTTCCGCCGCCCCAAGCGGGAGCCGGAGCAGCGGTAAGCAGTGGAGTGACGCCCGGGCGCTGAGCGGCCGGGCCGTTTCGCGTCCCCGCGGGCTAGAGGAGCTCGGAGCCCTCGTCGTCGTAGATGACCTCGGACTTCTCGACGCCCTGCGGGGTCGTGTCAGTGACGCTCGGGTCGTTTCGCGTCCCCGCAGGCTAGAGGAGCTCGGAGCCCTCGTCGTCGTAGATGACCTCGGACTTCTCGACGCCCTGCGGGGTCGTGTCAGGGACGCCCGGGCCGTTTCGCGTCCCCGCAGGCTAGAGGAGCTCGGAGCCCTCGTCGTCGTAGATGACCTCGGACTTCTCGACGCCCTGCGGGGTCGTGTCGACGAACTCGCTGATCTGCGAGTGGGCGCCGCAGCCGTGGTCGGCGGAGACGACGCGGGCGTCCTCGGAGGAGTACAGGTTCGCGCAGGCGCCGAAGGCCAGGCGCATCGAGCCGGCCAGCGGCAGGAAGAACCCGCAGGTGCCGCAGCGCGCGGGCGCCGGGGCGGCCTCGGCGATGGGCGCGTGGGGGCCGCGGTCGCCTTCGTACCAGCGCTGCGCGGTCTCGGCGCGGCCCTCGCGGTTCATCACGCGCTCGCGGCCGAGGCCGAGCTCGAAGGTGATGTCTTCGACGGCCTCGTCGTCGGAGAGCTGGTAGGCGGGCATGAGGCGGTCGTCGTCGTCCTCGGTGGGGAGGACTTCGCCGGTGCCGACCTCGCCGCCCTGGAGGCGGTCGGCCCACGGGACCCAGGTCGGGGAGCGGAGCGCGTCCGGGCCGGGCAGGAGCGCGGACTCGGAGACGGTGGCGGCGCGGGCGCGGGGCGCGCGGGTGAGCACGACGGCCCAGCGCCAGCCGCGGTACCCGGGCAGGGTGCACTCGAAGTAGTGGGTGACGACCCGCTCGGTCTCGGCCTCCACGCCCAGGTGCTCGCCGATCCCCTCGCCGGCCTCCTCCGCTGCCTCGCGGGCCAGGTCGAGGGCGTCGGCGAGGACCCGGTCCAGGCGCGGTTTGCGGCTGCGGGTCTTGGCGGCGGCGGCAGAGGTGTCAGGCACGCTTTCAAGCATAGGTCAGCTCGGGCCCGCACCCCGCGGACGGTGCGCCCGGTGGGGAGCGGAATACACCACACTCCGCTGATGGACGGCACGGAAATGTCGTACCCCTCGGTCAGGGTTTCGACCGGGGGCCCGCACTTCCAACGCACGACCCACCCAAAATGCCCGCTTTGCACTGCCCGCGAACCGATCCTGCAAACGAATCCTGCGGTCGCCGCGCGAGCGGATCTCGCTTCAGGGCCGTGCGGCGGGCGAGGCGTTCGCCACGGGTCCGGCGCCGACCGCCTCCTGCGGGCGCCCGGTAGCTTTGAGGCCATGCGAATACTCGTCGTGTGCGCGGTCCCCGAGGAAGCCCAGGCCGTGGAGGCCGGGCGCTCACTCCGCCACGAGCTGGACGTCCTCGTCTGCGGCGTCGGCCCGGCCGCCGCCGCGGCCGCCACCGCCCGGACCATCGCCGAGAACAGCCACATGGGCCGCGCCTACGACGTCGTCGTCAACGCCGGCATCTGCGGCGCGTTCCGAGGCAAGGCCCGCATCGGCGACCTCCTCATCGCTACCGACTCCGTCGCCGCCGAACTCGGCGTCGCCCTGCCCTGGCGGTTCCAGCCGATCGACGAGATCGGCTTCGGCACCAACCGGATCGGCTGCAACACCGTCCTCACAGTCGCCGTCGAGGGCGTGCGCGGCGAGATCCTCACCCTCGCGTCGATCACCGGCTCCGACGGCCTCGCCGCGAACCTCGCCCACCGCTACCCGGACGCGATCGGGGAGGCCATGGAGGGCTTCGGCGTCGCCACGGCCGCCCAGCAGGCCGGGCTGCCGTTCGCCGAGATCCGCGCCGTCTCCAACTACATCGGCGACCGCGACGTCGAGAACTGGGACTGGAGCTCCGCCCTGAAGACGCTCACCACCGGCATCCGGGAGCTGTAGGCATGGCGGCACTCGGGACACCGTTCGACCTCGACCAGGATCCGGCCGGCGCGCTGCACTTGGCGCACTCGCCGTGCCCCAACGACACCTTCATCTACCACGCGTGGACCTCGGGCCTCGTCGACGGACCGGCGACGCGCCTGACGTTCGCCGACATCGACGTCACCAACACCGCTTGCGCGCGAGGCGAATTCGACGTCGCGAAGGTCTCCTACGCGGCCCTCCCGCACCTCGGCGACGAGTGGCGGCTGCTGCCCGCGGGCGGCGCGCTCGGCCGCGGCTGCGGGCCGCTCGTGCTCACCGGCGACGGGACCGCGGTCGGCGACCTGGCCGGGAAGCGCGTCGCCGTGCCGTCGGACCGCAGCACCGCGTTCATGCTGTTCAACCTGTGGCTGCGCGACCTCGGCTCGCCCGAGGTGGCATGGGAGGTCGTGCCGTTCGACCAGATCATGCCCGCCGTGCGCGACGGCCGCTTCGACGCCGGACTCGTCATCCACGAGGCCCGGTTCACCTACCGCGACTACGGGCTGCGATCGCTGGTCGACCTCGGCGAATGGTGGGAGGGCAGCACCGGCTGCCCGATCCCGCTCGGCGCGATCGTCGCGAAGTCCCATCTCGACACCGACGCGATCACCGCCGCGATCCGGGCCTCGCTCGATTACGCGTGGGCGCACCCTGAGGCGAGCCGCGCCTATGTGGCCGAGCACGCGCAGGAGATGTCGGACGACGTGTGCCGCATGCACATCGACCTGTATGTGAACGAGTTCTCGCGGGACCTGGGCGCCGAGGGGCGCGCGGCGGTCGAGCGGCTGCTGGGCGGCGCGGCCGAGCTCGGGCTGGTCCCGAAGCTCGAGATCCCGCTCCCCTAAGGCGGACCAGGGTAGTCGCCCTGTCACCCGAGCGTTCCATTCCGTCCGATTCGTGTCAGGCTAGGCTTGACGGACTCATCAGTTCCCTGCAGACGAGAAGTTCGAGGTTCAGCGGTGCCCAGTGGTCGAGTGAAATGGTTCGACGCCGAGAAGGGATTCGGATTCGTCTCCCGCGATGACGGCGGCAAGGACGTGTTCGTGCACCGCGACGCGCTGCCCGAAGGCGTCGAAGAACTCGCCAAGGGCACCAAGGTCGAGTACAGCATCATCGACACGCGCCGCGGGGTCCAGGCGATGGGCCTGCACGTCGTGGCCGCCCCGCAGGCCGGTGCGGCCCCCGCGGCCGAGACGCCGAAGCGCTCGCCGGAGGAGCTGAACAGCCTGCTGCAGGACATGATCGGCGTCCTCGAGCAGCAGATCATGCCGCCGCTCTCCCGCGGCCGCCGCCCGGACCGCAAGACCGGCGCGAAGATCGCCGAAATGCTCCGCGCCGTCGCCGGCGACCTCGAGTAGCGGAACCGGCGGGCGCTCCTCCCGGTCATAGGTGGTGGCAACGGCGACCGCGATGCCCAACGGCAACCGTGCATGGGACGCCGGCCTCCAGCGGATCGACGCTCCCGCCACACCATCGCCCGGCGGCGACCGCCGCGCTCCGGAACGCGAGCGTTCCTCTTGAGCCGCTTGCTGTCACACCTTGCTGTCAGGGTTGTTGACGGGGGGCCCATCGGTAGGGACATATCCGGAATGCCCGCAGAAAACGGTCCCTCGCGTGCGGCGGGATAGGCTCTGTGAGGTGACCTCCCAGGCCCAGGCGACTCCCCAGACGACCGACTCCACTCCGTCCGCCGCACCCGTCGGCGGCGCCCCGGTGGACGCGCTGCTCGAGCGGCTCGCCGCGCTGCCGTCGCTCATGGTGGCGTTCTCCGGCGGCGCCGACTCCGCGTTTCTCCTCGCGGCCGCCGTGCGGGCGCTCGGGCCGGAGCGCGTCGAGGCCGCGACCGCCGTCTCGCCCTCCTTGCCGCGCATCGAACTCGAGCGCGCCCGCGAGTTCGCGGCCGGGCTCGGGGTCGCCCACCACGCCCCGGCCACCGACGAGCTCGCGCGCGAGGGCTACCGCGCCAACGCCGGGGACCGCTGCTTCTTCTGCAAGACCGAGCTGATGAGCGTCGTCGCGCCGCTCGCCGCCGAGCGCGGCATCGCCGCGGTCGCGACCGGCACCAACGCCGACGACCTCCGCGCCGGCTTCCGGCCCGGCATCCGCGCCGCCGCGAACGCGGGGGCGCTCACGCCGCTGGCCGACGCCGGGCTCAGCAAGTCCGAGATCCGCGCCGCCTCGCAGGCGTGGGGCCTGCCCACTTGGGACAAACCGGCCGCGGCCTGCCTCGCGAGCCGCATCGCGTACGGCGTGGAGGTGACCGCGGGCGGGCTCGAACGCGTCGCCGACGCCGAGGAGGCGCTGCGGCGCGCGCTCGCGCGCGCGTCGATCCCGGTGCGTAACCTGCGGGTGCGGGACATGGGCGGCGACACCGCCAAGGTCGAGATCGACGCCGAACTGGTGGCGGCCGTGGCCGGACGGCCCGAGGTGCTGGCGGCCGTCGAGGGCTTCGCCGAGGTGCGCCTGGACGAGCAGGGCTTCAGGTCCGGGGCGATGAACGAGCTGCTCCCGAACCCCGAACGCTACCGCTGAACGACCCCGAGCCGTACTCCCGAGCGACGTATCGGCGGACGGCTTGCTCCGGGTAGTGCCGCGCGGGGGTCGGTCGCACGACGGCGCTGATGAAGGCGGTGGCGCGCATGGAATATCAGGATATTCCGGATATGTTCCACATGATGGGCCCCCCGTCGACAACCCTGACACGAAGGTGCGACAGCAAGCGACTCAAGAGGATTGCTCAGGTCAGCACGCGGGTCGGCCGGGTGGGGATTGCTCGGGTCAACACGTAGGCCGCCCTGGGGGAAGGTGGCTTCGCCACGGTGCGAGGCTTCGGCCTCGCGCTCGGGGCGGAGAGTGCCCGGTGAGACGGGCCAGCGGCGATCGTCAGTGGAGGATGAGTCCGAAGACCCGCCTCACCGGGTTCCATAACCCCTCGGGAACCCCTCATTCCCCGAGGCCTCAACCGTGGGACATGAGCCTGAGCGGGCCCTGAACCGTCCCTGGCAATTCCCTGATACCGGGGTGTTCTCGTCATAACGTGCGGTGTGCGTCCTTTTGCGGCAGAGAGCCGCCAACCATCCTCATTCGACACCTGGAAGCGGCCCGATCCGCATTGATCCTCCGGGCTCCGGGAGCGGGCGCGGTTCGGCGTGTAGAACGGTCCTGTGGAGGTTTCGGGCTGCGCCAGCGCCTACCAGCCGGGGTGTTCGGCCGGTTGCGGCGCACCGCTGGCCGCGTCCTGCGATCCGGGCGGGCCGTGCAACGCGTGCGCGGCGGCATGCGGCGGAGCGACCGATCCGGGGCCGTTTCATGCTTTCGGGTTGGCGCTGCTGGGGTTCGGGCGGTTGACGCCGGAGCGGCTGGCCGCGGCCGAGCAGCGGCACCGGCCGGGGGCGCGGCGGTGGGGGTTGCGGCTGATCGCGGGGTACCGGCGGTGGTTGTCGCCGCGGATGCGGGTGGAGTGCCGTTTCGTGCCGAGCTGTTCGGGTTTCGGGTATCGGGCGGTGTCGCGGTACGGGCTGTGGACGGGCGGGCGGCTGGCGCTGGGGCGGGTGCTGCGGTGCCGTCCGGGGGTGACTCGAGGCACGCGTGATCCGGTGCCCGGTTCGAGGGGCGACCGCTAGAATCCGGCGCATGAGTGACTCGAACATCGCCAGCCCGTCCGACAACAACGCGGTCAAGACCCGCAGCCGCGCCGTGAAGCCCGGCCACCTGGAGGTCGGTGAGTTCACCTCCGGTCACATCGGGGCCTCCTCGCCGTTCGGCACGTCGTCGTTCCCGCTGCCGGCGAGCGGCATCCACTACGAGTACACCGGCCCGGTGGCGACGCGCGTCCTGGAGGACGAGCGCCACTAGGCGTTTCGCATGACCGCGCAGCACGGCCGCAACGGATTACCAAGACGTTGTAAGAAAATTTCATAGATGGTATGTTCTTGCGCACACGGGGTGCGCGTCTCGTCGTGCACTCGTCACGCCGCGGCGCGCGCCCCGTCCCCCGTCCAACCCCGGAGGAAGAAGCGCAATGCCGCGTACCGCCCGCATAGCGGCGGGAGTGCTGGGCTCCGCCCTGGCACTGACCGCCTGCACCAACCCGCCCCCAGGCGACGACGGCTCGTGGAGCGACGAGCCGACCGACGCCCAGCTGGCCGCCCTCGCCACGACCCCCGCCGACGAGGCCGAGCAGTTCTACTTCGTCATGACCGACCGCTTCGCGGACGGCGACGCCTCCAACAACACCGGTGGCATGCAAGGCGATGCGCTCGCCACCGGCTACGACCCCGCGAAGCGCATGTTCTACCAGGGCGGCGACCTCGCCGGCGTCGAGCAGCGGCTCGACTACATCGAGGGCCTGGGGACGACCGCGATCTGGCTGACCCCGGTCGTCGTCAACCAGCCCGTGCAGGTCACCGAGAACTGGACCGGCGCCGGCTACCACGGCTACTGGGGCACCGACTTCACCGCCGTCGACCCGCACCTCGGCGACGACGCCCAGCTCCAGAGCCTCATCGACGCCGCGCACGAGCGCGGGATCGAGATCTACCTCGACGTCGTCGTCAACCACACCGCCGACGCCGTCGAGTACGCCGAGGGCGCGAACACCTATGTGGAGAAGGAGGACTCGCCGTACACGGACGCCGAGGGGCGCCCGTTCGAGGACGCGAACTACGCCGCCTCCGACGAGTTCCCCGAGGTCGACGCCGACTCGTCGGCTTACACGCCGGTGCTCGAGGACGACGAGGGCGACCTGAAGTCGCCCGAGTGGCTGAACGACCCGACGATGTACCACAACCGCGGCGACTCCACTTACACCGGCGAGTCCTCCACGTACGGCGACTTCTCGGGCCTGGACGACCTGTGGACCGAGCGCCCCGAGGTCGTGGACGGCTGGATCGACGTCTACTCGGACTGGATCGCCGAGTCCGGCGTCGACGGGTTCCGCCTCGACACCGTGAAGCACGTGAACCTGGAATTCTGGCCGCAATTTCTTGCAGGGATCGAGGAGGCCGCCGCCGCGAAGGGCATCGACTTCTTCGCGTTCGGCGAGGTCTACTCCGGCGACCCGACCGTGACGAGCCCGTACGTGCGCCAGGGCGGGCTCGACGCGGTGCTCGACTTCGGGTTCCACGGCGCGGCCACCGGCTTCGCGTCCGGCGCCGCCGGGGCCGACGGCCTCGCGAACCTGTACGCCTCCGACCCGCTGTTCACCGCGGACGGGACCGACGCGCTCGCGATGCCCACGTTCGTGTCGAACCACGACATCGGCCGCGTCGGCCGCACCATCGTCGAGACGGCCGAGGAGTCCACCTGGACCGACCGGGCGATCCTCGCGCAGCAGCTCATGTTCCTCACACGCGGCCAGCCGGTCGTCTACTACGGCGACGAGCAGGGCTTCACCGGCTCCGGCGGGGACGACTACGCGCGCCAGACCATGTTCGCGTCCCAGGTCGGCGAGTACCTCGACGACGAGCTGATCGGCACCGACGCGACCCACGCGGTCGACAACTACGACACCTCGCACCCGGTCTACCAGGCCATCGCCGAGCTTTCGCAACTGCGCGAGCAGCACCCGGCGCTCGCCGACGGCGTCCAGGTGACCCGCGCTTCCGAGGACGGCGTGTTCGCGTTCTCGCGCATCGGGTCCGCCGAGGGCGTCGAGTACCTGGTCGCGGTCTCGAACTCGACGTCGGCGCAGACGGTGGGCGTGGAGACGTACGCCGACTCGTTCACGCCGGTCTACGGGGACGGTTCGATCGAGGCTTCGAGCGGCAGTGCTTCGATCACCGTGCCGCCGCTCTCGGCCGTGGTCTTCAAGGCCGACGACGCAGTCGAGACCGGGGACGCGCCCGGCGTGAGCCTCACCGTGGACGCCGAGTCCGCGACCACCGCGTATGTCGACGCCGAGGTCACGGGCGACCCGCTCGCCCGCGTCGCGTTCGCGGCCTCGGTCGACGGCGGCGAATGGACCTACGTCGGCACCTCGCCCGGCCCGGACCACCGCATCGCCTACGACCTCGACGGCCTCGCGGGCGGTCAGAGCGTCGAGTTCAAGGCCGTCGTCGCCGACCGCGAGGGGCGCACCGCCTCCGCGCTCGCGGCCACCGCGGTCGCCACGCCCGACCAGGCCGGCGGGTCCCTCGACTGGGCCAACGTCCACTACGACGGCGACGCCGCCGAGTGGGGCCTGTACGCGTGGGGCGACATCGCCGAGTCCTCGCAGACCACCTGGCCCGAGTCGAACGCGTTCGCGGGCGAGGACTCCTACGGTGCCTTCGCGTCGCTGCGGCTCAACGAGGACGCGGCCTCGGTCGGGTACCTCGTGATCGACGGCGAGGGCAACAAGGACTACGCCTCCGACCGCACCTTCGACCCGAACGCGACCCCGGAGATCTGGCTCAGCGCCGGGTCCGGGAACGTGGCCTACTCGCTCGCCGAAGCGAACGGGTACGTCACCGTCCACGCCCCCGCAGAGCACATTGACGGCTCGCAAGCTTCGCCGAAGACCGGCACCGACTGGGGCCTGCACCTGTGGGGCGACGCGCTCGCCGACGGGGTCGCGACCGAGTGGGACGCGCCGCGCGCGCCCGACGGGACCGACGCCTGGGGCGAGTACTGGCACGTGCCCGTGGACGACGTGAACGCCGACATGGGCCTGATCGTCCACTCAGGAGACACGAAGCTGTACGACTCCGACGTCCTGTTCAAGCCCGCCTCCCTCGGCGAGACCTGGGTGACTGCGACCGGGGCGCACGCCTCGCAGGCCGCCGCCGACGGCAAGGCCGTGATCCACTACCGGCGCGCCGACGGCGACCTCGACGGCTGGACCCTCCACACCTGGGAGGGCGCGGCGAACCCGACCGACTGGAACGCCGGGCTGCAGCCCGTGCGCACCGACACCTACGGCGCGGTGTACGAAGTGGACCTCGCGGACGGCGCGGAGGCGCTGTCGTACATCCTCCACCGCGGCGACGAGAAGGACCTGCCGACCGACCAGCGGCTCGACTTCGCCGAGTACGGCCAGGAAGTCTGGATCACCGCCGCCACGCCCGGCTACGTGCGCCCCGCCGGGGCGTCCACGGGCCGCTCGCAAGAGCTCGACCTCGCTGCGGAGCAGGCGGTCTGGCTCGACGGCGACACGATCGCCCTCGACGTGGAGGCCACCGACGGGAAGGTCTTCGAGCTGCTTTCGAGCGCCGACGGATCGATCGCGGTCCAGGACGGCGCTTTGACCGGGGACTTCGAGACGATCGGCCTCACCGCCGCGGGCGGGCTCACCGAGGCGCAGCGCCGGGCGTGGCCGCAGTACTGGGACTACCGGGCGTTCAAGGTGAACGCGGAGGGCGACGCGATCCGGGAGGCCCTGCGCGGGCAGCTCGTCGCGGTCGAACGCGACCACACCGGGGCGGCCTGGTACGCCACGGGCGTGCAGACCGCCGGGGTGATCGACGCGGTCTACGACGACGCCCTGAACGCGGACCTCGGTGTGACGTGGAAGGGCAGGAAGCCCACGGTCGCGCTGTGGGCGCCCACGGCGCGGTCGGTGAGCCTCGAGCTGTTCGACTCGCCCGAGGACACCGAGCCGAGCGTGCACGAGATGACGTTCTCGGAGCGGACCGGCGTCTGGTCGGTCAAGGGCGGCAAGGACTGGGACCGCAAGTACTACCGGTTCGCGCTCGAAGTGTGGCACCCCGCCACGCAGGCGGTGGAGTCGTACTCGGTGACCGACCCGTACTCGGTGTCGCTCGCGGCGGACTCGACGCACAGCCAGATCGTGGACCTCGACGCCGCCGACCTCAAGCCGGAGGGCTGGGACGGCGAGGAAGCGCCGGCCGCGGTCGATCCGGCCGCGGCGCAGGTGTGGGAGCTGCACGTCAGGGACTTCTCGATCGCCGACGAGACGGTGGACGAATCGCTGCGCGGCACCTACGCGGCGTTCACGCAGGAGGACTCGGCGTCGGTGCGGCACTTGGCGGAGCTGGCCGAGGCCGGGCTCACCCACGTGCACCTGCTGCCGACGTTCGACATCGCCTCGATCCCCGAGACCGTCCAGGCCACTGTGGACTGCGAGCTCGACGCGATGGCGGCGGACTCGGCCGAGCAGCAGGCCTGCGTCGGGGCCGTGCGCTCCGAGGACGCGTTCAACTGGGGCTACGACCCGCTGCACTTCAACGCCCCGGAGGGCTCCTACGCGACGGAAGCCGATGGGGCGCGGCGCATCCTGGAGTACCGGGAGATGGTGCAGGCCATGCACGGCCTGGGCCTGCGCGTGGTGAACGACGTCGTCTACAACCACACGGCCGCCTCGGGCACCGCCGACAAGTCCGTGCTCGACCGGATCGTGCCCGGCTATTACCACCGGCTCGACGCGGACGGCGAGGTCCACACCTCGACGTGCTGCGCGAACACCGCGACCGAGCGGCCGATGTTCGACAAGTTCATCGTCGAGTCGACCGTGCTGTGGCAGGACGCCTACCACGTGGACGGGTTCCGGTTCGACCTCATGGGCCACCACCCGAAGTCGAACCTCCTCGCGGTGCAAGCGGCCCTCGACGAGGACCAGCTGCTCTACGGCGAAGGCTGGAACTTCGGCGAGGTCGCGGACGACGCCCTGTTCGAGCAGGCCACGCAGGTGAACATGGCGGGCACCGGGATCGGGACGTTCAACGACCGGATGCGCGACGCCGTGCGCGGCGGCGGCCCGTTCGACGCCGACCCGACCACGCAGGGCTTCGGCTCGGGCGCGTGGACCGACGACAACGACGGGACCGCCACGGACGCTGAGCTTGCGGCGCT
This sequence comes from Glycomyces sp. NPDC049804, assembly GCF_040674615.1. Lineage (NCBI taxonomy): Bacteria > Bacillati > Actinomycetota > Actinomycetes > Glycomycetales > Glycomycetaceae > Glycomyces > Glycomyces sp. NPDC049804. The sequence continues at coordinate 87,671 of NZ_JBFAMQ010000016.1, forward strand.
GCTGCACGCCCAGGACCTCACGAAGCTCGGGCTCGTCGGCAACCTCGCCGGCTACGAGTTCACCGCCGCGGACGGTACCGCGACGACCGGTGCCGGCCTCGACTACAACGGCACCGGCGCCGGATACACCGCCCAGCCCGGCGAAGCGGTGAACTATGTGGACGCGCACGACAACGAGATCCTGTTCGACGCCCTCGCCTACAAGCTGAACGGCGACGCCACCGGGACCGAGCGGGCGCAGATGCAGGTGCTGTCGATGGCCACGGCGGTGCTCAGCCAGGGCACCGGGTTCTCCACGGCCGGAACCGAAATGCTCCGTTCGAAGTCCCTCGACCGCGACTCGTACGACTCGGGCGACTGGTTCAACGCCATCCGCTGGAACTGCGAGGGCACGCCCGGGTTCGGGACCTCCAGCAACGGTTTCGGGGCCGGGCTCCCGCCGCAGTGGACCTCGGAGGCCAAGTGGCCCTATGCCGAGGACGCCATCGCGACGGTGGACCAGCCCTCGTGCGAGGACATCGAGCTCGCCGAGCAGCGGTACCTGGAGCTCCTGCGGATCTCGTCCTCCACGTGCGCGTTCAACCTCGGCGACGCCGAAGCTGTGGCCGAGCGGGTCTCGTTCCCACTGTCGGAAAAGGCGCAGTCAGGGACCGGGGAGACGCCGGGCGTGATCACGATGCGCATCGACCTCGATGGCCTGGACGACGCGTTCGAGACCGTGACCGTGGTGTTCAACGCCAGTCCGGACCCGGTCGCGCAGACCGTCGCCGATGCCGCCGGTTCGGGCGCTGCGCTCCACCCGGTGCTGCGGGAATCCGCGGACCCGGCCATGGCCGAAGCCTCGTTCGACGATGCGACCGGGACGTTCACCGTCCCCGGCCGGACCGTGGCGGTGTTCACGTCCTGAAGTAGTGATCCGCTAACGAAACCGCTCTTGACAGGGCGGGAATACTAGGGATTAGTTTCGAGATCCCTGAAGCCGGGGCGGGCGCGGCACCCGTCCCGGTTTAGCGTCTCCAGGGCGCGAAGGCCACCGAACGGAGGGGGACAGCCGGAGCGGCTGCCGGATACGATCGGTCCATGACGTACCCCCCGCAAGACCCCGCCGGCCAGCCCGGCCAGTACGGGCCTTCCCAACCCGGCGCGCAGCAGCCCGCGGGAGGCTACGCCCCCGGCCAGGCCGGCCCCGAGACCTACGCGACCACCCAGCTCCCCGGCCAGCCGCCCTACCCCGGCCAGCCCGGGGGCCAGCCGTACCCGCAGTACGACCCGAACGCCGCCTACCAGGCGCAGTACGGCCAGTACGGGCCGCCGCCCGTCCAAGCCACCACCAAGAGCAGCGCGGGCACCGCGATCCTCGTCATCGGCGTCGTCCTCCTGATGGCCGTCGGCGCGTTCGGCGGCTACTACTTCCTCGGCAACGACGACGACGGCCGGCTCAACGCCGGCGACGACACCACCGCCGAAGACACGCCCGGCGGCGGCGAAGGCGAGACCGGCGACGACGGCGGCCAGGAGTCCGAGGCGCCGCCCGCGCCATCCGGCACCCACCTCACCGTCCCCTCACTCGAATCGGTCACGCCCATCCCCGGCACCGAATGGCAGTACGCGGCCGGCCCCGGCGTCGCCTCCGAACCCCTCACCGACGCCGAGATCTACCAGATCCAGCACACCGAGAGCTGGATCTCCTTCCTCGGCGTCGGGCTCTACTCCGGCGCCGCCGCCGTCTTCGACCCCGCCGACCTCAACGCCAGCGCCCTCAGCGCCTCCCAAGTCTGGCTCGGCGACGGCTTCTCCACCGTCGAGGGCTACCAGCAGAGCGAGATCACCTACACGCCCGTCGAGGTGGACGGCCGCCCCGGCGTCCTCGCCGAATGGCGCAACTCCTGGACCTCCTCGCCCGACACCACCGACCTGTACGAGGACACCGCGATCCTCGTCGTCGACGTGGACGGCGTCAACGGGTTCATCGGCATCGCCAGCGTCTCCGAAACCGGTGCGGCCCTGTACGACCCGGCGGTCGAAGCGCTCCTCGCGACCGACTTCGGCGCCGAGACCGCCTGACCCGCGAGCATTTTCGGGCCGCGCCCTCGGGCGCGGCCCTTTCCGCTACCGGCTCGCGGCGGCGAGCTTCCCGCGGATGCGCTCGAGCTCCCAGCGGGCCCCGAACTCGACGCAGGCGCGCTCGGCCTTGCGCCACTCCGCGACCGCGGCCGCGAGGTCCCCGCGGGTCTCGAGCACGTCCCCGACCAGTTCACCCACCAGTGACACGCTCAAGGGCAGACCGAAATCGGCGAGCAGCGACGCCGCGAGCGCGTACCGCTCCAGGGCCTCGTCCAGTCGGCCCTCCTTGTGCGCCAAGAGGCCCAGGCCGAGCTGCGAGTTCGCGACGGCGGGCACGATTTCGAGCGCTTCGCTGACGGCCAGCAGCTTCTCGAAGACCGCCCGGCCCTCGTCGAGGTCGCCCAGCAGGAGGCTGTGCCAGCCGGCGACCCACTCGGCCCGGTACTCCCAGAAGCTGTCGCCCGACGCCCGGAAGTGCGCGCCGGCCTGGCGGGCGAAGGCCACCGCGCCCGCGTCGTCGCCGCTGCGGGCGGTCAGGACGCAGTGCGCGAAGCACACGAACCCCTTCGCCCACGGCTGCTCGAGATCGTCCGCCATGGCCATGGCGCGCTTGAGGTGCATGTCGGCCGCCGCCTCGTCGCCGAGGAACATCGCGGCCGCCGAGAGATAGCCGAGCGAGACGACCTGGCCGAACCCGTCGCCGGTGCGCTGCGCGGCCGCGAACGCCGCCGACTGGGTCTCGAGCAGCTCCTTGCCTACGCTGCGGTCCGTCAGGTACCCGGCCATGCACCAGCCCAGCCGCCACCGGTTCACGTCCCCGCCCGGCAGCTCCGGGCGGCGCAGCAGCCCCAGCAGGACCTCGCTCTCGGTCGTGAACCAGGCCGAGGCCGCGCGCGGGTCCGCGATCGGCTCGCGCAGCACGCCCGGGCCGGGCTCGCCCAGGTCGACGCCGTCGCCGCGGAGGCCGATGAGCGTGTCGGCGGCGTGCGCCGAATGGATGAAGTAGTCCACCAGGCGGGTCTCGGCCGCGTCCCGCTCAGCTGCCCCGACCTCTTCGGCGATGCGTTCGGCCGCATAGGAACGCAGCAGGTCGTGCATGGTGTAGCGGCCCTCGCTCGGCTGGTCGACCAGGTGCACGTCGGCGAGCTCGTGCAGCGCGGCCTCCGCGTCGGCGGCCGGCAGGCCCATGAGGCTCGCCATGCCCGCGACCGTGACCTCCGCGCCCGGGTGCAGGCCGAAGAGGCGGAACGCGCGCGCCGCGCGCGAGCCCAGGGCCTGGTAGGAGCAGGCGAACACCGAGCGCGGATCCGAAGCGGGGTCGGAGGAGGCCAGCACCCGGAACACGTTCGTGGTCGTGTCGAGCCGGTCCGCGAGCGACGCCAGCGAGAACTGCGGGTGCGCCGCCGCCCACGCCCCGATGAGGGTCAGCGCCAGCGGCAGCCGCCCGCATGAGGCGACGATCCGCAGCACTGCGCGCTCCTCGTCCATCGCCCGGTCCATGCCGATGCGCCGCACCAGGAGCGCCCACGCGTCCGCGTCCGAGAGCAGTTCGAGGGGGACCGTGTCCGCGCCCTCGGTCGCGTCGAGGCCCGCGAGGCGGTCGCGGCTCGTGACCAGCGTGAACGATCCGGGGGCGACCGGCAGGAGCGGGCGCACCTGCGCCGCGTCCCGGGCGTTGTCGAGGACGACGAGGACGCGGCGCCCGGCGAGGACGGTGCGGTACAGGCCGATCCGCTCGTCGAGCCCCGTCGGGACCTGATGCGCCTCCACGCCGAGGGCCACGAGCGCCTCGGCGAGCACCGCGGCCGCGTCCGCGCCCTGGGCGAGCGGGTCGAACCCGCGCAGGTTGAAGTACAGCTGGCCGTCGGGGAAGCGGTGCGCGATCCGGTGCGCCCACGACACCGCGAGCGCCGTCTTGCCCACGCCGCCCATGCCGGTGATGACGGCGAGCCCGGCCGCGCCCTCGGCCGCCGCCAGGTGCCCGTCCAGCAGCCGCAACTGCCCGGTGCGGCCGGTGAAGCGCGTGTTCGCGCGCGGGAGCATCGCCGGGACGGGCCGCGGGAACGGCGCCTCTGCGACGGGCGGGGGCGCGCCCGGCCCGGCCTTGGGCGGGCCGTCGCGCAGGATCGCGGTGTGGAGGTCGCGCAGGGCCTGGTCGGGGTCGGCGCCGAGCTCGTCGGCGAGTCGCTCCCGCAGGGCCGCATACGCTTCGAGGGCCTCGGCGGTGCGGCCGCCGCCGTGGAGGGCGCGCATGAGCAGGGCGGTGAAGCGCTGGCGGGTGCCGTGGACGGCGACGATCTGGCGCAGCTCGTCGACGACCTCGGCGGCGCGGCCGAGCTCGAGGTCGAGGTCGACGCGGCGTTCGAGGAGGGCGAGCCGGTGCTCGTCGTAGCGGCGGCGGATGCCGTCGACGGTGGCGCCGGAGAGGTTGGCGAGGGCGGGGCCGCGCCATTCGCCGAGCGCGTCGCGCAGGGCGGCGACGGCCTCCTCGAGGCGGCCTTCGGTGCGCAGTGTGCGGGCGCGGTCCTCGTTCGCCTTGCAGCGCAGGGTGTCGAGCTCGTCGGGGGCGATGCGGAAGCGGTAGGCGCGGCCGACGGTCTCGACCCGGTCGCGGGCGGCGCCGAGTTTGCGGCGCAGGACGCCGACGGTGTTCTGCACCTGCGTCTCGGGGTCCTGGGGGATGTCGAGGCCGTAGACGGCGCGCACGATGCTCTCGAGCGGGACCACCCCGTTCGCCTCGTCCAGGAGGATCGCGAGGACCGTCGCGGTGTTCCCGCGCGGGATGGCGACCGGTGCGGCGTCGACTCGGAGCTCAAGGGGCCCAAGCAGACGCACGTCGAGGTGGGGCATGGTTCCGCCTTCGATCCGGACCGGGACAGGGTTGGCCTCAGTGTCCCACAACGCCATAAGCGGCGCATTCCTCAACGCAGCGGCGGGGCATGACCGATCGGTGACCGATCCGTGAGCGCGGCGGCGACGATGCGGTCCACAGCATTTGAGGAGGCAAGCCCCATGAACCGGATCGAGATCCCCGAGGACTACGAGGACCGCCTGGCCGCCGGCCGCCACGCCGCCGCCCGGCTCCCCGCCGGGGCCGTGCGCGACGGCGTCGACCGCGCCCTGGAGGCCGCCCCGGACCGGGAGCGGTACGAGCGGGCGGCGGACCTCGCCGAGCGGGCCGAGGCGCTCACCGAGGAGCTGGGGCGGCGCGGCTTCGACGGCACCGACGCGGACCGGGTGGCGTGGTTGCGCCTCGACTACCTGGGGCGGTTGCAGTCCCTGGCGCTGAGCCCGACTATCGACCGGTTGAGCAACCCGGCGGTGGCGGACGCGATCCAGGCGGCCTGGACGGCCGCGGAGGCGGCCCGCTCGGAGTACGTGCTGGTCCTCGAACGCGCCCACGCCGACCTGGTGGGCGCGCGCGTCCCCGACCGGGGCGGCGACGAACTGCGCGACCGCATCGCCCGCAGTTCGCATGAGCGGTTCGAGCACACGACCGATGACGACCTGTGCTCCGCCGAGGTCAATGTGGAGGGGCGGTTGACGGCGTTCAAGTTCCTGGTGCCGAACGCGACCCTCGACACCGAGTGCGAAGACCTGTCCGTCCAGGCGGCGGCGACCGTCCAAGCGGCCCAGGCGAAGGCGATGGCGCGGTTGGAGTCGCTGCTGGCGTGAGGGTCAGGCGACGCGGACGGGGAAGAGGACCGTGCTCGCCACGGTGCGGTCGCGTTCGGCGGCGAGGGCGAGGCGGCGGGGGTCGGCCATGTAGGCGTCGATCGCGGCCTGGTCGGGGAAGCGGTAGACGTGGACTTCGTGCGGGCTGCCGTCCGCGCCGTCGCCGACCACGCGCGACAGCAGCTCGCCCCCGTGTTCGGGGACGAGCGCGGTCACCTTGTCCTCGTAGGCGGTCATGGCCTGCTCGGCGCCGGGCAGGGCCCGGAGGAGGCAGCACAGTTCGATGGGGGTCATGGCGTCCATGATCCCCGCTGGTCAGGACTCCTCGTCGGGGACCCAGCGCAGGACGTCCCCGGGCTGGCATTCGAGGACGCGGCAGATCGCCTCGAGGGTGGTGAAGCGGACCGCTTTGGCCCTGCCGTTCTTGAGGACCGCGACGTTGGCGGGGGTGATGCCCACGGCCGCCGCGAACTCGCCCACCGACATGCCGCGTTCGGCCAGCAGCACGTCGAGGTCGACGATGATCGGCATCAGACGACCTCGGCCATCTCGGTCTCGAGGTCGGTGGCTTTGCGGAGGAGGCCGCGCATGATCGTCATGAGCAGCGCGAACGCGAGTCCGACGCCGACGCCGACGACGGAGCCGCCGAGCATGCTCAATGCTTCCATGGTGTTCTCGCGGCTGAAGGGGACGACATCGAAGGTGAGGTGCAGGGCCATGCCGAAGGCGAGGACCGTGGCGCCGAGCGAGGCGCCGATGATCGCGTCGAGCCAGCGGAAGGCCTTGAGGGAGAAGATGGCGCCGGAGCTGATCATCGCGAGCAGCCGCCACAGGGCGAACAGCCCGACCTGGACACACGCGATGCCCAGGATCGCGACCGTCGTGTAGGCGATGACATAGGGGCGCAGCTCGTTGTAGTCCCCGTAGAAGGCGCTGTAGACGCCTTCGGACACGACGTTGGGGGCGACCACGATCTGGCCGAAGAGGCCGCCGAGGAACGCGGCGATGACGGCGAGGCGCAGCATGGCTATCGAAAAACGATTCATGTATCGATTATCAATCGGTTCCTATCGAAAATCAATAGGTTGGTGGCGGTTGGCACGAACCCGGGAACTGAGCGGCCCTCCGCAAACCGTTCGCGCCGAGGGCCTCCCGCACGCGAGGATGAGGCCATGACCGAAGCGATCGATCTGGACCGGTGGGAACCCCTCCTCCCCGAAGCGGTCCGCGACCTGCTCGCGGGAGTCGCCGCGCCGTGGTGGGTCGCAGGCGGCTACGCGATCGAGTACGCGGTCGGCGAGCCCTTCCGCGAACACGGCGACGTCGACATCCTCATGCTGCGGCGAGACCACCAGGAAGCCCAACGGGCGCTCCCCGGCTGGGAACTGTGGGCGGCCGACCCCCCGGGCTCGCTGCGCCCCTGGGCACCCGGCGAAGTGCTCCCCGCCGAAGTCCACGACATCTGGTGCCGCCCGACCCCGGACTCCCCCTGGCGGTTCCAGTTCATGCTCGACGAATCCGAAGGCCCCGAATGGGTCTCCCGCCGCGACCCCCGCATCCGCCTGCCGCTGAACGAGATCGGTCGCGTCGCGGGCGACGGCCTACCATACCTGCGGCCCGAGATCCAGCTCCTCTACAAGGCCAAAGGCCCCCGTCCGAAGGACGAGCACGACTTCGAGAAGGTCCTCCCCCTGCTCGACACCGGACAGCGCCGATGGCTCCGCGAAGCGATCACCACCGCCTACGGCGACCACCCCTGGCTCCGCCGCATCGGAGGTTGAGCGCCATGGACACCGCCCTCGCCCCGCTCTACGCCGTCAGCGGCGCGCCCGGAGCCGGCAAGACCAGCACCCAGGCCGCCCTCCTCGCAAACGGAGACGGCCTGGTCGTGATGGACATCGACGAACTCCTCGAAGACAGCGCCCTGCTCGGAGTCCCCATCGCGGTCCCGGAGGCCCAGCCGGTCTGGCCTGCTTACGGGAGGATGTGGCGGCGGATCATCGACATGACCCGGCGCTCCGGACACCCCGTCCTCTTCCTCAGCCCCAACATCCCGACCGAGCTGCCGGGCGCGACCGCCTACCTGCTGCTCGACTGCGACGACGCGGTGCGGGCGGACCGCCTGCGCGCCCGAGGATGGGACGCGGGCCAGGTCGATGCGGCACTCGAAGACGCCCGCGCGTACCGGCCGCTCTTCGACGCGGTCGTCCGCACCGACGACACCGACCCGGCGGGCGTTGCGGCGCGGATTCTCGCCTGGTCGCGTACCGTCGGGGTTCACTAAGGGAGGCAACGCGATGAGCACCGGATCGAACGAAACGCAGCTGTGGGCGGCCGACTCCGGGGCCGTGGAGTTCCGGAAGCTGACGGCCGGGCGGCCGTTCTGCGCGGGCGTCCTTCTGATGCGCGACGGCAAGGTGCTCACCACGTTCGCCGCCGACGGGGTCGACGCCGTGGACGCCAGCGGCACCGACTGGTACGTCGGCGGGGTCGGCGGCGGCCAGGAGCCCGGCGAGGACCCGTGGGAGTGCGCGCTCCGGGAGGCCCGCGAAGAGCTCGGAATGCCGGTCCGGCTCGTGCCCGCTGAGCGGACCTTCCTGCACGACATCGACACCGACGAGCTTCGCGAATCCCGCACGGACGACGCCCCGGCGCCGTTCATCGTGCACCGCGTCCCGAATCCCGACCCGACCCGGCCGTACCGCCCGGGACTCCCGTTCGGCCCCTACACCTACTTCTGCATGTTCCTCGCCGAGTTCATCGAGGAGCCGACCGCCTTCGCCCCCGAAGACCCGGACATCGCGGCCCTCGTGTGGATGCCCCTGCGGACCGGCACCCTCTTCGGCCCCGCCACCACCTTCGCCGACCTCACCGCCACCGGAGCCGCAATCGCCGCAGGCGGCCCCATCGCGGCCGAAGCCCGCATCCACCTGAGGCGCAGCGAAAGCCTACGAGTCGCCGGTCCGCTCCTGGCAGACCGATGAGCGACCGGACCTCGTCCACTCCTTCGGGGCCCGACCCCGCTCCAGATCCACGGGTCAGCGCCCGCGCTGTCGTGATCGACGAGGACGGCAGGCTGCTGCTCATCCGGCACCGCACCGAGGACCGGGAGTTCCACGTCCTCCCGGGCGGGCGGGTCGAGGCCGGCGAGACGGCCGCCGAAGCCGCCGAGCGAGAGGTCCTGGAGGAGACCGGACTGCACGTCACCGTCGGCGACCTGCTCTGGGTCCGCGAGTTCCTGCCCGACCGGCACATCGGCAACCCGCATCACCGCACCCGGACCCGGCAACTCCAGCTCTACTTCAGCGCCAGAGCGATCACCGCCGACACGCAGTCGGCCACCGCACCGGACGGCACTCAAGCGGGGGTCGTCTGGCATCCGCTGACCGCGATCACCGACCTGGTCGTGCTGCCGCTCGGGCTGCGCAAGCACCTCAGTGCCCTCGGTGTCGAGGAAGGACCGGGACGAGCGGTCTATCTCGGTGACCTGGCCTGAAGCCCGGAGAGCGGCGCGACCTTCTCAACCGAGCTCCCCCCTCTGGCTGGGGTTTTACCGTGTGCCCCACCGGGTTCGGGGGTGCTGGCGGGAGTGTTTTCAAAGGCGGTTCGGCATAGCTTCCATGGTATGCGAAGTATCAACAGGTTGCTTGTGGCCGCGGGTGCCGCGGCGGTTTCCGTGCTCGCGCTCGTTCCCGCTGCGGCGTTCGCCGGGGATGGGGGCGGTCCGGGGTCCATTGATTGGCGGCCGTGCGAGGGCGCGCCCGAGTTCGACTGCGCCACTGTCGAAGTGCCGCTCGACTACGATCGCCCGCGCGGGGAGAAGATCGAGATCGCGCTGGCGCGGCGCCCCGCCACGAATCCGGAGGAGCGGATCGGGTCGATCCTCATGGACCCGGGCGGGCCCGGCGGGTCCGGGGTGCAGGATGTGATCAACGGCGAGTACGCGCTCGCGGAGGACGCCGCCGAGCGGTTCGACCTCATCGGGTTCGACCCCCGCGGGGTCGGGGGCAGCACGCCGATCGACTGCAGCGCCGAGCTCGTGGCGGCGTTCGAGACCCACCCCGTGCCCACGACCGAGGCGGGTTTCGAGGAGCACCTGGCGCTCAGCGAGGCGACCGCCGAGTCCTGCCGCGAGCTCACCGGGCCGCTCTTCGACCACGCCGACAACCTGCACGTCGTCGAGGACATCGAGCGCATCCGGCGCGCGATCGGCGAAGGCGACCTCAACTACCTCGGGTTCTCCTACGGCACCTTGATGGGCCAGCAGTACGCCGAGGCGTACCCGCATCACGTCCGCACGATGGTCCTCGACGGGAACCAGGACCACGGCCAGGAGACGATGTGGGAGTTCATCAGCGCCAACACCGCCGCGTTCGAGCGGAACTTCACCGAGTTCGCGCAGTGGTGCGACTCCACCGAGGACTGCGCCCTGCACGGCGCGGGCACCGTCGAGGTCTACAAGGAGCTGCAGGAGCGGGCGCGGGCCGGCGAGCTGACCGACCCGCAGAGCGGTGCGCCGCTCGACTTCTTCGGGCTTACCCGCTTCGCGTTCGCCGCCAACCAGCCGAGGGCGTGGACGCCGCTCGCCGCAGGGCTGCAGGCGATGCGGGAGGGGACTTCGGTCTCCGCCGAGGCGAACGGAGCCGTGATGGAGGCCGCGGCCGTGCGGCAGTTCCCGGAGATGGCCATGTTCTGCCAGGACTGGGACTTCCGCATCGACGAGTTCGACGAGTGGGACGCGATGATGGACCGCCTCGCCGAAGCGCACCCCGTCACCGAGTGGAGCCCCTACGCGGGACTGCCGCTCATGTGCTCGGGTTCCGGGATCGAGGCGACCAACCCGCAAGCGCCGCTCGACATCGAAGGCGCGCCGCCGATCGTGCTCGTCGGGACCGTGCACGACTACGCGACCGTGTACCCGTGGTCGGAGAGCGTCGCCGAGCAGACCGGCGCCGCGCTCGTGACGTACGAGGGCTGGGGCCACACCGTGTACGGCCTGAAATCAGCGTGCGTGGACGAGGCGGTCGACGCCTACTTCATCGACCGCGAGGTCCCGCCCGCCGGCCTCAGCTGCCCCAGCGTGGAGTGACCCCGCAGTGGAGGCCGCACCGAGGACGGGGCGGCCTCCACCTGCTCACCGGCCGATCAGCGGCTCCTGCCGTGCTTCTTGTGGACCGCTTGCTTGGAGACCCCGAGGACCGTGGCGATCTGGGCCCAGCTCGCACCGTCGTTGCGGGCACGGCGGACCATGACCGATTCGAGCCGCTCGGCCTCGGTGCGCATGTGCCGCACGGCCTGCAGGCCCCGCAGCGGGTCGGGTTCGTCCTCCGCGAGGGTGGTGCGCCTGTCGTCTGCCATGCGTCAACCATAGTTGACGATCCGTCGATCGTCAACTACGGTTGACGCGCGCGGGTGCGGCTAGGAGTAGGTCTCCTCATCCTTGGCGATGCCCCAGACGTCGTCTTCGGGGTCTTCAGTGAGGAACGATTCGCGTTCGACCTCGTCGTCCTGGTTGCCGCCGGCGCCGCGGCCGCCACCGGCGCCCATCATGCCGCCACCGGGTTTGGCACCGGTGCCCGCCGCCGCGGGAGTGCCGACCGGAGCGCCGAGCATCGTGCCGGTGCCCATGCCGCCGCCCGTCGGGGCGCCGCCTCCGGGCAGGCCCGAGCCCGGACCGCCGGCGCCGCCGCCCATGCCACCGCCTCCGAGGCCGCCGCCGGAGGCGAGGCCGCCGGCGGGGTCGTCAGGGTCTTCGAGTTCGGAAGCGTCCCAAGGGTTGTCCATCGCGGGCATTTCGGGCTGCGCCACGTCCTCCATGCCGGAGGGGTTCTCCGGCATGGCGGGCTGCTCGCCCTGCGGCTGGGTCTGCTCCTGCTGCCGGCCCTGCTGCTCTTCCTCGGCCTGCTCTTCCTGCTTCTCCTCTTCTTCCTTCTTCTCTTCCTCCTCTTCGGAGGACTCCTCGTCGTTCGCTCCCCCGGTGCCGCTCGACGAGTGGTCGTCGGCGGCCTTCAGCCGCTCCATGTCCTTGCCGCCGGTCGACTTGTCGTCCAAGGGCTTGAGGAGGTCCGCGGCCTGGCTGAGGGCGGCTCCGGCCGTCGCGTCGGCGGCGTTGATGAGGGACGTGAGGGTCTGGAGGCCCATCGTGCCCGCGGCCGCCTGCGCCTGCAGCGCGGCTTCGAGGATCGGGCCGAACGGGCCCGCCATGGCGATCGCGGTGCGCTGCGCCGGACCGAGGGTCACCAGCGGAGCGGGCTGGATGCTGAAGCCGACGGCTTTGAGCGCGGCGTCGGCGGCTTTGAGGCCGGCGCATTCGAGGAGCATCTGCGCGGCCGTCCCGGCCAGGCTGCCGGCCGTGGCGGTGACCTCGCCGATGACCTGCGTGAGGTGGGCGTTGACGTTGCCGACCTCGCCGTTGAAGGCGTCGTTCGCCGTGTCGCGCCAGTGGCTGTTGATCTCGGCGACCTTGGCGCCGTAGTCGGTCTGCTGGGTGGCGAGATCCGTTGCGGCGGCGGTCATCTCGGAGGCGTACGTGAGGAACTCCGAGGGGTGGGCCGAGAGCGCGTCCTGGTAGCTGGGCATGGGTCCTCCTAAGGCTTCGGCGTGGCGGGGAGCTGGCTCTGGATGCCGCCGAACCGGGAGCTCATCTCCTTGTCGGCCGCGTCGAGGTCGTCGGCAGCGCCGACGACCTGGTCGCCCTGCCAGGCGAGGCGGCGCTCGACGCCGGTGGCGACGGCCGCGAGGGCGGCCTGCCAGCGGCGGCCCGCCTCCCCGGTGGCGAAGCCGGTGTTCTGCTCGGCCGCGGTCGCCGCCGGGCGCTCCACCCGCCTCGACGCGGCCTGGCTGTTGGGGGCCAGGCCGCGCAGGCCGGTCCCGCCCGTTCGCACATCGTCAACGTCCATGTGCACGGTCATGGGCTCCTCCTTCTCGAGGTGTCGACGCCCTCGCGGGCGGACGCCCGGCGGCGTCGGAAGTACTGTCGCGCGGCCCGTCACGGGTCGGTCCCGGCGCGCGCTTGATCAACCCATGACGGATTCGTGACGGCGGCGCTTTCCATGGGGCGCACACGCAATCGAGGCCCGGGGACACGGGCCGCCACGTGAGGAGGTGCGCCGCCGATGACCGATGGGCTTTTCGCCGGAAGCGGGGACTGGACCGCTGACACCGGTGCGCTGGAGCTGCCGTCGTTCGAGTTCACGATCGCGTTCGGCGACACGTCGGCACCGGGTGACCGGGCCGGGTGCTCGGCGGCGGCGTGCCCGCACCCGGTGGCGCACCCGGCCGAGGAAGCGTGGGTGCAGCTGGCGTCGGCAGTGCCGGTGGAGGGGCAGCGGGACCGGCTCAAGCCGCGCTGCGAGGGCATGGCGTACCCGACGGAGGAGGACTTCCGGGCGGCGGTGACGGCGGTGCGGCCGGAGGACGCCGACGCGTTCTCCTTGCAGCGTTTGCGGTCCGGTTGGACCGAGGAGGTGGGGTCGCGGCTGAGGACGTGGCCGGATCGGTTCAAGTCGAAGCTGGCGCTGCTGGCGGAGGGCTGGGCCGGGGAGGACTTCGACGCCTTCGCGGCGCAGGCGGGCGAGGCGCGGACGCTGGTGGAGGGCGCGCTCGACGACATCGAGGCGACCGTGGGCGAGCTGGCGGGGCGCGAGTCGGCGATCTACACCCTGCAGGGCGGGGACTCGGGCGAGATCCCTTACCCCGCACCGCTGGTGGGCACGGAGGGCGAGTGGTCGAGCCTGGTGGCGCTGCATGTGCGGCCGGCGTGGTGGCACGGGGACTGCATCACGATGACGTGCGAGGAGGCCGAGAGGGCCCTGGAGCTGGCGGGGGCCGACGCGGGGCTGGCGACCGAGGTGCGGGACTTCATCGAAGAGCGTGTGGGGCAGCGGCTTTCGGCGCTCGGAACGCTCGTGTCGGAGGTGCGGGCGCTCGTGGGCGAGGAGGCGAAGGAGGTCTTCGCCGAGCGGGTGGCGGCCGAGATCGCGGCGTACGTGGAGCGGCAGGCGGCGATCGACGAGTCGATCGCGGAGAAGCGCGACGGGCAGAGCGCCGAGCTCGCGGCGGTGCAGACGACCGGCACTGACCGGCCGTACCCCAGCGGCGCCAGTACGTCTTATATGGACTTGGCGGTGCCGGAGGCGGAGCGCCCCGCACCGCCGGTCGCGCCGCAGACCACCCAGGATCCGAGCCCGGTCCCGCCGGGCGGTGACGGCACGGTCAACGCCGAGGAGGACCCGTGGGAGGCCGAGGAGGCCGGCGACGACGAGGCGGTATCGGGCGGTCTGGCGAGCGGCGGCGGTGTCGGCGGAGGGTCCGGTGGCGGCTCGTTCGGCTCCGGCGGGCGGCCGCCGGGCGGGGCGATGGCGCCGCCTGCCGGTGGCGGTGCGCCGCAGGGGCTGTTCGGCCCGGCCATGACGACGCCGGCGACGACGGCGGCCTCGAGCCCGGCGCGCGGCGGCGGCGGGGGCCTGTTCCAGGCGAACCAGGCCGGGGCGCCGACTCGGGGCGGAAAGTCCTCGGAGCGTTCGGACGCGGACAAGAAGAAGCCCGAGGAGAAGGAAGAGCCGCAGAGCCTGGCGCGGCGCGAGACCGGGAACGTGTGGGGCTATGTGAAGCCCAACGAGGACCCCTACAACTAGACCTGCGACGGAGGGCAAGGCCATGGCGGATCGGGTGTTCGACCCCGAGTCGATCGGCGAGTACCGACAGTTCCTGGTGGAGCTGATCGAGGAGTTGGAGAACGAGGTGCTGCCGGTCCTGGCGACCGGGACCCTCAGCAGGGCGCCCGCGTTCGGGACCGCGCCCGGGGCGGCGGAGAACGCGCTCGGCCAGTACCTGGAGTTCCACGCGGCGATGTGGCGGAACCTGCAGTACCTGCGGGGGACCCTGTACGGCCTGGACCAGGCCCTCGCCGAGATGACCAGCGGCGACGACCAGGCCGCGGTGTACTTCGACTTCGGCGCGTTCGACCCGACGGCGGGGGCGTCCTAGCGTCCGGACGGTACGAGAGCCGGCCCGGAACGGCGCGCGCCCCCGCCGGGAAGGCGGGGGCGCGCGTCTCGTCGCGACCGGTCAGAAGACCTAGAAGGCCTCGTCGGGGAGGTCCATGGCGGTCAGGTCCGCGGCTTCGACGATCTTGCGGTCGGCGGTGAGGCGCGGGAGGACCTCCTTGGAGAAGAAGGTCGCGGCCGCGACCTTGCCGCGGTAGAAGTCGTCGTCGGCGCCTTCGTCCAGCTTCGCCTGGGCGATCTCGGCCTGGCGGAGCAGGAGCCAGCCGACCATGAGGTCGCCGACGGCGAGCAGCAGGCGGCGGGAGTGGAGCCCGGCCTTGTAGAGCTCGCGCGGCTCGTCGCCCATGGCGGCCATGAGCGCGGGCTGGAGCGCCTCGAGGATGCCCTGCACGTCGCCGAGCGCGCGCAGCACCTTGCCGCGCACCTCCTCAAGCGCCGGGTGGCCGTCCTGGGTGGACTCCATGATCTCGCCGGCGACGACCATGAGCGACTCGCCGTTGTCCTTGATGATCTTGCGGAACAGGAAGTCGAGGCTCTGGATCGCGGTGGTGCCCTCGTACAGCGTGTCGATCTTGGCGTCGCGCACGTACTGCTCGAGCGGGTAGTCCTGGAGGTAGCCGGAGCCGCCGAAGGTCTGCAGGGACTCCGAGCTCAGCAGCTCGTAGGCCCGCTCCGAGCCGCAGCCCTTGACGAGCGGGAGGAGCAGGTCGTTGACCTTCTTCGCGGTCTCGGCCCCGTCCTCGTCGCCCGCGAGCTCGGCCAGGCGGGACTTGTCCTGCCAGGAGGCGGTGTAGGCGACGAGCGCGCGCAGGCCCTCGGCGTAGCTCTTCTGCATGAGCAGGGAGCGGCGCACGTCCGGGTGCTTGATGATCGGCACGCGGGGCGAGGACTTGTCCGTGGACTTGAGCAGGTCCGGGCCCTGGATGCGGCTCTTGGCGTAGTCGAGCGCGTTGAGGTAGCCGGTGGAGAGCGTGGCGATGGCCTTGGTGCCCACCATCATCCGCGCGTACTCGATGATGAGGAACATCTGGCGGATGCCCTCGTGCTTCTCGCCGAGGAGCCAGCCCTTCGCGGGGGCCTTCTCGCCGAAGGTGAGCTCGGCGGTGGCCGAGACCTTGAGGCCCATCTTGTGCTCGATGTTGGTGACGTTGACGCCGTTGCGCTCGCCGAGCTCGCCCGTGGCCGGGTCGAACAGGAACTTGGGCACGATGAAGAGGCTGAGGCCCTTGGTGCCCGGCCCGCCTACGCCCTCTTCGCCCACGGGGCGGGCGAGCACGTAGTGGACGATGTTCTCGGTCATGTCCTGGTCGCCCGAGGTGATGAAGCGCTTGACGCCCTCGATGTGCCAGGAGCCGTCGGGCTGCTTGTAGGCCTTGGTGGTGCCCGCGCCGACGTCGGAGCCCGCGTCGGGCTCGGTGAGGACCATGGTCGCGCCCCAGCCCTTCTCGACGAAGAGCTTCGCCCACTCCTGCTGCTCGGGGGTGCCCTCGAGGTGGGCGGTGTGCGCGAAGGAGGAGCCCGCGGCGTACATCCACAGGGCCGGGTTGGCGCCGAGCACGAGTTCGGCCAGGGACCACCAGAGCATGCGCGGCGCGACGGTGCCGCCGAGGACCTCGGGGAGGTCCAGGCGCCAGTACTCGGCGTCGATGAACGCCTTGTAGGCCTTCTTGAACGACTCGGGGAGCGTCACCGAGTGGCTGGCGGCGTCGAACACCGGCGGATTGCGGTCGCCCTCCACCCAGCCGGATGCCAGCTCGTCCTGGGACAGGCGTGCCAGCTCGGTCAGGATCTCGCGGGCGGTCGCCTCGTCCAGGTCCGCGAAGGCCGGGTCGTCGAGAATCTTGTCCGCTCCGAAGACCTCGAAGAGATTGAACTCCAGGTCTCGAAGGTTGTGGCGGAAGTGCGTCATTGCGGGTCCTCCATTACTCGGTGGTAACCCTCATCATATTACCCGTCAGTAGCTAGCCTCAAGTATGCCGCGCCGAAACGCCGCGCGAAAGTACTCTCAGCAGGAAAACCGAGTCCGATTTCCGACGGACCGGCCACCCGCCGCTCCTTCGATCGGGTGACCGTCGCGATCCCGCGGGCGCGCCGCCGTAACCTGCGCACCCGTGCCTCGTTGAACCGGGTGACCGACCGCCTGTGCGAACCCACCTGGAGCACACCCATGATCCGAGCCGTCGCCGACCGCATCGCGGCGCGCGCCCGCCCCGCCTACATCGGCCGCCACCGCCGCGCCAGGCCCGTCCTGCACCGCGTCTTCAAGCTCGAGCTGCCCGTCGCCATGCCCGCCGAGGAGGCCGCGCAGTGAAGTTCCGCCGCCAGCTCCCCGTCCGGTTCACCAAGCGCCGCCGACTGGTCTCGCGGATGCGGCGACTGCGCCGCTGCCGCCTCGCCAAATCCGTCTGAACGCCCGGGCTCAGCCGGTCTCCGGCCGGTAGTCCAGCAGCAGCAGCGCGATGTCGTCCGTCAGCGGGCCGCCCACCCAGCGGCGCAGCGCCGACTCCAGCGACGCCAGGCCGTCGCCCACGTTGCCGTGCCCGATGAGGCTCCAGGCCCGCTCGCGGATCGGGAAGAACTCGCCGTCCTTGCGCGCCTCCGCCAGGCCGTCCGTGTACAGGAAGATCCGGTCCCCTGGCTGCAGCCGCACCGTCAGCTCGCGCACCGAAGGGCCCAGCCCCAACGGCGGGGCCATCGACTCCGGCTCCAGGTAGGTCGCCACCCCGTCGCGCACCAGCATCGGCGGCGGATGCCCGCAGTTCATGATCTCCAGCGTCCCGCCGCGCTCCTGCAGCAGGATCGCCGTCACGAAGTCCTCGTCGCCCGCGTTCCGCGCCACCGCGTGGTCCAGGTCGTTGATCATGTAGCGCTGGTCCGACCGCTCGAACGCCACATGCCGGTACGACCCCAGCACCGTCGAGGAGAGCCGCACCGCGTCCAGGCCCTTCCCCCGCACGTCCCCGATGATGATCCGCACCCCGAAATCGGTGTTCAGCGCCTCGTACAGGTCGCCGCCGATCTCCGCGCCCGACCGCGCCGAGACGTACCGCGCCGCGATGTCGAACGGCCCCAGACGCTCCCCGATCGGCCGCAGGATCGCCTGCTGCACCACCGAGGCGAGCTGCGTCAGGCGCTTCATCCGCTCGTCGTCGCGCTCGCGCACGATCGCCACCGCCGCCGAGATCACCACCGCCACGGCCACGACCAGGAAGTCCACGCCGTGCGAGGCCACGCCGTGCATCGCGAAGTCGTACAGGATCCACAGATACGCGAACGCCGCGCCCATGCTCGCCAGCCCGACCCCGGCCACCCACCGCCACGGCAGGAACGCCGAGGCCGCCAGCGGAGGCAGTGCCAGCCACGAGACCGCGTGCGAATCGTCGCGCACGGTCAGCCGCAGCCCGACCAGGACCACCACGACCGCGAACGCGGCCGTGAACGCCGTCCGCACCGAGGGCGCCGACCAGCCGTTCCAGCGGTCAGCGCGGGCCATCGGGGGCTTCCGTCGCAGCATTGCGCGCATATGGGTGAATGCCTCCTTCCTACAGGATCGCGGCCGGACGGCCCGCGTGTTCGCAGAAGCTCGCGCACGGGCCCGGACGCGCCCGGCCGGAGCCGGAGGGATGCGCGCGCCCGCGTGCGTTCGGGGCGACGGAGTGCCCGGGACGCCGGACCCGATTCAACCAATCGCCGATGTGAAGATCGTAATGGTCGGGAACCCGATACCGGCCGTGGAGGACGCCGCTGGAAGGGTGCGCGACAAGTCTGTGCGTTCGGTCGGCCGCGGACGCCGAACGGGCAGTTCGCACCTCGTCCGATCAGCCGGTTTACGACCGCTTTGCGGTGTGTTTCCGCGTGACCGAGAGCGCTGGCACGGCCCGGCCCGCACATGCCAGAGTTGGACGCGTGCAGTACACGCTTTCGAGGACCCGGTTCGACAGCCCTGTGGCGCAGTTGCTCTGCGCCGAGATCCAGCAGGAGTACGTCCGCCGCTACGGCGGCGGCGACGAGACGCAGCTCGGCGAGGACGACTTCCACCCGCCGAACGGCGACTTCATCGTCGCGTACGACGAGGCCGGGGAGCCGGCCGGCTGCGGCGGCTGGCGCTCGCACGGCGAGGATGCCGAGATGAAGCGCGTCTACGTGCGCGAGCACGCCCGGCGCCAGGGCCTCGCGAAGCTCCTCGTGGCCGCCGTCGAGGCGTCCGCGGCCGAGGCGGGCCGCAAGCGCGTGATCCTCGAGACCGGCCCGCGCCAGCCCGAGGCCGTCGCCATGTACGGGGTCCTCGGCTACGCGCCCGTCACGCCGTTCGGGTTCTACGCGTGCACCGACGGCTCGATCCATCTGGGCAAGGAGCTCGGCTCCGCGAAGGGGTAGCACGCAGCGGCTTCCGGCCGGGCAGGCGTCGCCTGCCCGGCCGTTCGCGTTGCCTCGGTAGACGTTTGCCGCTATTCACCGAAAAACATTCTTTAGCCGCGAGCAACCGTGAAACTCTCTCACTGCGTCTTTCGGGCTAGGACGGCCAAACGGCCCAACCCTCACATCCACCCCGAAAGGATGCACAGTGGACAGAACGAGGAAGCAAGCGATCCGTCTCGGCGCCGGCGTAGCCGCAGGACTCGGCGCCGCCGCCATCGCGTGGGCGGGCATCGCCGCCAACGCGGAGGAGCCCGCGGACGCCAAGGGCGACTTCGAGACCATGATCATCGGCGGCGGCGACGTCACCGACGGCCAGTACCCGTGGCTGGTGGGCCTCGGCTCCCCCGGCGAGGGCACCCCGTACGAGCGGCAGTTCTGCGGCGGCTCGGTGATCGCCGAGGACGTCGTGCTCACCGCGGCCCACTGCGTCGAGGAGTCGGTCGCGGAGGACCTCGTGGTCTTCTCCGGCGCGATCGACCTCGAGTCCGAGGACGTCGTCGAGACCGCGGTCGCGGACCTTCACGTGGCCGAGGACTACAACGATCCCATCGCGATGTCGAACGACTGGGCGCTGCTCAAGCTCGCCGAGCCGCTCGACGTCGAGCCGATCGCGCTCGCCACCGAGCCCGAGGAGTACGACCTCCTCGAGACCGCCGGCTGGGGCGACACGGGCGAGGGCTTCCCGACCACCGCGCAGTGGGTCGAGGTGCCGTTCGTCAGCGACGCCGACTGCGAGGCCGCCTACCCGGACGAGGTCGACGCGCAGACCATGCTGTGCGCGGGCGACCTGGAGAACGGCGGCGTCGACTCGTGCCAGGGCGACTCGGGCGGCCCGATCATGACCCCGGCCGGTGAAGAGCAGGTCCTGGTCGGCATCGTCAGCTGGGGCTACGGCTGCGCCGAGGCGGGCAACCCCGGCGTGTACGGCGAGGTCGCGGACTTCAACGACGCCATCGAAGAGGTCCTGGCGGGCTGGGAGGGCTAACCCTCCGACCACTTGAGGCCGCATGGCAGGCGGCCACCTGATGTCACTCATCGACGGCCGGGCGGGCCGCGCGCGACACGCGGCCCGCCCGGCCGTCGCCGTTATTGCTTCGCAGCGCCCGACGCCGGGGTCTGCGCCAGCGTCGGCGCGCAGACATCGCGATCGCCGTCATGCAGCTGAGCGCCAACGAGTGACGCACCGGGCCGGGCGGCACCGCCATCCACCGATGAGGACTCAGCGCCATCGAATGTCCTTATTGGCATTATTCAGAGGGATATTCACTGAAATACCGATGATGACGGGATTATATGAATATGAGGGCTTTTCCCGTAGGGTCACGGCATGGCGGCCCACCACGGCCGCCGCTTTCGGACCACCCATCTCGAAAGGACCTGCGCGTGCAGAACCGCAGCAAGACCCTCACCAGGATCGGCGCCGCGGCCGCGGCCGGACTCGCCGCCGCCCTCACCCTCGGCGCGACCGGCGCCTGGGCCGAAGCCGACACGACGGACGGCGGCTTCGAGGCCCAGATCATCGGCGGCCAGCCCGCCGAGGACGGCCAGTTCCCCTGGATCGTCGCCCTCGCCGACGCGAACGACCCCTCCTTCAACTACTGCGGCGGCCAGCTCATCGCGGCCGACGTCGTCCTCACCGCCGCCCACTGCACCGAGGGCACCGCCGCCGCCGACATGGTGATCCGCCACGGCGGCACCGACATCACCCAGACCGAGGTGTACGAGGTCGCCGAGATCAAGGTCGCCGACGGCTACGACGGCTCGACCATGGTCGACGACTGGTCGCTCGTCAAACTCGCCGCACCGATCCCGAACGCCGCCACCGTTCCCCTGGCGGACGCCGACACCAAGGACTGGGGCACCCTCACCGTCGCCGGGTGGGGCACCACCGAGAGCGACTCGGGCTCGCGGGACCTGCTCTACGTGGACGTCCCCTACGTCACCGACGCCGAATGCGCCGACGCCTACGGCGCGGAGTTCGACGCGGGCAGCATGATCTGCGCCGGCGACCTCGCGAACGGCGGGGCGGACTCCTGCCAGGGCGACTCCGGCGGCCCGCTCGTCGCCGACGGCGTGCTCGTGGGCATCGTCAGCTGGGGCCACGGCTGCGCCGAGGCGGGCAACCCCGGCGTGTACGCCAACGTCGGGCTGCTCCACGGCGACATCACGGCCGCGCTCGCGACCTTGTAGCCGAGGCGCGCGGCGGGGCCTCCCGGCCCCGCCGCCGCGGCCTTGTATACTTCGATCGGCTCTGTTCGCCAGAGTTCGCGGGTGTAGTTCATTGGTAGAATGCGACCTTCCCAAGGTTGAGAGGCGAGTTCGATTCTCGTCACCCGCTCCAGAGTCTTGACGGCCGTCCCGGTTCACCGGGGCGGCCGTTTTCGCGTCTCCGTCGGCGATTCCGGCCCACCCCATTGACCTGCGTCGATGCTGTCAAGGCGCTAAGGCGAGCGGTAACAGAGACCCCCTTCACATTCGAAGTGCTCACCGGTAGTATGGCCGCATCGATAATTTCCGATACTCGCTCCGAAAGTTTCGGAGCACCCTTCATCCCTCGAGAGGACGAGCAACGATGCGAAATCCCCTATTCCGTCCGCGGGCGGTGGTGGCCGCCGGAACGGCCGCCGTGCTCGCGCTGGGCGTCGCCGCCTGCGGCGACAGCGGCGAGAGCAGCGCCGACTTGACCTGGTGGCACATCAGCAACCAGGACCCGCTCATGTCCCTCTTCCAGGAGTTCGCGGACGACTTCGAGGCCGCGAACGACCTCACGATGGACGTGCAGCCCATCGAGAACCAGGCGTTCAAGGACCGCATGGGCACCGCCGCGCAATCCGGCGACATGCCCGACATCTTCCACACCTGGGGCGGCGGCGTGCTCGCCGAGCAGGCCGAGGCCGGCCTCGTGAAGGACCTCACCGGGCAGCTCGACTGCATCGACCAGATCAACCCGATCGCCCTAGAGCCCTACACGATCGACGGCAAGCTCTACGGCCTGCCGTTCGACGCCGGGGTCGTCGGGTTCTGGTACAACATGGACCTCTTCGCCCAAGCGGGCATCGAGCAGCCGCCGGCCACGTGGGACGAGTTCCTGGCCGCCGTCGAGGCCCTGAAGGCCGCCGACATCACGCCGATCGCCCTCGCGGGCGCCGACAAGTGGCCCGGCCACTTCTACTGGACCTACCTCTCGATGCGCCTCGCGGGCCTCGACGGCCTCGAAGCCGCGGCCGACGCCGGCGACTTCTCCGACCCGGCGTTCGTCCAGGCCGGGCAGATGCTCGCCGAACTCGCCGCGATGGAGCCCTTCCAGGAGGGCTTCGAATCCACGGTGTACGCCGAAGCCGACGGCCAGGCCGCGATCATGGGCGAGGGCCTCGCCGCGATGGAGCTCATGGGCCAGTGGGCCCCGCAGGCCCAGCGCGACAACTCCGGCACCGAAGGCCCCGAGAACCTCGGGTTCTTCCCCTTCCCCTCGGTCGAGGGCGGCGTGGGCACCACCACCGAGTTCCTCGGCGGCGGCAACGGCTACGCGGTCGCCGCGGACGCGCCCGACTCGGCCCTGGACTTCCTGTGCGACTTCATGGCGCCCGAGAACTACTCCCGCGCGGTCGCCGAGGGCAACCTGACCCCGGTCGCCGCCGACCCCGCGTCGGTCGCGCCGGAGATGAGCGAGGACACCCAGAAGGTCGTCGACGCCCTCGCCGGCGCCACCGGCACGCAGCTCTACCTCGACCAGGCGTACCCGCCGGCCATCGGCGGCGTCATCAACGACGCCACCGAGGGCCTGCTCCTCGGCCAGGTCACCCCCGAGGACTTCGTGGCGATGGTCAACGAGGCCTGGGCGGCCGAGCAGTGACACTCAAGGAGCCCCTTCGGGTCTCCCCGGTAACGGGGCGCCCGGACCGGCGCGCGGGCTCACGCCCGCGCCGCCGGTCCGGGCGCCCCGGCGCGGGGACCCTCTCGACGTTCATCGTCCCCGGCCTGATGCTGTTCCTGCTGTTCGTGATCCTGCCGGTGCTGTTCGCCGCGTACGTCTCGTTCTTCCGCTGGAACGGCCTCGGCGGCGTGCCGACCGAGTTCGTGGGGCTCGAGAACTTCCAGAACCTCCTCAAGGACGAGGTCTTCCTCGGGGACCTGTGGCGCCTGGGCCTCATCGTGGTCCTGTCCCTGCTCGTCCAGCTGCCGATCTCGTTCGGCCTGGCGATGCTGCTGCACCAGCGCTTCCCGGGGCGCACCGCGTTCCGGCTGCTCTTCTTCGTGCCGTACGTCCTCACCGAGGCGGTCACGGCCGTGCTGTTCCGCCTGGTGTTCTCGCCGCGGCGCGGGTTCGCCGACTCCCTGCTGGGAAGCCTCGGCATCGACGCGCAGATCGGATGGCTGTCCGACCGCAACATCATCATGTTCGTCGTCTTCGGCATCCTCACCTGGAAGTTCTTCGGCTTCCACATGATCCTGTTCCTGGCCGGGCGCCAGAACATCCCCGAAGAGCTGTACGAGGCCGCGGCCATCGACGGCGCCACGAGGGGCCAGGCCTTCCGCAACATCACGCTCCCGCTCATGGGCCCGACGGCGCGCATGATCGTGTTCCTGTCCGTGATCGGCGCCGTGCAGCTGTTCGACCTGGTGTACGTGCTCACCGGCGGCGGGCCGTTCCACGCCTCCGAGACCCTCGCGATCACCATGTACGAGCAGGGCTTCCAGCGCAACCAGATCGGGTACGCCTCAGCGCTGTCGATCGCGATGTTCCTGATCAGCCTCGTGTTCGCGCTGTTCTACCAGCGATTCGTCCTCAACCGCGACCTCCAGGGGTCGATCACCACCTCCGGGGGGACCCGCTCATGACGGTCACCATGCGCAGCGCGCGAATCCTGCGCCACACCGGTTTCTACATCGCCGCGTTCATCACGACCGCGTTCGTGGCGACGCCGATCCTGTTCGCGTTCCTCGGCGGCTTCAAGGACAACCAGCAGCTCCGCGAGAACGCGCTGGGCCTGCCGAACCCGTGGCACACCGCGAACTACACCGACGTCCTCGCCTCGGCCACGTTCTGGCAGCAGCTCTGGAGCTCCGTGTTCATCGCGCTCGTGACCACCCTCATCGTGGTGATCTGCTCGGCGATGATCGCGTTCGTGTTCGCGCGCTTCACCTTCCGCGGCCGAGAGGGCCTGTTCACGCTGTTCGCGGCCGGGATGATGTTCCCGTTCGCGGTGGCGGTACTGCCGCTGTTCATCATCCTGCGGACGTTCGAGCTGCTCAACAGCCCCTTCGGGGTGATCCTGCCGCAGGCGGCGTTCGGCCTGCCGCTGACGATCATCATCCTGCGCACCTTCTTCCGGCAGATCCCCGGCGAGGTCGAGGAGGCGGCGACGATCGACGGCGCGGGGCCGTGGCTGTTCTTCACCCGCATCCTGCTGCCGATGTCGCGACCGGTGCTCGCGACGGTGTCGGTGCTCGCGCTGGTCGGCTCCTGGAACTCGTTCCTGCTGCCGCTGGTCGTGCTCCAGAAGTCCACATGGTGGACGCTCCCGCTCGGCGTCACGCAGTTCAGCGGCCAGTTCGCCTCCGACACCGCGAAAGTGCTCGCCTTCGTCATGCTCGCCATGCTCCCGGCTCTGGTGTTCTACGCCTTCGCCGAACGGCATCTCATCAGCGGCCTGACCGCGGGCAGCACCAAGGGCTGAACCGATCGGTTCCGAGACGGGCCCGTGGGCCTCTCCTGGTCTACGGCTGGCAAGTTTCGCCGTGACCGGGACGCCCCGGGCCCGTCTCGTCGTTCGCGGGAACCGTTCGCGCCGCCCCGGCGTCCGAAGGACATGAACCGCAGACTCCTCATCGCATGCGCCGCGGCGGCGACCGTCGCCGCCGCGACCGCGTGCACCTCCCCCTCCCCCGACCCCACGATCGAGACGATCCCCTGGGTCCCCGTCTCCGCCCAGCTCGCGGCGTTCGACTCCTGCGACGACGCCCTCGAAGGCATCCAGGACGCCGCCATCGCCGCGTTCAGCCAATGGGAGTTCGACGACCTGGCCCGCAACGGCGGCGAGGAATTCGCCGTCGAGGACTCCGGGGCGACGAGCGCCGAGGCCCCGACCCAGGCCGCCGGCGACGACGCGTTCTCGGGCACGAACAACGCCGTTGCGGGCGTTGACGAACCGGACATCGTCAAGACCGACGGCACCTTCGTCTACAGCGTCATCGACTACAGCAAGCTGCGCGCGGTCGACGTCCGCACCGGCGAGGTCGCCGCCGAGCACGACCTCGCCGACGACGCGTGGAACCACCAGCTGTTCCTCGGCGACGACGAGCTGCTGCTGATGTCCAGCCTGAGCGCCGAGCGCGGCGACGAGTGGGTGAACGAGTTCCGGCTCGAGCGGCTCGACACCGCTTCGCTCGAAGTGCTCGACACGTTCACGATGGAGGGGTCCATGGTGGACGCCCGTCTCGTGGACGGCGAAGTGCGGCTGGCGATCGGCTCGCAGCCGCTCATCCAGCCGGTCTGGGACACCCTCTACACCGGCGAGGCCGACGAGTCCGACATCGCGGACGCGGTGCGGGACACCGAACTCGAGGACTGGCTCCCCTCGTTCGAGGTCAACGGCGAAGCGCACGAGGTCGACTGCGCCGAGATCGCGCACCCCGAGCGGTTCACCGGCGCCTCGGTGAGCGTCCTCGCCCTCCCCGCCGACGGCGGCTGGACCGAGGCCGCGCCGCAGACGGTGATGGTCGACGGCGAGACCGTCCACGGCACCACCGACAGCCTCTACCTGGCGCACTACGACTACGCCTGGGGCGACGACGAAGCGAAGGCCGAGAGCGAGATCTACCGCTTCGTCTTCGACGGCGGCCAGGCCCGCCTCGCGGGCGAGGCGGCCGTCCCCGGCAGCCTCCTCAACCAGTACTCCCTGAGCGAGTTCGACGGCCACCTGCGGGTCGCGACCACCGAGGACCCGACCGGCGGCGGCTGCGGCCCCTGGATCGACTGCCTGTGGGGCGGCCAGCCGGCCGAGGACGCCGAGCCGTCGAAGTCCACCGTCACGGTCTTCGCGGTCGGCGACGACTCGCTCGAGAAGACCGGCTCGGTCACGGATCTCGGTGTGGACGAGCAGATCTACGCGGTCCGCTTCATCGGCGACACCGGCTACGTGGTCACCTTCCGCCAGACCGACCCGCTCTACACGATCGACCTCGCCGATCCCGCGAACCCGGTCGTCACCGGCGAACTCAAGATCACCGGCTACTCCGGCTACCTCCACCCGGTCGGCCCCGACCGCCTGCTGGGCGTCGGCCAGGAGGCCACGGCCGAAGGCCAGACGACGGGCCTCCAAGTGAGCCTCTTCGACACGGCCGCGGCCGAGGCGACGGTGCTCGACCAGTACTACCGCGAAGGCGCGGACTCGCCGGTCCAATGGGACCCGCACGCGTTCCTGTACTGGGAGGACGCCTCGATCGCGGCGCTGCCCGTCTCGGACTGGGACATGGAGTACCAGTCCGGCGTCCTCGTCCTGGACATCGGCGCCGACACCCTGACCGAAGCGGCCTGGATCGACCACAGCGCGGCCGACGTCGACCCCTACAACACGCAGATCCTGCGCACTGTCGTGATCGGCGACCAGCTCTGGACCCTCTCCAACGCCGGCCTCCAATCCAACGACCTCGGCGGCGACTACGCCCAGACCGCCTGGATCGGCTGGTAAGACTCTCCTCCGGAGCCGGGAGGAGAACAGTTCGGGCCCGCACTGCTTTCGGGTGGCGGTGCGGGCCCGTCCTTCGGCCCACCGAGCCTTCAACTGGCTTTGTGCAGGTTTTCTGCGTGATAGCCTCTGAAAGAGGAGGTGTTCGGGATGCTGATCAGCTTCAAGGTGTCCAACTACAAGTCGCTCCGCGACCCCCAGGAACTCTCGATGCTCCCAAGCCGCCGCGACAGCGAGTTCGAGGCGCTTCCGGTCGCCGCGATCTACGGCGCGAATGCCTCCGGCAAGTCGAACCTGATCGAAGCATTGTTGTTCAAAGACCGCTTCGTCACTCGATGGATTGAACCGCTGCACCGACCGTTCCGTCTCGACCAAACCTCGACTGGACTTCCTACCTCCTACGAGATCGAATGCGACCTGAACGGAGTGCGGTACGAATATCGCCTGTCGGTCGCGGAGGGAAATGTCGACCGGGAGCATCTGAGCGCCTACCCTCAGAACCGGAAACGAGTCCTCCTCGATCGCACCGGGGAGAACATCATCATCGGCGCAACTATGACGAACCGTTCGGCGCTGCAGACTCTCTCTGCAGAAACGCCAGTTTATGCTCCGGCGCTGGCCATGGCGGATGTCTACAAAGCCACCGAGTGGCAGCCTTTCTGGAAATGGCTCAAGACAGATCTTAGACGAGGTGAATTCACCGGTGAAGATACGGTCGACGACCTTCCCTCAGCGGTCGAACGCCACCCAATCCTTGTCGATCTCGCCAAGAAGGCCGACCTCGGAATCACCGACCTCAAGGTATCCGATGTAAGAATGACCATAGAATCCGCAGGTGGAGCCGCCAGATCCTTTCTTCCCACGAACGACATTGAGCGCGCTTTCACGCAAACCTTCGAGTCGGAGATCGAAAGGGGCGCGGGCAAAACCGGTGCCCTCGCTCGAGCGTTCAAGGAGATCTCTCGCATGCGACACGTGGAGTTCTATCACCAGTCACATGCCGAGCCCTTCTCCGAGGGTGACGAGTCCCGTGGAACCATCTCGTTCCTGCTGTATATGGCGCACATTCTCGATGCGCTCCAAGATGGAGCCACACTCGTCATCGATGAATTCGACACCAGTCTGCACCCGCGCATCATCCCGCGGATCATCGAGTTGTTCCAGGACAAGCGCACCAACCCGAATAATGCGCAGCTGATCTTCTCGACCCACGACGCGACCCTGCTCGGGACCAGCTTCGGGGAGCCGATTCTCAAGCGCGATGAGGTCTGGTTCGTGGAGAAGCAGGAAGACGGCGCCAGCGAGTTGTACCCGCTGACCTCCTTCAAGCCCCGCAAGGAGCACAACCTCGAACGCCACTACCTCGGCGGCAGCTACGGCGGCGTTCCCGATATCCATCCGGAGTCGCTGGTCGAGATCGTGGCGGCGGCGAACAAGACGGAGTAGGCCTTTGCCCCGGAACAGGACCCGCCCCGACCACTGGCGGCAGCGTGAGCGCCGAGACAAGATCCTGGTCGTCATCGACGCCGAGGAGACCGAGCGCCAGTACCTCGAGCAGTTCAAAGGCAAGTCATCGCCGACGATCCCCCATGTCAAGATCGTCACCAAGAACAAGGACCCGCTCACGGTCGTGAATCATGCGATCCGGCTGTTCGACAGCGGCGACTTCGATGAGGCGTGGTGCGTCTTCGATGAGGACGACTACAAGGACGGCGGCACGTTCCAGAAGGCGATCGTCACTGCCGGGAAACGCCTCCGGCTGGCCGTGTCATGCCCTTGCTTTGAATTGTGGCTCTTGCTGCATTTCGAGGAATGCGGTTCTGAGCTCAACCAGAAGGAGGCGCGCCGACGCCTCCGGAAGCACCTCCCCGACTACGACAAGAGCGCACTGCGCTGCGAGGACTTCCAGCCGCACCAGGCGGATGCGATCCGTCGGGCCAGGACATTGGACGCTGGGCACAAGACGAACCATCAGAACCCGTCGACTGGCGTTTGGCGCCTCGTTGAGAGGCTGAGCGGAACAGGGTCCCGGTACTGAATCGGAGACAAGACCCGTCTCGCTCAGCCGCCAGCCTCCTCGCACGCAGCGCAACGCCCGCCTAGCGGCGGACCGGATACCGGAGATGGAGTGCGCGCTTCCCCTCCACGACGACCGGGTCTTCCAAGAGCAGGTGCTTGCCGCCGAGCTCGCCGAAATAGGGGATGCCTTCGCCGAACAGCACCGGGACGAGACTGACGCACACCTCGTCGACCAGGCCGAGCGCGAGCGCCTGCTGGGTCACGTTCGCACTGGCGATCGTCACATCCTTGCCGTCGGCGATCTCGGTCGCCCGGGCGATCGCGGACTCGACACTGTCGACGAACGTCGTGGTCGGCCAACGCTCGGCCGCGTCCTCCGGGGGGACATGCGTGACCACGACGACCGGCGCGCCGGCCGGGTGCTTGTCGCCCCAGCCGTCGGCGATGTCGAAGAGTCGCCGCCCGGCGATGAGCGCGCCGGTGTTCTCGGTCAAGTCTCGCAGCATCTGGGCGCTGGCCTCGTCGACGGCGAAGGTGACGGTCTCGTTGGGGTTGGGCACATCGACCGCTCCGGCCGAGTACCAGTCGAAGAGCTCGCCGATCTGGTCGTCCGGCTGCGCGATGTACCCATCCAGTGACATCGTCATGTGGCTGAAGATCTTGCTCATGATCGCTCCGATCCGCGAAAGGCGCCGGTTGGTCCCGCCGCTGCCGATTATGACGACGCGGACTGCCGAGACTCATCGATCCGTCCTGAAATCACCGGAATCTGGCGGCTTCGGTCGCGGGGGGGGGGGGGGGGCCCCCCCCCCCCCCCCCCGGGGGGGGGGGGGGGGGGGCGGGGCGCCCGCCGCGACGAGGCGGGGGGGGGGGGCGGGCGCCGGCGCCCCCCCGACGGACGCGACA